>NZ_BAAAJK010000004.1:254230-333572 GCF_039526905.1 Pseudonocardia kongjuensis | reverse complement strand
CACCACCCGGCGCGCCGCATCCCGTCACCGGCGGGTCCGGTTTCGCAAGATCAGAATCCCCAGTTGCGCATGATCGCTCCCCTCGCCTTGTCGATCGGCCGCGAAATGCATTCGACACATCCGCCGGGCGGACTCAGAAACCCCAGTTGCGCACGACACCCTCGCTTTCGTGATCGAACTCCTGCGTGGCGCGCTTTCCCGGTCCCCACCTGGCGACCCTCTGCCGGACGGGTCGCCGCCGGCGGAGCCGGACGACGAATAGGCGGCGGGTCCAGAATCGCGCGGTACGCCGGTGCGAACAATGCAGCAGGCACCATTGTGTGCAGGCGCTCCGCACTATCCACTTCGCGGCATTACGCAGGGTAGTCGGGGCCGGGGCGTGAGCTGCTGGGGCACTGTGCGAAAGGCGACTTCGGCCACTCCGAGCGACGGGCGGCCCGCTACGATCGGTCGCACCACCGCCTCCACGGCGGCTCCAGCCCGCGGCACGACGAGAGGGGGCGGCATGACCTCGCCGCCCGCCCCGTTGTTCCGGGTCGACCGCTGGCAGGTGTGGCGGGTCCCGTCGAGCCTGCTGGGCGCGATGCTGGCGGTGGAGCTGCTGGCCGGCGCGCTGACGCTCAGCGACCTGGTGCTGCGCCCCGATCTCGACCCGGCGACGCTGGGGCTGCTCGTCACCCTGGCGGTGGCCGGGGTGCTGCACACCGAGATCGTCGTCGGGATCGAGCGGATCCGGCGCTACACGGCCGACACCCACCACGTGAACCTGACGTCGGTCTGGACGCTCGCCGCGGCGCTGCTGCTCCCGCCGGCGCTCGGGGCCGTCGTGGTCGTGGTGGTCTACACCCACCTGTACTGGCGGGTGCTGCGCCCGGTGCCGCTACCCGACCGCCGCCCGGCCTACCGGGAGGTCTACAACGCCAGCACCGTGATCGTCGCGGTGCACGGCGCCTCGGCGATCGTCGGCGCCACCGGCCCCGGCGGCGTCTACGAGGGCCTGCCGCCGGTGCTCGGGCTGGTGCTGGCGCTGCTCGTGTACACCGTGGTGAACACCTGCCTGGTGCTCGGGGCGGTCGCCATCGTCAATCCGGAGACCCGCATCCTGCAGATCCTCTTCGGCGGCGACGAGCTGGTGCTGGAGCTGGCGACGCTCTGCCTGGGCGCGCTGACCGCGGTCGCGCTGCTCGCCGTCGGCCCGCTCGCGGCGGTGCTGGCGGTCCCGCCGATCATCGTGCTGCACCGCACGATCCAGGTCCGGCACCTGCGCGAGAAGGCCGACCTGGACGCGAAGACCGGGCTGCTCAACCACTCCGCGTGGAGCGTGCGGAGCGCGCACGCGCTGCAGGTCGCCGAGCGTGAGCGGCGGCAGGCCGCGCTGCTGATCCTCGACCTGGACCACTTCAAGGAGATCAACGACACGCACGGGCACCTCTACGGCGACCAGGTGCTCGCCGCGACCGCGCAGGTCCTGCGCGAGGAGCTGCGCGACCACGACCTGGTCGGCCGGTTCGGCGGCGAGGAGTTCGTGGTGCTGCTCCCCCGGCTCTCCGGTCACGACGGGCGCGACGAGGTCCGGCAGATCGCGGAGCGGCTGCGCGCCAGGGTGTCCGGGCGGCAGACCGGTCCCCCCGACGGCGCCGGCTCGACCAACGGCTCCGGCTCCAGCAACGGCTCCGGCTCCGGCTCCGGCTCCGGCTCCGGCTCCGGCTCCACCAACGGCTCCGGGCCTGCCGACGGCGGGCCGCACCCGGGCCGCGGCGGGCTGGGCATCACCGTCTCGATCGGCGGCGCGCTGTTCCCGGCCGACGGCACCGGGACGACGGCGCTGCTCGAGGTGGCCGACTCCGCGCTGTACGCGGCGAAGCGGGCCGGGCGGGACTCGGTGCGGATCGGGCGACAGCAGTTCCCGGCCCCGGAGCGGCCCTGATCCGCGCCGGCGGCTAGACCTCCGAGCCGGGCTCGGCCGCCGTGCGGCCCAGCCGGACCCGGTTGCGGCCGGCCCGCTTCGCCGCGTACAGGGCGTAGTCGGCGACCTGCATGAGCTCCTCCAGCGACTCGCCGTCCTGTCCGGTGATCGCCACACCGACCGAGACCGACAGGTCGGTGATGGTCAGCGGCCCGCCGGGCAGGTCGACGGTCACGGCGAGCCCGCGCACGGCGCGCCGGATCCGCTCGGCCGCGGCGTGCGCCAGCGTGCGGCCCTCCGGCCCGCGCGGCAGTCCGGCCAGCAGCACGACGAACTCCTCGCCGCCGAACCGGCCCACCGGGTCGACCTCGCGGACCTGCGCGGTCAGCGTCCGGGCCACCGCGGTGAGCACCTCGTCACCGGCCAGGTGGCCGTAGCCGTCGTTCACCGACTTGAAGTGGTCGAGATCGAGGATGAGCACGGCGACCGCGTCCCGGTGCCTGCGGCCGCGGGCGATCCCGCGGTGCGCGCGGCCCCGCCAGGCCGCGGCGGTGAGCAGCCCGGTCTTGGCGTCGGTGTTGGCGCGCTCCTCGAGCTGGCGGATCAGCACCGCGCGGTGCAGCACCAGCAGCGGCGGCAGCACGAGCAGCATCAGCAGCGGCTGGCGGAGCGCGGCGAGCGCCGCCAGCACGGCCAGGCACAGCGTGGCGCCCTCGAGGATGTGGTCGTCCCACTCCCCCAGCACGCCGCGCAGGGCGAACCGGCGCCCGGTCGTCAGGGCCAGCGCCAGGGCGACCAGCAGCTGGTTGACCACCACGTAGACGGCCATCGCGAGCAGCAGCAGGCCGGCCGCCGGGAGCATGCCGCCCGGCCCGGTGCCCGCCCCGGCGACCGTCTCCAGCCCGTGCGGCGCGACCAGCGTCGACGCGGCGATGGCGGCGAGCACGACCGTCGAGGTGGTGTAGACGTGCCGGTAGAAGCCGGCGCCGGCGGGCCGCCACACCCGCCACCAGAGGTGGCTGTAGACGCCGATGACCACCACGCCGGCCAGCCCCGGCGGGAGCAGCAGCGCACCGGCGAACGTCCAGACGCTGGACAGGTCGAAGTAGGACGCGTGCGCCACCCGCCGCCGGACCCGTTCGATCCCGGTGGCGAGCTCGGTGTGCACCACCCCGAGCGCGATCAGGCCGAGCGCGCCGAGCGCGGCCAGGCCGGTCGAGCGGTCGGCGGGCAGCGCCACCAGGCCGCCGACGACCAGCACGACGGTGAGCAGCTCGACGGTGAGCAGCACCAGGAGCATCGGCCTGGGCAGTTCCAGGGTCGGACAGCGGGGGTGCCGTCGTCGCTCTCCGGTCATCGGACCGCTCCCCACAGTGACACCGAACACACCCTAAATGAGACAGCGCGATCGATTTCTCGTGGTGGCGTCACCCGAACGGGTACACTGGTGACGAGTTGATCGCGCACAGTGATCCACCCCGGCACCTGTCGTACAGGAGGTGACGTCATGCGCAACCGTGGCTGGTGAGAACCGACGGAGCGACATCGGCTCCCGGGCGAGCCGGGACCCCGTTCCTGCGGGGTCACCCGGCTGCTCCCGGTTCGCCGACCGGCGAGCCCCCGACGAGCCTGCGCGCCCCGAGCGCCAGGAACACCCCGAGTACCCCGAAGATCCCCAGCGCGGTGGCCGGCTCGGTCCACTGCGCGAGCACCCCGCCGAGCAGCACCGCCGCCCCCTGGCTGCCGACCAGTCCGGACGCCGCGACACCGGTGGCCCGGCCGCGCACCGCGGTCGGCGTCTCCCGGGCGAAGCCGGCCTGTGCCTGCACCAGGCAGGCCGTCGCGCAGGCGCCGGACACGGCCCACAGCCCCACCGCGGACCAGAGCCCCGGTGCGAACGGGGTGAGCGCCAGCGGGACCGCCGCGCCGACCGCCAGCGGCACGATCCACCGTTCCCGGAAGCGCGCCGGGAGCACGAAGGCGAACAGCAGCGCGCCGATCACGCTGCCGGCCGGATCGGCGGCCATCAGCAGCCCGGTCGCCATCGGCCCGGCGCCGATCGCGACGGCGTAGGCCGCGGCGAGCGCCTCGGGCAGCACGTAGATCCCGATCAGCCAGGCGACCAGCACCAGGTAGCGGCGGCGCGGGTGCCGGAACACCAGTGAGAGCCCGGACCGGGCGCCCTCCAGCCAGCTCCCCGGCCCGGGATCCCGGTCCGGGTCCGGGTCCACGGAGCCGTCCCCGGCCCGCCGGACCGCCCAGCGCGAGCGCATCCCGAACCCGACGACGGCGGCGGACAGGGCGAAGGTGGCCGCGTCGACCAGCAGCGCGCCGGACGGCGTCAGCAGCGCCACCAGCACCCCGCCGGTGCCGAAGCCGACGACCTGCGCCACCTGCACCGAGACCTGGCGCAGCGCGATGCCGCGGGCCAGCAGCGCGCCCCCGAGGAGGTCCGGGAGCACCGCCGACCGGGCCACGTTGTGCGGCCCGCCGAGCAGCACGACGACGACCAGCAGCGCGCACAGCACCGGCAGCGGGAGCCCGGGCAGCGCCATCACCCCGACCAGCCCGGCCCGGACCAGATCGGTCGCCACCATCACCAGCCGGCGCGGGAACCGGTCGGCCAGCTGACCCAGCAGCAGGCCCCCGGCGAGCGCCGGCAGGAAGGTCAGCGCGTAGAACGTGGCGGACCAGGCCACCGAGCCGGTCCGCTCCAGCACCAGTACGGTGAGCGCGACGCGGGCGACCTGGTCCCCGGCCGCCGAGAGCATCTCGGCCGACCACAGCGCGCGGAAGTCGGGGACCCGGAACGGGCTCCCGGTCGTGGACGGCCCGGTGCCCCGGGGGTTCCCGGACGCCGCACTCCCCCCACTGCCGGTCACTGCCATCCGGTACGGATCCCTTCGACGAGCCATGGGAGGGTCCGGCGGTTTCTCCGCCCGTCGATCCGACTCGGATGCCGTCGGGCTCGGAAACGGCCACCGGGATTCTCGTCGAGCGTATGTATACGGCCCGAAAACGTCAGGTCAGCGAGGGTGCGTACCGACGGACGGCAGCACGACGGCGACGAACGGCAACAACGGGTCGCATCCGGTTGCCCGATGGGGCGCACGACCGGACGGATGCACGGCCCCGCCGTCGCCGGACGGTCGCCCTCCGCGGACGGGCCGCGCCCGCCCGCGGGCCCGTCCGACCGGTCACTTCGGACTCACACCAGGCCCCTGACGTGCGAGATGTCGTTGACCGTACGGGCCTTTCGCATTCCGTCCCTGGCGCAGACGACCCGGGTCACGCCGACGTAGTCCAACGGGAACGGCAGCATCCGGTCGGTCCCCAGCACGGTCGCCAGGTAGGCGTTCACCACACCGGCGTGTGCGACGACGACGGCGGTCGCCCGGCCCGGATGGGCGGCGACGATCTCCTCGATCCCGGCCCGCACCCGGCCGACGAACCGGTCGACGTCGACGTGCGCGGGCAGGTGCCCGGCGCGCATCCGTTCCCAGGACTCCGGATCGGCCTCGGCCATCTGCGCGATCGGGACGTACTCGGTCCGCTCGGCGTCGAACTCCCGCAGGTCGGCCCGGGTGGTGGCGGAGAGCCCGCGGGCCGCGGCGAGCGGCGCCGCCGTCTGCACCGCGCGGCGCATCGTGCTGGTGTAGAGCGCGTCGACCGGGTCGTGCGCCAGCGCCGCGACCAGGCGCTCCGCCTGGGCGTGCCCCTCCGGTGTCAGGCCGGGATCGGCGAACGTGCCGTCGCCGTGCTCGACCCGCTGCGGGAGTGCGTGCCGGACCAGGATGAGCTGCACGGCCCGGTCAGGCCGGGACGTGGTCGCCGTGGCCGGCGGCGCGCAGCGCGCCGCGCAGCGCCTCGGCGTGCCCGTCCTGCTCGGCGGCGTCCACCGTCGCGGCGGCGTTGGCGAAGTCGAAGGACGCCATGTCCCAGGCCGGGAACACGTGCACGTGCAGGTGCGGGACCTCGAAGCCGGCCACCAGCAGGCCCACCCGCGGCGGGTCCCAGACGTCGCGCACCGCGCCGCCGACGGCGTGCGCCACCCGGGTGAGGTGCGCGTTCAGCTCCACGTCGGCGTCCACCCACCGGTCGACCTCGGTGCGCGGCACGACCAGCGTGTGGCCCGGGCCGAGCGGGTTGATCGAGAGGAAGGCCACGCACCGGTCGTCGGACCAGACGAACCGGCCGGGGATGTCGCCGTCGATGATCTTGGAGAAGACACTGGTCACGGGTCCGGACCCTAGTACGCCGGGCGACGGCCGGGCCGCGGCCATACGCTGACCGGCATGCCGCGCACCATCGCCACCGCCACCCGCGTCGAGCTCGACGAGCTGCTCGAGTTCGTCCGGCCGCGCCACCACATGGTGCTGCTGACCGCCCGCTCCGACGGCGGCGTGCAGGGGTCGCCGGTCACCGGCGGCGTCGACGACCGGGGCCGGATCGTGATCTCCACCTACCCGGAGCGGGCGAAGGCCACCAACGTCGGGCGGACCGGCACCGCCTCGGTGATCGTGCTGTCCGACGACTTCGGCGACGCCTGGGTCCAGGTCGACGGCGACGCCGAGCTGCTCACCCTGCCCGAGGCGCTGGAGCCGCTGGTCGACTACTTCCGGTCGATCTCCGGCGAGCACCCGGACTGGGACGAGTACCGGCGGGCGATGGCCGACCAGGGCAAGGCGCTGATCCGGATCACCCCGACCCGCTGGAGCCCGGTCGCGACCGGCGGGTTCCCCGCCCGGCTCGCGGACACCTGAGCCCGGCTCCCGGCTCCGCGCGTCCCCCCTGGGACACTGGGCGGAGCCGAACGCACACCCAGCGCTGTGACGTGCACGTCACGCGGTCGCGGGTGACCCACGCGTCCCTGCGGCAACGGTGCCGGCCCCGATAGGTTTGAGCGCGCGCACGGCCGTCGGCCGCACGCGAGGAAAGGACCGCAGCATGCAGCCCTGGCCCGGGCACGCCTACCCGCTGGGCGCCAGCTACGACGGCACCGGCACGAACTTCGCCCTGTTCTCCGAGGTTGCCGAGGCGGTCGAGCTCTGCCTGTTCGACCCGGACCCGGACGACCCGGGCGCGCTGACCGAGACCCGGGTGAAGCTGACCGAGGTGGACGGCTTCGTCTGGCACGGCTACCTGCCCGGCGTCGAACCGGGCCGGCGCTACGGCTACCGGGTGCACGGCCCGTACGACCCGGCGCAGGGCCTGCGGTGCAATCCCAACAAGCTGCTCATCGATCCCTACGCCAAGGCCCTCGACGGCCCGGTGGACTGGGACGAGGCCGTCTTCGGCTACAACTTCGGCGATCCCGACTCGCGCAACGACACCGACTCCGCGGCGTTCGTCCCGAAGTCGGTCGTGGTGAACCCCTACTTCGACTGGGGCTCGGACCGCCCGCCGAAGATCCCGTACAACGAGACCGTCGTCTACGAGGCGCACGTCCGCGGGCTCACCACGCTGCACCCGGACGTCGAGGAGGAGCTGCGCGGCACCTACTCCGGCGTCGCGCACCCGGCGATGATCGAGCACTACCGCCGGCTCGGGATCACCGCCGTCGAGCTGATGCCGGTGCACGAGTTCGTGCAGGACCACCACCTCACCGAGAAGGGCCTGTCGAACTACTGGGGCTACAACACGATCGGCTTCCTGGCCCCGCACCACGCCTACTCGGCGGGCTCGGTCCGGTCCGGGTCGCAGGTCGCGGAGTTCAAGGCGATGGTGCGCGACCTGCACGACGCGGGCATCGAGGTGATCCTCGACGTCGTCTACAACCACACCGCCGAGGGCTCGGACATGGGGCCGACGCTGTCCATGCGCGGCATCGACAACCACGCGTACTACCGGCTGGTCGACGACGACCCCCGCTACTACATGGACTACACCGGCACCGGCAACTCGCTCAACGTGCGCAACCCGCACACCCTGCAGCTGATCATGGACTCGCTGCGCTACTGGGTCACCGAGATGCACGTCGACGGGTTCCGCTTCGATCTCGCCTCCACCCTGGCCCGCGAGTTCTACGACGTCGACCGGCTGTCGACCTTCTTCGACCTGGTCCAGCAGGACCCGGTGATCTCGCAGGTCAAGCTGATCGCCGAGCCGTGGGACGTCGGGCCCGGCGGCTACCAGGTCGGCAACTTCCCGCCGCTGTGGACCGAGTGGAACGGCAAGTACCGCGACACCGTCCGCGACTTCTGGCGCGGCGAGGCCGGCTCGCTCGGCGAGTTCGCCTCCCGCATCACCGGCAGCTCCGACCTGTACCAGGCCGACGGCAGGCGGCCCTACGCCTCGATCAACTTCGTGACCGCGCACGACGGCTTCACCCTCGCCGATCTCGTCTCCTACAACGAGAAGCACAACGAGGCCAACGGCGAGGACGGCAACGACGGCGAGAGCCACAACCGCTCCTGGAACTGCGGCGTCGAGGGCCCCACCGACGACGAGGAGGTGCTCGAGCTGCGCGCCAGGCAGCAGCGCAACTTCCTCGCCACCCTGCTGCTCTCGCAGGGCACCCCGATGCTGCTGCACGGCGACGAGCTGGGCCGCACCCAGGGCGGCAACAACAACGTCTACTGCCAGGACAACGAGATCGCCTGGCAGGACTGGGAGCTCGGCGACAAGCACGACGACCTGGTCGGCTTCGTCTCCGGGGTGACCGCGCTGCGGCACGCGCACCCGGTGTTCCGGCGCCGCCGGTTCTTCGCCGGCAAGCCGATCGGCCGGTCCTCGGCCGACGACGCGATCGCCGACATCGGCTGGTTCACCCCGGCCGGGCGGGAGATGCGCGAGGAGGACTGGGACAACGAGCTCGGCCGCGCCGTCGTCGTGTTCCTCAACGGCGAGCAGATCGCCGACGTCGACCAGCGCGGGCAGCGGATCACCGACGACTCGTTCCTGCTGTGCTTCAACTCCTACTGGGAGGACATCGACGCCACCCTGCCGCCGGCCGAGTTCGGTGCGGCCTGGGAGACCGTCGTCGACACCCACTCGGGAGAGGTGCACCCGCCGGCCGGTGCCGGCCACGGCGGCGCCGACCTCGATCCGGTCTCCGCGGGCTCGGTGCTCACCCTGCCCGCCCGTTCCCTGCTCGTCCTGCGATCGAAGGTCTGAGGCGCACCGCATGAACCGCCTTCCGGGTTCCACCTACCGGCTGCAGTTCTCCCGGGACCACACGTTCACCGACGCCCGGGCGCTGACCGGCTACCTGGACCGGCTCGGCGTCGGCGCGCTGTACGCGTCGCCGCTGCTGGCCTCGGGGACCGGCTCGAACCACGGCTACGACGTCGTCGACCCGACCCGGATCTCCGCCGAGCGCGGCGGCGAGGACGGGCTGCGCGCGCTGCTCGCGACGCTGCGCGAGCGCGGCCTCGCGCTGCTGCTCGACATCGTCCCCAACCACGTCGGGGTCGCGACGCCCGCCGAGAACCCGTGGTGGTGGGACGTGCTGATGCACGGGCCCGCGTCGCGCTGGGCGGGCCACTTCGACATCGACCGGGGCGCCGGGCCGCTGCTGATCCCGGTGCTCGACGCCGACGAGGACGACGCGCTGCAGAAGCTGACCGTCGTCGGGGACGAGCTGCACTACTTCGAGCACCGCTTCCCGATCGCGCCCGGCACCGGCGAGGGGTCCGCGCAGGAGGTGCACGAGCGGCAGCACTACCGGCTGGTGTCCTGGCGGCGCGGCGCCGCCGAGCTGACCTACCGGCGGTTCTTCGACGTCTCCGATCTCGCCGCGGTCCGGGTCGAGGACCCGCAGGTCTTCGCCGACACCCACGCGACCGTGCTGCGGCTGCTGCGCGAGCACGACACGATCATCGGCCTGCGCGTCGACCATCCCGACGGCCTGTCCGACCCCGGCGGTTACCTGCGCAGGCTCCGGTCGGAGATCGGGCCGTGGAAGTGGCTGCTGGTGGAGAAGATCCTCGGCGTCGGCGAGGACCTCCCGGCCTCCTGGCCGGTCGACGGCACCACCGGCTACGAGGCGCTGCGCGAGGTGTGCGGGGTGTTCGTCGACCCGGACGGCGCCGGGCTGCTCACCCAGTTCGCCGCCGAGCACACCGGGGAGAAGCGCTCCGCGCACTCCGTCGAGGACGACGGGCGCCACCTGGTCGTCGGGCAGATCCTGGTCGCCGAGGTGCAGCGGATCGCCGACGCGTTCCGGGCCGGCCCGGGCGCCGACGCCGGACTCACCGGCGTCGACCTGACGACGGTCACCGCCGCGGACCTGCACGACGCCGTCGGCGAGCTGCTGTGCGGGTTCCCGGTGTACCGGTCCTACCTCACCCCGGCGATCGCCGAGGGGCGCGCCGCCGCGGACGTCGCGGTCGGCGTCGCCCGGACCCGGCGGCCCGATCTCGCGGCGCTGCTCACCGGGCTGTACCGGGGGCTGGTCGACGACCCGGGCTCGGAGTACGCGACCCGGCTGCAGCAGACCTCCGGGATGGTCACCGCGAAGGGCGTCGAGGACACCGCGTTCTACCGGTACAACCGGCTCGTCGCGCTGAACGAGGTCGGCGGCGACCCGGCCCGGTTCGGCGTCTCCGTGCCCGAGTTCCACGCCGGGCTCGCGCACCGCGAGGCCGGCCGGTCGCGCACCATGACCACGCTGTCCACGCACGACACCAAGCGCTCCGAGGACGTCCGCGCCCGGCTCGCCGTGCTCGCCGAGCGGCCCGCCGACTGGGCGGACCGGGTGCGCCGCTGGTCGGTGCGCCATCCGCTGCCGGACCGGTCGCTGGAGCTGCTGGCCTGGCAGTCGCTGGTCGGGGCGTGGCCGATCCCGGCCGACCGGCTCGCCGGCTACCTGAACAAGGCGGCGAAGGAGGCGAAGCTCGTCACCTCGCACGTCGACGCGGACGCCGACGCGGACGCCGCGATCGCGGACTGGCCCTCGGCGGTGCTCGCCGACACCGAGCTGGTCGAGGATATCGAGGCGTTCGTCGCCGGGATCGCCGGGCCCGGCCGGTCGAACTCGCTCGGCCAGAAGCTGCTGCAGATGGCCGGACCGGGTGTGCCGGACGTCTACCAGGGCACCGAGCTGTTCGAGTACTCGCTGGTCGACCCGGACAACCGGCGGCCGGTCGACTTCGGTGCCCGGGACCGGCTGCTGGAGCGCATCGACGCCGGCTGGCAGCCGCCGGTGGACGCCGACGGCGGGGCGAAGCTGCTGGTCACGGCGGCGGCGGCGCGGCTGCGCCGGTTCCGGCCGGAGCTGTTCAGCGGCTACGGGCCGCTGCCGGCGCAGGGCGCGGCCGCGGAGCACGCCGTCGCGTTCTCCCGGGGCGGCGGCGCGCTGGTGGCCGTCGCCACCCGGCTGCCGGAGGGGCTCGACCGGCGCGGCGGGTGGGGCGACACCACGCTGCCGCTTCCCGGCGGGTTCGACGACTGGCACGACATGATCGCGAACCGGCCGGTGGGGAGCGCGGCGCCCCGGCTCGGGGAGCTGCTGGACCGCTATCCGGTCGCGCTGCTGGTCCGCCCGGCCTGAGTCCCGCGACGCCGGGCGCGGCGGGCCGCCGCGCCCGGCCGGTCGGCTCAGACCTCGTCGTCGCCGATCACGTGCACCGCGGCCTCCTCGGCGGACGCCCCGGCGCCGTCGATGCCCGCATCGCCCGCGGTGAGGTCCTTGGTGCCGCCCTCGCTGCCGTCGAAGGTCGGGTCGTCGACGGTCAGCCGGCCCGCCCGGCGGTCGCCGACCTCGTCGTCACGCAGCTCGCCGTCGGTGTCGGTCGCGTCACCGAGGTACTCCCCCGTCGCGTCGTCGACGTCGCGCCGGTCGTCCGGCTCGGCGGCCGGGTCGGTGGCGTTCCACGGATCGGGCTCCTCGTCGGCGAGGCGCTGGTCGAGGGTCTCGTGGTCGCGGTCGTTCCACGGGCGTTCCGGCGGCGAGTAGCCCTCGTCCAGGACGTCGGTGAGGCCGCTGCCGTCGAGCGTGTCCTCGGGCTGGAGCTGGGCGTACTGGTCGAGGTCGCCGACCTCGACGCCGGAGTCCGGGTCCGTCATCGGTGCAGCGTAGAACGATCCGCGGCGCGGCGTGAGGGGCCCCACCCCGGCCCGGGCGGGCGCGAACCCGGCCCGGTGCGGAAGGATCGGCGTCCGTGACGGAGTTCGCCGTGTGGGCCCCCGACAGGAACCGTGTCAGCGTCGTGATCGGCGAGGACCGGATCGCGCTGGATCCGGCCCCCGGCGGGTGGTGGCGGACCGAGCTGCCCGACCACGGGCACGGCACCGACTACGCCTTCGTCGTCGACGACGACCCGGCCCCGCTGCCCGACCCGCGTTCGGCCTGGCAGCCGGGCGGGGTGCACGGCCGCTCCCGGGTGTACGAGCACGACACCTTCTGGTGGACCGACGACGGCTGGACCGGCCGGGCGCTCGCCGGGGCGGTGCTCTACGAGTGCCACATCGGCACCTTCACCGACGGCGGCACCTTCGACACCGCGATCGGGCGGCTGGACCATCTCGTCTCGCTCGGCGTCGACCTGGTCGAGGTGCTGCCGGTGAACGCCGTCGACGGCCCGGTGAACTGGGGGTACGACGGCGTCGGCTGGTACGCCGTCACCGAGAACTACGGCGGTCCGGAGGCGTTCAAGCGGTTCGTCGACGCCTGCCACGCCCGCGGGCTCGGCGTGCTGCTCGACGTCGTCTACAACCACCTCGGCCCGTCCGGCGCCTACCTGGACCGGTTCGGCCCGTACTTCGCCGGCTCGAACATCTGGGGCCCGTCGCTGAACCTGGACGGCGCCGGGTCCGACGAGGTCCGCCGGTTCGTGATCGACAACGCGCTGATGTGGCTGCGCGACTTCCACGTCGACGGGCTGCGGATCGACGCGGTGCACGCGCTGCGCGACACCCGCGCCCAGCACGTCCTCGAGCAGCTCGCGATCGAGGTCACCGCGCTGGAGGCGCACGTCGGGCGGCCGCTGTCGCTGATCGCCGAGTCCGACCTGAACGACCCGCGGATGATCACCGCGCGGGAGGGCGGCGGGTACGGCCTGGACGCCCAGTGGGCCGACGACGTGCACCACTGCCTGCACGCCGTGCTCACCGGCGAGGGCCAGGGCTACTACGGCGACTTCGCCGAGGCCGGGCTGGACGGGCTGGCCCACGTGCTGACCCGCGGGTTCCTGCACGAGGGCACCTGGTCGTCGTTCCGCGGGCGCAGCCACGGCGCCCCGATCGACACCGCCCGCATCCCGGGCAGCCGGCTCGTCACCTACCTGCAGAACCACGACCAGATCGGCAACCGCGCCACCGGCGACCGGCTCACCCACACGCTCTCCCCCGGGCTGCTGGCCTGCGGGGCGGCGCTGCTGTTCACCTCGGCGTTCACCCCGATGCTGTTCATGGGCGAGGAGTGGGGCGCCCGCACGCCGTGGCAGTTCTTCTCCCGGTTCCCCGATCCCGGCCTGCAGCAGGCGGTCCGCGACGGGCGGCGCGCGGAGTTCGCCGACCACGGCTGGTCCGACGCCGACGAGGTGCCGGACCCGAACGCCGAGTCCACCTTCGCCGACTCGACGCTCGACTGGTCCGAACCCGAGCAGGAGCCGCACGCCACCCTGCTGCGGATGCACCGCGAGCTGATCGCGCTGCGCCGGGCCTGGCCGGAGCTGTCCGATCCGTGGCTGGACTCGGTCGGCGTCGACGTGCACGCGCACGCGCGCACGCTGGTGGTGAACCGGGGCTCGATGCGGGTCGTGGTGAACCTCGGCCCGGAGCCGGTCACGCTGTCGCTGGGCGCGACGATCACCCGGATCCTGCTCGCCTCGGAGCCGACCCGCAGCGCCGACGACTCGTTCACAGTGCCCGCGGAGGCGTTCGCGATCTGCCGCATCGCGGGGTAGTGGGTCACCCGTTCGAGGTACGTCGTTCCACACGGCGCCGGACGTTCGACACCGATCGTCCACATCGGGCTGACACGGTCACGGGGGTCGCAAGGACGCGGTCCGCCGACCGTGTCCCCCGACCCGCCGTGAGGTCCGATGACGTCCACCATCACCCGCTCCGACGTGACGGCGCGGGACCGGCCGGTGCCGCGCCGGCGCCGCTTCAGCGGGCGTGACCGGCACGACTTCTGGGTGTTCCTGGCGCTGGTGGCGCCGAACGTCGCGCTGATCATCGTGTTCGCCTACCGGCCGGTGATCGAGAACGTCCGCTACTCGCTGCTCGACTGGACACTCGGGTCGTCGACGGCGAGCTGGGCCGGGCTCGACAACTACGTCCGGTTCCTGACCTCGCCGTCGTCCTGGACGATCCTGTGGACGACGCTGGTGTTCACCGTCGTCACCGTCGGCGGGTCGATGGTGCTGGGCCTGTTCGTCGCGCTGGCGCTGAACCGGCGGGTGCCCGGCACCGGCCTCGCGCGGGCCGCGGTGTTCTCGCCGTACGTGCTGTCCGGTGTCGGCGTCGGCCTGGTGTGGCTGTTCGTGTTCGACCCGACGATCGGCGTGCTCGGCGCGGTGCTGCGCGCCCTGGGCGGGACCGCCCCGGACTTCTTCAACGACCCCACGCTGTCGCTGGTCATGATCTGCGTGGTCTACGTCTGGAAGAACATGGGCTACGCCGCCGTGATCTACCTGGCCGGGCTGCAGTCGATCCCGCGCGACCTGCTGGAGGCGGCCGCGCTGGACGGCGCCGGACCGGTCCGGGCGTTCGTCCGGGTGGTGCTGCCGCTGCTGTCGCCGACGACGTTCTTCCTGCTGGTCACCAGCGTGCTCAACTCGCTGCAGGCGTTCGACCTGATCCGGATCATGACCCCGCTCGGCAACGGCACCACGACACTGATCTACGAGGCGTACCTGCAGGCGTTCGGCGGGTACAACCGGGCCGGGTACTCGGCGGCGGTCTCGACGATCCTGTTCGTGCTGCTCGTGGTGTTCACCATGGTGCAGCTGCGCTGGCTGGAGAAGCGGGTGCACTACGCATGAGCACCCCGGCCGCACCCCGCCGGGCGCTGTCCGCCCGCAGCCTGCTCGACGCCGCGCTGTCCGCCTACCTGCCACTGCTGCTCGCGGTGCTGGTGGTGGCGTTCCCGCTGGTCTGGATGGCGCTGACCTCGATCAAGCCGCTGCCCGAGATCATCACCCGGACGCCGACGCTGCTGCCGCTCGACCCGACCTGGGAGAACTACGCGACGGCGGCCGAGCGGCTCCCGTTCGGCCGGGTGTTCGCGAACTCGGTGCTGGTCACCGCGGTCGGCTCGGTGATCAAGGTGGCGCTGGCCGTGTGCACCGCCTACGGGCTGGTGTTCGTCCGGTTCCCCGGCCGGAACCTGATCTTCGCCGGGCTGCTGGTGACGCTGATGGTGCCGCCGCAGGTGGCGCTGCTGCCGAACTACACGCTGATCACCTCGCTGGGCGGGGCGGACACCTACTGGGGGATCGTCCTGCCCGGTCTCGGCACCGCGTTCGGCACGTTCCTGCTCCGCCAGCACTTCCGGACGATCCCGCCGAGCCTGGTCGAGGCCGCCGAGCTCGACGGCGCCGGGCACTGGCGGCGGCTCACCCGGGTGGTGCTGCCGGTGTCCGCGCCGACCGTCGCGACCGTCGGGCTGATCACCATCGTGTCCGAGTGGAACGACTACCTCTGGCCGCTGGTGATCATCTCCCGGCCGGAGATGATGACCCTCCCGGTCGGGCTCACCCTGCTGTCCAACGTGGACAACCGGGCCGCCGCCTACGGCCAGCTGATGGCCGGGTCGGTGGCCGTGATCGTCCCCGTGCTGATCGTCTTCATCGCCCTGCAACGGCACGTCATCGCCGGACTCACCCAGGGCGCCGTCAAGGACTGAGCGGAACCGCTCCCCCCGGCGCCACCCGTCATCCCGGAAAGAGGACCCTGACATGACCCTGTCCGTCGACCGCCGCTCGTTCCTGAGGTTCGCCGGCATCGCCGGGGCCGCCGCCGCACTCGCGGCCTGCGGCGGGCCCTCCACCTCCGGCGGCGACGACGCCGCCGCGACCGACATCGACTACACGGGGCTGCAGCCGGCGAGCGAGATCACCTGGTGGTCGAACAACCCGGGCGGCTCGGAGGCCGTCTCCCGGCAGATCATCGAGGCGTTCCACCGGGAGCACCCCGGCATCCGGGTCGACCTGGTGACCGCGGGCACCAACTACGAGGAGATCGCGCAGCGGTTCCAGACCGCGCAGGCCGGCGGCACGCTGCCCGATCTGGTCGTGCTGTCCGACGTCTGGTGGTTCCGCTACTACATGCAGCGCTCGATCGTGCCGATGGACCCGCTGATCGACGCGGTCGGCATCGACACCGCCGACTACCGCGAGCAGCTGATCGAGGACTACCGCTACGACGGCAGGCTGTGGGCGCTGCCGTGGGCCCGCTCGACGCCGCTGTTCTACTACAACAAGGCGCACTGGGCGGCCGCCGGGCTGCCCGACCGGGCCCCCGGGACCTGGGCCGAGCTGGGCGAGTGGGGTCCGCGGTTGCAGGCCGCCGGCACCGGGGTGCAGAAGGCGTTCCAGCTGCCCGCGCTCGCCGACTACGCCGGCTGGACCTTCCAGAACAACCTGTGGGGCGAGGGCGGCGGTTTCAGCCGGGACTGGGAGGTCACCTGCGACGCCCCGGAGGCGGTGCGGGCGATCCGGTTCCTCGCCGACGCGGTGTACACCGGCGGCTGGGCCGGTGTCGCGGCCACCGAGTCCACCACCGATCTCGCGGCGGGTGCGGCGTCGGCCACCGTCGGTTCGACCGGCAGCCTGGTCACCATCCTCGACGCCGCCGACTTCGAGCTCGGCGCCGGCTTCCTGCCCGCCGGGCCGGTCGCCGGGCCGGTCTGCCCGACCGGCGGCGCCGGGCTCGGGATCCCGGCCGGGACGGCAGCTCGCGGCGGCCACCTTCGTCAAGTTCCTGACCTCGCCGGAGAACGCGGTGCTGCTCTCCCGGGCGACCGGCTACCTGCCGATCCGCACCTCCTCGGACACCTCGGCGCTGCTCGCCGAGTCGCCGCTGCGGCGGATCGCGATCGACCAGCTGGAGGTCACCCGCACCCAGGACCGGGCCCGGGCGTTCTTCCCCGGCGCGGACCAGGAGATCGCCCGGACCTGCGCGAACATCCTGAACCAGCGCGCCGACGTGGCCGCCGAGCTGAGCACGCTGAAGGGCACCCTGCAGGGCATCCACGACGCCGACGTGGCCCCGAACCTCTGATGGCGACGGTCAGCTTCGAGGGCGCCACCCGGATCCACCCCGGCGCGGCGGCGCCCGCCGTCGACCGGCTCGACCTGCAGATCGCCGACGGCGAGTTCCTGGTGCTGGTCGGCCCGTCCGGCTGCGGGAAGTCGACGTCGCTGCGGATGCTCGCCGGCCTGGAGGACGTCGACGCCGGCACCGTGCGGATCGGCGGGGAGGACGTCACCGACGTCCGGCCGCGGGACCGGGACATCGCGATGGTGTTCCAGAACTACGCGCTCTACCCGCACATGACGGTCGCGGCGAACATGGGCTTCGCGCTCACCAACGCCGGACGGCCGCGGGCCGAGATCGACCGGCGGGTGCGCGAGGCCGCGGCGATCCTGGACCTGCTGCCGCTGCTGGACCGCAAGCCGCGGGCGCTGTCCGGCGGGCAGCGGCAGCGGGTGGCGATGGGCCGGGCCATCGTCCGGGAGCCGGCCGTGTTCTGCATGGACGAGCCGCTGTCCAACCTGGACGCGAAACTGCGGGTGTCGACGCGCACCCAGATCGCCGGGCTGCAGCGCAGACTCGGGATCACCACCGTCTACGTCACCCACGACCAGGTGGAGGCGATGACGATGGGCGACCGGGTCGCCGTGCTGGACCGCGGGGTACTGCAGCAGTGCGCGTCCCCGCGGGAGCTGTACGCCCGGCCGGCGAACGCGTTCGTCGCCGGGTTCGTCGGGTCGCCCGCGATGAACCTGGTGACGGTCCCGGTCGACGGCGACGCGGTGTCGCTAGGTGGGGTGCGGATCGCGCTGCCGCGCTCGGGGGGCGGGGCTCGCCCGGGGGCCGGGGCTCGCTCGGGGGCCGAGGCCGGCGGCGTGGCTCGTGCCGGGGCGCGCCCGGGTCACGGGGCCGGCGGCGTGGCCGGCGCCGGGGCTCGCTCGGGTGCCGGGGCTCGCTCGGGTGCCGGGGCCGATGGCGGCCCGAACGGGGCCCGCGCCGGGACCGAGGTCCGGGCGGCCGCGACGGTGACCGTCGGGATCCGCCCGGAGCACCTGGTCCCGGCCACCGGGGCCGACGCGCTGGAGGTGACCGTCGACGTCGTCGAGGAGCTGGGCGCGGACGCCTACGTGTACGGCAGCCTCACCGGATCCGGCACCCCGCTCGTCGTCCGGGTGGACCCGCGCACCCCGCCCGACCGGGGTGCGCGGCTCCGGCTGGTCCCGGACCCGGCCCACACCCACCTGTTCGACGGCGCCACCGCGCAGCGACTCGGCTGACGTCCACACCCCCTGGCCCCGGTTCACACCCGCCGCGACGGGTGCGAACCGGGACGAAGGGGTGCGAACCAGAGCCCCCAGCCGCTGCACACCCCTCCACCTCGCCGCACACCTGCTGCAACGGGTGTGCGGCGGGGCGGAGGGGTGTGCGGCGCGCAGCCAGGCGCTGCGCGGCGGTCGGCCGCGATCACGCCGGTGCGGGTGATCGCGGCCGGGGTCGGGGCTGTGCCGGATGGATGTGCGCGCCGGTCTCCCGGTGGAGCCGAGCGACCATCAGGGCCCGCAGCAGCGGACGGGGCGAGAGATGGTCGAGGTCCGGAACGATGACATGGCCCGCCAGCTCCCGCGCCACGGCCTCGATCAGGTCGCCGAACGCGATCTGCGAACCCCGGTCGTGCTCGGTGAAGATCGCGACGATGCTCAGGCCCAGCTGCCCCGCATGGGCGCGGACGCGACCTTCCAGGACCGCGGCGGCGTCGTCACCGAGGCCGTGTACGTCGCGCGTGGCCGGCGCACGGGGTAGACCTCGGCGGTGACCAGTTCGGTTCGGGAGGCGCGGGAGGCGCTCGGCCGGCGGCTGCGCGAGCGCTGCGCACGGACGCCGGTCTCAGCGGCCGGGGGCTCGCCGAGCTGTCCGGATGGCACGGCTCGAAGGTCTCGAAGATCGAGTACGGCAGGCAGGCGCCGTCCGAGGACGACATCCGGGCCTGGTGCCGGCACACCGGCTCGTCCCGGGAGCTCGCCGATCTCGTCGCGAGCCTGCGCTCCATCGACGCCATGTATCTCGAGTGGCGGCGGACGCTCGGCACCGGGACCCGGCGGCGGCAGCGGGGCCTCACTGAAGCGGGAGGGCGACGCCCGGCTGCTGCGCTGGTACGAGCCGGTTCTCGTTCCGGGGTTGCTGCAGACGGCCGAGTACGCCGAGGCGGTCCTCCGGCAGGTGATCGAGTTCTACGGTGTGCCCGACGACGTCGCCGGCGGGGTCGCCACCCGCATGCAACGCCAGCAGGTGCTCTACCGCGGCGACCGCCGTTTCGTGTTCGTGCTCGCCGAGCAGGCACTGCGGACCACGGTCGGCGACGACGACGTGATGGCCGGCCAGCTCGATCGGCTGCTCGCCGTCATGTCGACGGCGCGGGTCGTCGTCGGGATCGTCCCCGCGTCGGCGCCGTACCGGGTGCCCACCAACCAGTTCATCCTGTTCGACGACCGCACGGTCAACGTCGAGACCGTCTCGGCCGAGCTGACGATCACCCAGCCACGGGAGATCGCGCTCTACGCCGCCGCCTTCGAACAGATCTGGGCGCAGGCCACCACCGGCGACGCCGCCCGAACCCTCATCCGAGCGGCCCTGCAAGAACGCAACCCCACCTGACCCGCGCCCCCGGTTGCTGCACACCCGTTCGCCCCGCCGCACACCTGCTGCAACGGGTGTGCGGCGGGGCGCAGGGGTGTGCGGGCGCTGCCGGGCTCGCACAGCAGTCGGCCGCGAGCGCCCCGGTGCGGGGCGATCGCGGCCGAGGTCGGACCGGTGGGGTCTGCGTCAGAGCAGGCCGAGCTTCTGCACGGCGTCGCGCTCCTCGCCCAGCTCGGCGACGCTCGCGTCGATCTTCGACCGCGAGAAGTCGTCGATCTCCAGGCCCTGGACGATCTTCCACGCGCCGTTCTCGGAGGTCACCGGGAACGAGGAGATGAGGCCCTCGGGCACACCGTAGGAGCCGTCCGACGGGATCGCGGCGGAGGTCCAGTCGCCGGCCGGGGTGCCGTTGACCCAGTCGTGGACGTGGTCGATGGCGGCGTTCGCGGCCGACGCGGCGGAGGACGCACCGCGCGCCTCGATGATCGCCGCACCGCGCTTGGCGACGGTCGGGATGAAGTCGTTCTCCAGCCACTCCCGCTCGACCTGCTCGGCGGCGATCTTGCCGCCGACCTCGGCGTGGAACAGGTCCGGGTACTGGGTCGCCGAGTGGTTGCCCCAGATGGTGAGCTTCTTGATCTCGTCCAGCTGGACGCCGAGCTTCTTGGCGAGCTGGGCCAGCGCGCGGTTGTGGTCCAGGCGGGTCATCGCGGTGAACCGCTCGGCCGGGACGTCCGGCGCGGCGGCCTGGGCGATCAGGGCGTTGGTGTTGGCCGGGTTGCCGACGGCGAGGACGCGGATGTCGCTCGCGGCGCCGTCGTTGATGGCCTTGCCCTGCGGGCCGAAGATCCCGCCGTTGGCCTCGAGCAGGTCGCCCCGCTCCATGCCCTTGGTACGCGGGCGGGCACCGACCAGCAGCGCGACGTTGGCGCCGTCGAAGGCGGCCTTCGCGTCGTCGTAGATGTCGATGCCGCGCAGCAGGCCGAAGGCGGAGTCGTCGAGCTCCATCGCGGTGCCCTCGGCGGCCTTGACGGCCTGCGGGATCTCCAGCAGGTTCAGCTTCACCGGGGTGTCGGACCCCAGGAGCTGACCGGAGGCGATCCGGAAGAGCAGCGCGTAACCGATCTGGCCAGCGGCTCCGGTGACGGTGACGGTAACTGGGGTAGCAGACACGAGCGGGACCCTAGCCCTGTGCGCCGCGGATCGCCGCGACGGGGAGCACAGGGATCGCTCCAGGTGTCCGGAACCACACCCGGTAGCGTCGCCTCGGTGCGTGCACTCCCGGTGGCGAGGCGTTCCGCGGCCCCGGACCTGGCCCGCGGGGCCGCACTGCTGCTGATCGCGGTGGCGAACGCGCACACCTTCGTGCACGACCGCGGGATCGGCGTCCGCGGCTACCCGCAGGACCTGTCCGGTGCCGACGCCGCGGTCGCCGCGGTGCAGCTGATGCTGGTCGACGGCCGGGCCTATCCGTTGTTCGGCGTGCTGTTCGGCTACGGCATCGCGGTGCTCGCTCGGCGCCGGACCGGGCCGGGGCAGGTCGCCGGGGAGGCGGTCGTCGCGCTGGCCCGCCGCCGCGGTGCTGCCCTGTTCGGGATCGGTGCGGTGCACGCGATCCTGCTGTGGTCCGGCGACATCGTCGCCGCCTACGGCCTGCTGGCGATGCTGCTGGCCGGGCTGCTGGTGCGCGGGAGCACCGCCGCGCTGGCCGGGACCGCCGTCGGGACGATCGCGGTCAGCTGCCTGCTGTACCTGCCGGTCGCGACGACCAGCGTGGACGTCGCGTCCGGCACGCCGTCGACGGTGACCGATTCGGCCACGGCGGCCCTGACCGCGCGGTTCGGCGAGTGGCTCTTCGGGTTCCTCCCGATCAACGCGCTCGCGCTCGCCGGGGCGGTCGCGGTCGGCGTGCTGCTGGCCCGCGCCGGCTGGCTGGACGACCCGGTCAGGTTCCGCGGGCAGCTGGCCCGCACCGCCGCCGCCGGGATCGCGGCCGGGATCCTGGGCGGCATCCCGCTGGCGCTGGTCGCCGCCGGGATCTGGGTGCCGGGCACGGCCGCCGGGCTGGTCGCGGGGCCGGTCCAGGCGCTGTCCGGCTACGCCGCCGGGATCGGGTACGCGGCCGCCGCCGGGCTGGTCGCGGCCCGCTGGGCCGGACGCGGCGGGCCGGGGCCGGTGGGGGCGGCGCTGCTGGCCACCGGGCAGCGGTCGCTGTCGGCCTATCTCGCCCAGTCGATCGCCTTCGTCGCGCTGTTCCCGGCGTGGACGCTCGGGCTCGGGTCCGGGCTGCCGGTGTGGGCGGCGACCCTGTGCGGGCTCGGGGTGTGGGTGGTGACGGTGCTGGTGGCCGCCGCCTCGGACCGGGCCGGTCTGCGCGGACCGGCCGAGACGGCGCTGCGCGCGCTCACCTACGGCCGGGCGGCCCGGCGCGCGGCCTGAACGCGGGCGCGACGGCCCGGATGCCGACCGGCCGTACCGACGGGGATCCCGGGCGGTGGGTGGGAGCGCTACCGTCCGGGGGTGGGCGAGGAGCGCGACCCCTGGCAGGGCGCACCGGGCTGGTCCGGGGTGGACCCCGACCGGCTGGCCCCGCACGAGCCGATGCCGGGGGCGCCGCCGTACCCGCCGGGGACCGCCCCGGAGCCGGCCGCACCCACCGCACCGGCCGGTGCCGGCCCGGCGCTCCCCCGCTGCCTCGCCGCGCCGGCCGGCTGGGTCGCCGTGGCACTGCTCGTGGCCGTGGTGACCGGGGTGGGTTCGTGGCCGCTGCGCGGGCTCGCGCTCGTGCTGCCGTGGCTGGCCACCGCGGCGGTGCTGGTGTTCCCGGCCCGCCGAGGGGCCGGTCCCGGCCTGCTGGTGGCGCTCGCGTCCGGACCGTTCTGGCTGCTGCACGCGCTCGCCGTGGGCCTGCTCGGCTGGTGACCTCCCCCCGGCGTCAGCGGGCCGGCGGGATGTTCGCGTTCCGGGCGAAGACGTTGTCCGGGTCGTACACGGCCTTGATCGCGGCCAGCCGGTCGTACCGGTCGCCGTAGGTCGCCCGGGTGCGCGGGGCGTCGTCGGCCATCATCGAGTTGACGTAGACGCCGCCGCCGATCGCGTGCGGCAGCAGGCCGGCGTGCAGGTCGCGCACCCAGGCCGTCTCGGTGGGCAGCCCGGCGGCGTCCGGGGACGCGCCGACGACGAACGCGCCGAGCCGCGGGGTGCGGTCGCCGCCGAAGGCCGTCGCGTCGTCGGGCACCTCGCAGTAGGCGCCGTCGAGCGTGTAGAGGTGCACCAGCGACAGCGGCGACACCTTCCGGCGGGCGTGCTCGGCCAGCGTCTCGATCGCCCGGTCCGGGAGCCCGGGCAGGTAGCAGCCCTTCTCGTACCAGTGCACGCCCCAGGCGTTGGCGTCGTCGAACATCTGCTGCAGCGCGGTGAACGGCATCGGGGTGCGGAACTCGAACAGCGGGGCGGGTGCGGCGGCCAGGATCCGGTCGCGGGCGGCGTCGGCGTCCGGGTCCGGCTGCTCACCGCTGGTCCCGACGACGACGAGCGCCCAGCCGGTCCAGCCCTGCACGTCCGCGGGCACGAACGGGGCGGGCGGCGCCGTCAGGCAGATGATCTGGAACCCGAGGGTGGGCGGGAGCCCGGGGAGCAGGTCGCGGGCCAGGCGCAGCACGGCGGCGCCGTCGTCGAGCCGGAAGAAGGTCATGCCGAACGACACCAGCGGCCCGACCGGCACCGCCGAGAACTCGAACTCGGTGACGATCCCGAAGTTCCCGCCGCCGCCGCGCAGCGCCCAGAACAGGTCCGGGAGCTCGTCGGCCGAGGTGCGGACCACCCGCCCGTCGGCCAGCACGACCTGCGCACCGAGCAGGTGGTCGACGGTCAGCCCGGCCCGGCGGGTCAGCCAGCCCATCCCGCCGCCGAGCGCGAGGCCGCCGATCCCGGTGTGCCCGACCTCCCCGGCGGGGACGGCGAGCCCGTGCTCCTGGCAGGCCGCGTCCATGTCGCGCAGCAGCGCCCCGCCGCCGACCCGGGCGCGCCGGGCCGCCGGATCGACGACCACCTCGTTCAGCGCGGCCAGGTCGATCACCAGCGTCCCGTCGCCCACCGACAGCCCGGCCGAGCTGTGTCCGCCGGCCCGCACCGACAGCGGCAGCCCGTTGCGCCGGGCGTGGTCGAGGGCGACGACGACGTCCTCGACCCCGGCGCAGCGGGCGATCGCCACCGGCCGGTGGTCGATCGAGCCGTTCCACACCCGGCGGGCCTCGTCGTAGCCGGGATCGGCCGGGGTGACGACGTCACCGGCCATCCGTGAGCGCAGCTCCCCGAGGTGGTCGACGGTCGCTGTCATGGCGTCCTCCGTGGCGTCGGCGGTGTGCCGGACACCGTCGCGTCACGCCCCGCCGCTGTCACGGGAGCGGGGTGGATTTCGCCACGGTTGACGACGGGCCGGAGCCCGTCCGGGACGCCGCCGTCAGCCCCGTCGCCGGGAGCTGATCACCCCGGTGTTGAACCCGGCCAGGTGCAGTCCCCCGGCGAACCGGGCGTGCTCCACCTTGAGGCAGCGGTCCATCACCACCTCCAGCCCGGCCGCCTCCGCCCGGCGGGCCAGGTCGGCGTCGAACAGCCCGAACTGCAGCCAGAAGGTGCGCGGGAGCGGATCGAGGGCGAGCACCTCGTCCAGCACGCCGGCCAGGTCGGCCGGCCTGCGGAACACGTCGACCAGGTCCGGCACGACCGGCAGCTCGGCCAGCGACCGGTACACCGGCCTGCCGAGGATCTCGGTCGCGT
Organism: Pseudonocardia kongjuensis; assembly: GCF_039526905.1. NCBI lineage: Bacteria > Bacillati > Actinomycetota > Actinomycetes > Pseudonocardiales > Pseudonocardiaceae > Pseudonocardia > Pseudonocardia kongjuensis. The sequence goes on along the minus strand of NZ_BAAAJK010000004.1, from coordinate 309,109 downwards.
TCGGGTTCACGAAGTACACCTCGTACCCGGTCGACGCGAGCAGGTAGGTCGCGACGAAGTTGCTGGCCCGCGAGGGGTTCGCCGAGGCGCCGACGATCGCGACGGTGCGGGTCTCGCCGAGGATCTGCTGGCGCCGCACGGCGGGCGGGTTCTCCCAGGTCTGCTCCGGGTTCACGGGGTCTCCTCGGTCGCGGCGGTCAGGGCCTGGTCGAGATCCCACAGGATGTCCTCGGGGTCCTCCAGGCCGACCGAGATGCGGATCATGTCCCCCGGCACGCCCGCCTGTTCCAGCTGCTGCGGGGTGAGCTGCTGATGCGTCGTGGACGCCGGGTGCAGCACCAGGGTGCGGGCGTCGCCGACGTTCGCCAGGTGGCTGCACAGCTGCACCGCCTCGATGAACCGGGCGCCCGCCGCCCGGCCGCCCGACCGCTGCCCGCCCGGCTCGGCGACCCCGAACGCGAACACCGCGCCGGGCCCGTCCGGCAGGTACCGGGCGGCCCGCTCGTGGTGCGGGTGCGACGGCAGGCCCGGGTAGGTGACGTAGGAGACCCGCGGATCGGCCTCGAGCCACTCGGCGACCCGGCGCGCGTTCGCGACGTGCGCCGCCATCCGCTGCGGCAGCGTCTCCACGCCCTGCATCAGCAGGAACGCCGAGTGCGCCGACAGCGTCGCCCCGACGTCGCGCAGCTGCTCGGCGCGCAGCTTGGTCAGGAAGCCCAGCTCCTTGAAGTTGCCCCACCAGGTCAGCCCGCCGTACGACGGCACCGGCTCGGTCATCCCGGGGAAGTTCCCGTTGCCCCAGTCGAACGTCCCCGCCTCGACGACGACGCCGCCGAGCGTGGTGCCGTGCCCGCCGAGGAACTTGGTGACCGAGTGGATGACGATGTCGGCGCCGTGCTCGATCGGCCGGCACAGGTAGGGCGTCGCCAGGGTCGCGTCGACGACCAGCGGCAGCCCGGCGGCGTGCGCGACCTCGGCCAGCCCGGCGACGTCGGCGACCTCCCCGCCCGGGTTGGAGACGATCTCGGCGAACAGGCACTTGGTCTCCGGCCGGATGGCCGCGGCGTAGTCGGCCGGATCGGTGCCGGGGACGAACGTGGTGTCCACCCCGAACCGGCGCAGCGTCACGTCGAGCTGGGTGATCGTGCCGCCGTAGAGCCCGGCCGCGGCGACGACGTGGTCGCCCGCTCCGGCGAGCGCGGCGAAGGTCAGGAACTCGGCGGACTGGCCGCTGGCGGTGCAGACCGCGCCGATGCCGCCGTCCAGGCTGGCCAGGCGCTCCTCCAGCGCGGAGACCGTCGGGTTCGCGATCCGGGAGTAGATCAGCCCGTACTTCTGCAGCGCGAACAGCGCCGCGGCGTCGTCGGTGTCCCGGAAGACGTAGCTGGTGGTCTGGTGGATCGGCACGGCCCGCGAGCCGGTCGCCTCGTCCGGCACCGTCCCGGCGTGCACGGCCCGGGTGCGGAAACCCCAGGCGCGGTCCTGCTGCTGGCGCTCACTCACCCGGCCCATCCTGCCCGCACGCCCGGGACGGCGTCACAGGTGCTCCGCCAGGAACGCCAGCACCCGCGCGGTCGCGTCGGTCGCGGACGGCTCGTGGTACTCCAGGTGCATCGGCGTCCGGGCGGCCAGCGCGCCGGTGACGCCCGGCGTGCGGGTCATGAAGGAGTGGCCCGCGTCGGGATAGACCTTCACGTCGTGCGGGATGCCGCGCTCGGCGAGATCGGCCTCCAGCCGCTGCGGGTAGCCGTCGCGGAACTCCAGGTCGCGGCCGCCGAAGCTGGCGACGACCGGGCAGAGCGGCTCCACCCGGGCGGCGGTGCGCCCGTAGAACGGGACCGCCACCCGGTACAGGCCGGTGCCCGACAGCAGCAGTGCGAAGCCGCCGCCCATGCAGAACCCGATCACGCCGATCCGGTCGGCGTCGACGGTGGGCTGCTCGGCGAGCCAGCGCCGGGCCGACTCGCAGTCGCCCAGCGCCGCGCCCCGGCCGGTCGCCATCGTGGTCATCGTGGACGCGACGCACAGCGGCTTCACCCGGCCGCGGGCGAACAGGTCCGGGATCAGCACGGTGTAGCCCTCGCGGGCGAGGTCGCGGGCGATCCGGCGCATCTCCGGGGTCATCCCGAGCGCCTCGTAGATCATCACCAGCGCCGGCCCGGGGGTGTCGCCGCCGTCCGGCCGGGCCAGGAACCCGGGCAGCCGCCCGCCGTTCACGCTGGGGACCGACACGTCCGCCTCGATCGTCACGACTGCTCCCTCGACTCGGGGACCCGGACCAGGCCCTCCTGCATGGTGGTCGCGACCATCCGGCCGTCCTCGGTGAAGAACCGGCCCCTGGCCAGGCCGCGGCCGCCGGACGCGGCCGGCGAGTAGCACTCGTAGAGCAGCCACTCGTCGGCCCGGAACGGCTCGTGGAACCACATCGCGTGGTCCAGGCTGGCCATCTGCACCGGGCCGGCGGGCTTCGGGTGCCGGGCCAGCACCGAGCCGAGCAGGGTCAGGTCGCTGGCGTAGGTGAGCAGGCAGACGTGCAGCAGCCGGTCGTCGGGCAGCTCGCCGTCGGCGCGCAGCCAGAGCCGGGTCGGCTCCCCGGTCGGCCCGGTGGTGCGCGAGCCCGGCGGCTCGTCGATCAGCCGGATGTCCAGCGGCCGGGGCAGGCCGGACATCCAGCTGCCGTCGCCGCGCAGCGCGCGGGTGCCCAGGTCGTCCAGCTCGCCGGGCCGTGGCAGACCGGCCGGCATCGGCTCGGAGTGCACCAGCCCGTGCTGGTCCAGCTGGAACGACGCGGAGAGCGCGAAGATCGCCTCCCCGCGCTGGACGGCCAGCACCCGGCGGGTGGTGAACGACCGGCCGTCGCGCACCCGCTCGGTCTCGTAGACGATCGGGATGCTCGGGTCCCCCGGCCGGATGAAGTAGGCGTGCAGCGAGTGCACGCCGCGGTCGTCGGGGACGGTGCGGCCGGCGGCGACCAGCGCCTGCCCGGCCACCTGCCCGCCGAACACCCTGGGCAGCGACACCGGCGGGCTGACGCCGCGGAAGAGGTTCTCCTCCAGGCGTTCCAGGTCCAGCAGCGCGACCAGGTCGTCCAGTACGGCCTGGCCGCGCGGCACGCCGTCGACGGCGGTCGGTCCGGTCGCGGGTTCGGGATCGGCACTCACGGGGACGGAGTATGCCGGTTCGTCAGGCGTGGTCGTCCTCGCCGAGGCGGTGCACCCGGATCAGGTTGGTCGAGCCGACCGTGGCGGGCGGCGAGCCGGCCACGATCACCACCAGGTCGCCGGCCTTGAACCGGCCGATCGAGAGGATGGCGTGGTCGACCTGGCGAACCATCGCGTCGGTGGAGTCGACCTTGTCGACCAGGAACGTCTCCACCCCCCAGGTCATCGCGAGCTGGCTGCGCACCGCCGGTTCCGGGGTGAAGGCCAGCAGCGGCAGCCGGGTGTGCAGCCGGGCGAGCCGGCGCACGGTGTCACCGGACTGGGAGAACGCGACCAGGGCCCGCGCGGAGAGCCGCTCGCCGATGTCGCGGGCCGCGTAGGACAGCACGCCCCGCTTCGTGCGCGGCACGTGGTTGAGCGGCGGGACGGTCGCCGGGCCGGCCTCGACGGCCTCGACGATCTCGGCCATCGTGCGGACGGTCTTGATCGGGTACCGGCCGACGCTGGTCTCGCCGGACAGCATGACGGCGTCGGTCCCGTCGAGCACCGCGTTCGCGACGTCCGAGGTCTCGGCCCGGGTCGGGCGCGAGTTGGAGATCATCGAGTCCAGCATCTGGGTGGCGACGATGACCGGCTTGGCGTTCTCCCGGGCGATCTGGATGGCCCGCTTCTGCACCAGCGGCACGTTCTGCAGGGGCAGCTCGACGCCGAGGTCGCCGCGGGCGACCATGATCCCGTCGAAGGCCAGGACGATGGCCTCCAGGTTGTCGACGGCCTCCGGCTTCTCCAGCTTGGCGATCACCGGGACCCGGCCGCGGCCGGTGTTGTCCATGATCTTGTGGACGAGGTCGATGTCCGCGGGGCTGCGCACGAAGGAGAGCGCGACGACGTCGACCCGCAGCGACAGCGCGAACTCGAGATCGGAGACGTCCTTCTCGGAGAGCGCGGGCACCGTGATGTTCATGCCCGGCAGGTTGAGGCCCTTGTTGTCCGAGACCGGGCCGCCCTCGGTGACCCGGCAGACGACGTCGTTGCCGTCGATGGCGACGACCCGCAGGCCGACCTTGCCGTCGTCGACCAGCAGCCGGTCGTCGACCTTGGCGTCCTGCGCGAGGCCCTTGTAGGTGGTGGAGACGCGGTCGTGGGTGCCGGCGACGTCGTCGACGGTGATCCGGATCTCCTCACCGGTGCGCCACTCGGTGGGGCCGTCGGTGAACCTGCCGAGCCGGATCTTCGGCCCCTGCAGGTCGGCGAGGATGCCCACGGCGCGCCCGGTCGCGTCGGCCGCGGAGCGGATCATGTCGTAGACGCGCTTGTGGTCCTCGCGGTCGCCGTGGCTGAAGTTGAGCCGGGCCACGTCCATCCCGGCGTCGACGAGGTCCCGGATCCGGTCCGGCGTCGCGGTGGCCGGACCGATGGTGCAAACGATCTTGGTTCGACGTGTCACGGCGCCCACCCTAGCGCCGTTCTGGAACGATCCGGTTCCCGCGGCGCGGCCTGTCGGTGTCCGGTTCGGGCCGATCCGTCGATGGACGCCCGCCGGGGCCCGCCCGCGGGCGTCCGGCGGCCCGCCCGCGGCCCGACCGGGCGGCCGGGCCCGCCGGGCCGACCGGCAGACTGGGCCGGTGCGTGTCCAGCCGTTCGTCCTCGCGCTGCTGCTGAGCCTGGTGGTGCTGTTCACCCCCGCGGCCGGGGTACCGGACGCCCCGCCCGGCACCGACAAGGTCATCCACCTGGCGTTGTTCGCGCTGCTCGCGGTCACCGGGCGGATGGCCGGGATCCGCCCGTGGCCGCTGCTGGCGGGGCTCACGGTGTACGCCGCGGTGTCCGAGGTGCTGCAGGCGCTGCTGCCGCTGGGCCGCAGCGGGGACCTGCTCGACGGGCTGACCGACGTCGCGGGCGCGCTGCTCGGGCTGGGGCTCTACGCGGCGCTGGACCGGTTCCGGGCCCGCGCCGGGTGAGCCCTCATCCCGACGGCCGCTCGGTGGCGTCGGCGAACCGGGCGACCGTCGCGGCGATCGCCCTGGTGTAGCGGTCGAACCGGTCGGGGTCGACGTTGCCGAGGGTGTCGCAGGCGGCGTGGTAGCAGCGGTCGTACACCTCGCCCGCCGTGCCGCCCCACTGCCGCGCCTGGTCGTCGGTCTTGCTGTCGCCGTCACCGGTGACGGCACCGGCCACCGGGATCCCGGCCGCCGCGAACGGGGCGTCGTCGTCGCCGTAGAGCGGGATCCGCTCGACCGTGACACCGGTCGCGGCGAGCTCCTCGGCGAGCACCCCGGCGACCGCGGCGGACCCGCTCGGGCCGGTCTCCTCCTCGTCGTCGCCGGTGCCGCCCTGGACGAAGTAGCCGCCGTTCGGCGAGCCGAGCATGTCGGCGTTGAGATAGAGCAGGTGCGCGCTGCGCTCGTCGGGGGACAGCGCGTCGACGTAGCCGGTGGAGCCCTGCAGGTCGTCCTCCTCGGAGCCCCAGAAGCCGAACGCGACGGTGTTGCGGGTGCCCGGTTCGGGGCCGAGCCGCAGCGCGGTCTCCAGCAGGGCGGCGACGCCGGTGCCGTCGTCGTTGATCCCGGGGCCCTCCGGGACCGAGTCGAGGTGCGCACCGGCGAGGACGACCGAGTCCGGATCGCCGCCGCGGGTGCGGGCCACCACGTTGCGCAGCTCGCGGCCGCCGCCGGCGTCGTAGGACGGGGTGGCGACGTCGAACCCGGCGTCGCGCAGCACCCCGGCGACGTGCTCGACGCTCCGCTCGTAGCCGGGGCCGCCGGAGGCGCGGTTGCCGCCGTTGCTGTCCGCGATCCGCTGCAACGCCTCCAGGTGCGCGGACGCGGCGTCGCCGGAGGCGGTGGCGGCGAGCCGCTGGGCGAGCGCGCCGGTCGGCGGCGGTGGGGTCGGCGGCGGTTCCGCGGCCCCGCAGCCGGCGGCCGCCACGACGAACCCCAGCAGCAGCGCGGTCACCGCCCCGGCCCGGCCGTGCGCGGGACGCCCCGCGCTGCTCCTCGACCCCATCGGGACCTCCGCTCCGGCTCGTGACACCCCACCGCGGTCTCGTCCGGGCCGGCCCGATCGTTGCGGACCGGAACCCACGGACACAGAGCGTTCGCGGCGTGGCCCGTGACGGTTCGGGGCCGGGCCGGGGTTCCGGCGGGACCGCTCAGCGGCGGGGCTGCTCGGTGGGCCCCACGTGGTCGTCCAGCCACTCGGTGACCGGGCGCGCGGCGCGCCACACCTTCTGGACCCGGTCGCGGGCCCGCGGTCCGTGCAGCACGTCGTCCGGCGGCCAGCGGCGGGACACGAACAGGCCCTTGTGCCGCAGCAGGTCCAGTCTCGGGTGCGCCGGATCGGTGCCACGCGGGCGGGTCGCGAGGGTCTCCCCGTCGACGGTCAGGCCGTCGCGCTCGGCGGCGGCCAGCCGGGCGCGGAGGTCCTCGCCGCGGCGCTCGTCGTCGACCGCGGTGCGGAAGCGGGCCAGCTGGTCGGGGGCCATCCGGTAGTAGCCGCCGGCGGCGAGCAGGCCCTCCGACGAGACCTCCACGTAGAACGGCGCGGTGTAGCCGCCGCAGTGCGTCTTGTAGGGCGTCTTGTCGGCCGAGAACCGGACGTCGCGGTACGGGCGGAACACCTTCCCGGCGCCGAACTCGGGCTCCAGGTCGGCGAGCAGCGCGTCCATCGGACCGCGGACGTCGGCGTCGTAGATCGCCCGCTGGTCGGTCCAGTACGCCTTCGAGTTGTCGGCCAGCAGGCCGTCGTAGAACTCGACCGCGCCGTCGCCGAAGCCCACGAAGGAGCTCACGCGTCCTCCCGGGTCGCGGGACTCTCCTCCGGATCCGGTTGGGAGAACTCCTCGCGCCCCTTGGGCGCGAGCACCAGGTAGGCGATCGCCCCGGCGAACAGCACCGCGGCCACCACCACGTTGATCCGCAGGTCACCGAAGACCCGGGTGGCGGGGTCGGTGCGCATCAGCTCGATGAAGAACCGGCCGAAGGTGTAGCCAGCGACGTAGACGGCGAAGGCGCGGCCGTGGCCGAGCCGGAAGCGCCGGTCCGCGTACACCACGAGCCCCGCGACGGCGAGGTTCCACAGCAGCTCGTAGAGGAACGTGGGGTGCACGACCGCGATCGGCGTCGGGTCCAGCGCGACGCCGCCGAGCGGGTCCTCCAGGCCGGTCCCCGGATCGACCCGGCGGTAGATCTCCAGGCCCCAGGGCAGCGTGGTCGCCGCGCCGTAGAGCTCCTGGTTGAACCAGTTCCCGAGCCGCCCGACGGCCTGCGCCACCACGATGCCGGGGGCGACCGCGTCGGCGAACACCGGCAGCGGCACGCCGTGCCGCCGGCAGCCGATCCAGGCGCCGACACCGCCGAGCGCGATCGCACCCCAGATGCCGAGCCCGCCGTTCCAGATCGCCAGCGCACCCCAGGGGTCGCCGCCGGGGCCGAAGTAGACGTGCCAGTCGGTGGCGACGTGGTAGAGCCGCCCGCCGACCAGGCCGAACGGCACCGCCCACACGGCGACGTCGAGCACCGTGCCGGGCAGCCCGCCGCGGGCGACCAGCCGCCGCTCGCCCCACCACAGCGCGATCGCGATGCCGGCGATGATGCACAGCGCGTACGCCCGGATCGGGATTGGGCCGAGGTGCCAGACCCCCCGGTCCGGGCTGGGGATGGACGCGAGGACGGTCGTGACCATCTCAGGCCCCGGTGCGGCTGCAGGACGGGTGGAAGCCCGCCGCGACGAGCCCGCGGACCGCGGCCGCCGGGTCACCGCTGGTGACCAGGCCCTCGCCGACGAGCACCGCGTCGGCGCCCCAGCCCGCGTAGGTGAGCAGGTCACCCGGGCCGCGGACGCCGGACTCGGCCACCTTGATCACGTTCGACGGCAGGCCGGGCGCGATCCGGCCGAACACCGAGCGGTCCACCTCGAGCGTGTGCAGGTTGCGCGAGTTCACCCCGATCAGCTTCGCCCCGGCCTCCAGCGCGCGGTCGCACTCCTCCTCGGTGTGCACCTCGACCAGCGGGGTCATGCCGAGCGACTCGACCCGGTCGAGCAGCGAGTCGAGCACCGGCTGCTCCAGCGCGGCGACGATCAGCAGCACCACGTCCGCGCCGTGCGCCCTGGCCTCGTGCACCTGGTACGGCGTCACGATGAAGTCCTTGCGCAGCACCGGGACGTCCACCCGGGCGCGCACCGCGTCGAGATCGGCGAGCGAGCCGCCGAACCGGCGCTGCTCGGTCAGCACGCTGATCATCCGCGCGCCGTTCGTCGCGTAGGCGTCGGCCAGCTCCGCGGGATCCGCGATGTCGGCGAGCGCACCCTTCGAAGGGCTGGCCCGCTTGACCTCGGCGATCACCCCGACGCCCGGCTCGCGCATGGCGGCCATCGCGTCCCGGGGCGGCACCGCCGCAGCGGCCCGCCGCTTGATCTCCGCCAGGTCGACGGCACGTTCACGTTCGGCGAGGTCCGCGCGGACTCCGTCCACGATGGACTCCAGCACGCTCGGCACGCGCCCGCCGTCCTCGTTCTGGCCCACCGCGTCGATTCCTCCTCCACCGGCGCTCCGCCCGGTCGTCGGCGCCATGCTAGTTGTCGCTCTCGCGCGGCCCGACGGTCGGGTCGCCGCCCGCGTCGAGCCGCTCCCAGGCCGCCCGGTCCGGGTCGGTCTCGGGCGGCTTCGCCCCGGGCGCGGCGTACCGGCCGCCGAGCCGCGGCAGCCGGTGCTCCCGGATCACCAGCAGCACCGCGACGACGACGGCGACCGCGCCCCCGGCCACCGCCAGCCACGGCCACGGGGTCGCCTGCACCGCGCCGATCCCCTCCGGCGCGCCGCCGGTGTTCAGCCCGGCGCGGGCCGAGGCGAGCTCGGCCGGGGACGGCGGCACCGCGACCAGCCGCAGGGTCAGCACGACGGCGGCGCCCGCCCCGAGCGCGACGAGCACCCCGAGCAGCCGGCGCGCGATCCCGGACAGCGCCACCAGCGCGGCGACCGCGGCGACCAGCAGCGCCGCCACCGCGGTCACCGCGGGCTGCAGCTGCGCGCCGGTCGCCGAGGCCGCGACCGTCCCGCGGGTCGCGGTCGGCACGTCGACGGTGAACCACGGCGCGGTGCCCGACCCCCACAGGGCGGCGGCGCCGACGAGCAGGCCGAGCACCACGACACCCAGGCCGCGGCGGTCGTCGCGGGCGGCGGGCGCGGCCGTCATGCGGTGACCTCGGGCGGCCGCAGCGAACCCGCGGCCGCGACGGCCGACAGCACCGCCCTGGCCTTGTTCAGGCACTCGGTGTCCTCGGCGGCCGGGTCCGAGTCGGCGACGATCCCGCCGCCGGCCTGCACGTACGCCGTGCCGTTGCGGATCAGCGCGGTCCGGATGGCGATCGCGGTGTCGGCGTTGCCGGCGAAGTCGAGGTAGCCGACGATGCCGCCGTACTGCCCGCGCCGGGTCGGTTCCAGCCGGTCGATCACCTGCATCGCACGCACCTTCGGCGCCCCGGACAGCGTCCCGGCCGGGAAGCAGGCGAGGACGGCGTCGAAGGCCGCCCGGTCCCGGCGCAGCAGGCCGGTCACCGTCGACACCAGGTGCATGACGTGGCTGTAGCGCTCGATCTCGAAGAAGTTCCGGACCGTCACCGTGCCCGGCTCGCAGACCCGGCCGAGGTCGTTGCGGCCCAGGTCGACCAGCATCAGGTGCTCGGCGCGCTCCTTCTCGTCGCCGCGCAGGTCCTTCTCCAGCTGCAGGTCCTCCTCCTCGGTGGCGCCGCGCCACCGGGTGCCCGCGATCGGGTGCGTCGTCGCGCGCCCGTCGAGCACGGTGACCAGCGCCTCCGGGCTGGAGCCGACGATCGAGAACGGCTCGCCGCCGGCGGCGTCCTCCAGCTGCAGCAGGTACATGTACGGGCTGGGGTTGGTCGTCCGCAGCACCCGGTACACCTCGAGCGGGTCGGCCGCGCAGGGCATCTCGAACCGCTGGGACAGCACGATCTGGAACGCCTCGCCGGCCCGGATCTGCTCCTTGGCGTCCTCGATCGCGGCGTGGTGCTGCTCCGGGGTGCGGCGGCGGGTGAACTCCGGCTCGCCCGGCCGGTAGACCGCCACGGTGCTCGGCGCGGCGGCGCCCAGCTCGCCGGTCATCCGGTCCAGCCGGGCGACCGCGTCGTCGTAGGCCTGGTCGACCCGGGCGTCGGTGGCGTCCCAGTTGATCGCGTTCGCGATCAGGGTGATCGTGCCCTCGTGGTGGTCGAGCGCGGCCAGGTCGGTGGCCAGCAGCATCACCAGCTCGGGGAGGTGCAGGTCGTCGACGGCCGGATCGTCCGGGTCGGCGATCCGCTCGACCCGGCGGACGACGTCGTAGCCCAGGTAGCCGACCATCCCGCCGGTCAGCGGCGGCAGCCCGGGCAGCGGCTCGGAGTGCAGCTCGGTGACCACCGAGCGCAGCGCGTCCAGCGGGTCGCCGGTGGTCGGCAGCCCGTCCGGGACCTCGCCGGTCCAGTGCAGCTCGCCGTCGACGGCGGTCAGCGCGGCGGCGCTGCGGGCGCCGACGAACGACCAGCGCGACCAGGACCGCCCGTTCTCGGCGGACTCCAGCAGGAACGTGCCGGCGGCCCCCTGTGCCAGCTTGCGGTAGACCCCGACCGGGGTCTCGTCGTCGGCGAGCAGCCGGCGGCTCACCGGGATCACCCGGTGCTCCCGGGCGAGCTCCCGGAACTCCTCGCGGCTCGGGCTCACCGCACCCAACGCGGCCACGGGGACGGACGTGGTGGTGGGGCTCGCGGTCATGCGACCCATTGTCCCCGAGCCCGCCGGGCGCGGACGGCGGGGTGAAGCCGGGCCGCTATCCGGCCGGGAACCGCGGGTCGACGAAGCCGGACTCGTAGGCGGCGACGACGGCCTGGGTGCGGTCCCGGGAACCGGTCTTCGCCAGCACGGCGGCGACGTGCGTCTTGACCGTCTCGACGCCGAGGTGCAGGTCGGCGGCGATCTCGGCGTTGGACAGGCCGCGCGCCACCAGCCGCAGCACGTCGCCCTCGCGGGCGGTGAGCCGGGCGCCGGCGAGCCGGTCGCCGTCGCCGGTCGCGAACCCGGCGACCAGCTCCCGGACCGCGGCCGGGAACAGCAGCGACTCCCCCGTCGCGACGGTGTGCACGGCACGCACGATGTCCCGCGGCGGCGTCCGCTTCAGCAGGAAGCCGGTCGCCCCGGCGCGCAGCGCGTCGTAGACGTGGCGGTCGTGGCCGAAGGTGGTCAGCACCAGCACCCGCGGCGGGTCCGGCCGGCGCAGCAGCTCCCGGGTGGCGGTGATCCCGTCCACCGCGGGCATCCGCACGTCCATCAGGACGACGTCCGGCCGCAGCCGCCCGACCAGGCCGGGCACCTCGGCCCCGTCGACGGCCTCGCCGACGACCTCCAGACCGGGCTCGGCCCCGATCACGGCCCGCAGGCCGGTGCGGACCAGCTCCTCGTCGTCGACCAGCAGCACCCCGGTCGTCATGTCCCTCCCCCGCCCGTGGGCAGGTGCGCGTGCAGCACCCACCACCCGTCGTCGTCGGGGCCCGCGCCGAACGTGCCCCCGAGCAGCGCGACCCGCTCCGCCGCACCGGCCAGTCCGGTGCCGGTCCGGCCGCGCCGGCGCCGGACGCCCGCCGGATTGGCGATCCGCAGCTGCACCGCGTCCCCGGTGCGGCCCAGCCGCAGGGTCGACGGCCCGGGGCCGCTGTGCCGCAGCGCGTTGGTCAGCCCCTCCTGGACCAGCCGGTGCAGTTCCCGGGACACCGTCGCGGGCAGCCCGGCCACGCCGTCCACCTCGGCGGACAGCTCCAGCCCCGCGGTGCGGGCACCGGTCAGCAGGGCGTCCAGCGCGGTGGGGCCGGGGGCCGGCGCGTCCCCGGCCGTCGGGTCCCCGGCTGCGGTGTCACCGTCCCGCAGCAGGCCCAGGACGTGGTCGAGATCGTCGAGCGCGGCCCGGCCGGTGTGCTCGATCGCCTCCAGCGCCCGCCGGACGAACGCCGGGTCGCTCTCCAGCACGGTCGCCGCCGCGCCGGCCTGCAGGGTGGTCACGGTCAGCGCGTGCCCGACCGAGTCGTGCAGCTCGCGGGCCAGCCGGGCCTGGCCGGCCTGCCGGTCGGCGCGGCGCCGGGAGCGCTCCAGCTCGGCGGCCAGCCGTTCGGCCGCGGTGGGCCCGAGCAGCCGCGGCGCGATCCGGGCCTGCACCCCACCCAGCAGCACCGGAACGGCGGCGGCGACCGGCAGCAGCGCCAGGCCGGCGAGCGGGGTCCACCACGCCGCCGCACCCGTCGGCAGCCCGGGCAGCGGCTCCCACGGCGCGAGCAGCAGGCCGGCCGCCTGCGGGATCACCAGCAGCACCGCCGCGGCGGCGACGGTCCCGCAGGCGACGCAGAACAGCAGCCAGCAGGCGGCGCGCAGCCGGCCCGCGGCGCCCGGTGCGGCAGCCGGCCCGGGCAGCGTCGCGGCGGCCGGCTCGGGCAGCTCGGACACCGGATCGAGCAGCGTGCGGGCGGCGGCCGTCGCCAGTTCCCGGACCCCGGGCAGCACCAGCACCCCGGCGCCGACCAGCACCGCGGGCACCGCCAGCAACGTCGCCGCGGCCGCCCCGGCGCCGGACCGCACGATCTCCGACAGCAGCCAGGCCAGGCCGGCGTAGGGCAGCAGGACCACGGCGCCCAGCAGCACGTGCAGTGCACGGCGCGCGGCCCTCCCAGCACTCACCCGACGATCGTGGCAGATCGGCGGCCCCGCGGGCTCCCTCCCGCGGGGGACCCGGTCCCCTCGCGGGCGGGATCCGCCCGGCGGCCCGGCCGCGCAGGCTCGACGGCATGACGACCGACACGATCACCGCCCGCCGCGCCCTCGGGGTCGCCGCGACGGCGGGCACGCTGCCCTATCTGTCCCTGAAGATCGCCTGGCTGACCGGGAACCCGGTCGGGATCGACGACCCGGCCCTGCTGCGCGACGACGCCTGGATCGCCGCCAACACGGTCACCGTGCTGCTCGCACTGTGCGTGGCCGGTCTGGCCGCGGTGCTCGGCTCGCGGTGGGCGCTGCGGGCGCCGGCGGCGGCCGTCCTGCTGCCGGCCTGGGTCGGGACCGGGCTGCTGGTGCCGGCCGCGCTCGTCGCCCCGCTCGCCCTGCTCACCCCCGCCGCGCCGGGCGGCGGGGTGGCCGGCTGGGTCACGCCGATGGTCTACGGCGGGTTCGCCTGGCAGGGCATCTTCCTGCTCGCCGCGTTCGCGCTGTTCGCCAGGGACCGCTGGTGGACGGCCGTGCTGCGGCCCGGCCCGGTGCCGGAGCCGGTGCGCCCGCTGCTGCGCGCGACCGCGGCCGGCGGCGCACTGACCGCGGCCGGGTCGGTGGCGCTGCATCTCGTCCTGGCCGCCGGGGCCGGGCCGGTCACCGGGGCCGTGGTGGACATCGTGCAGGCCGCGCTGGTCGCCGCCGGGATCGCCGGGGTGCTCGCGCTCGCCGCCGGCCGTCCGGGACCGGTGGCGGTGGTCGCCGCGTGGACCGGGAGCGCGGTGCCGTTCGCCGGCGGGCTGTGGGCGGTCGTGTCGGCGGTGGGCATCGCCGGGCCCGGGAGCGCTCCGGCGCTGCGCGGGCTCGCCGACCTGGCCGGCCTGCTGGGCGGGTTCGCGCTGGCCGTCGCCGCGCTGCTGGCCGTCAGCAGCCCGCTCACTTCGTACACAATCCAGCCCACTGCACACCGCAATTCAGCCGTCAACGGTTGAAAACCGGCACCGACCACCTTACTTTGTGCACAATCACGAGGAGGTGGTCGCGTGACCTGGGACGACGACGTTCCGGGCGCCGGCGAGCAGGCGGCGGACCGGGTGCACGCCACGCTGCGCGCCGAGATCCTCGACGGCGTCCGGACCGCGGGATCCCGGTTGCGCGAGGAGGAGATCGCCGCCGCCCAGGGCACCAGCCGGACCCCGGTCCGGGAGGCGATCCGCAGGCTCGCCGCCGACGGGCTCGCCGAGATCGCCCCGCGGCGCGGCGCCGTCGTCGTCGCCTGGGACGCCGACGACCTCGACGAGCTGTTCGACCTGCGGGTCGTGCTCGAGGGGCACGCGGCCGCCCGGGCCGCCGTCTCCGGGCGGGCCGATCTCGACCGGCTGCACGCGCTGTGCGACCGGATGGAGGCGCTGCGCACCCCGCCGGACTATCCCGCGATCACCCGGCTGAACCTGGAGTTCCACCGCGAGGTGCACCGCGCGGGCGGGCGGCGGGTGCTGCCCGAGCTCGTCGCACGCGTCGTCGAGGCACCGCTCGTGCAGAGCACCATCCGGCGCTACACCCCCGCCCGGCTCGACCGCAGCTTCGCCCAGCACCGCGACCTGGTCGCGGCGATCGAGGCCGGCGACGCCGACTGGGCCCGCGCCGTCATGACCGCGCACCTGCGGGCGGCCCGCGAGGTCGTCCGGGACGCGGTCACCGCCGGTCCCGCACCGACCGGCCCCTGACCGACCCCGTCCGATCCTGACCGCCCCCTGACCGATCCCGACCGATCCCGACCCCCGACGACGACGCCGCCGAGGAGTACCGCCCGTGGACCACCGCCGATCCGCACCGACGCCCCCGCCCGGGGAACGCGAACCCATCCGGTCACCGTGGCTGTTCGCGGTACTGCTGGCGATCGTGCTCGCCGGCACCCCGGTCTGGTACCCGACCGGGCTGATCGAGCCGCTGGTGTTCGGGGTGCCGTTCTGGTTCGCGATCTCGGTCGCCAGCACGCTGGCGTTCGCCGGGTTCGTGTCCTGGATCTGCCTGCGCCGCTGGAACATCGCCGAAGCCGCAGAGACCGCCGAGGCGGCCGCCGCCGCGGACCGGGGTGACGACCGGTGAACGACCTGATCTTCGCCGGGCCGAGCGGCATCGCGATCCTCTGCGCCTACGCCGTCGTCATGCTGCTGATCGGCTGGTACGCCGGGCGCAGCGGCAACACCGGCACCGCCCGCGGCTACTTCACCGCCGGCGGCGGCCTCGGCATGGTGACCCTGTTCTTCACCCTCTACGCCACCCAGTACAGCGGCAACTCGGTCGTCGGCTACCCGCCGCAGGCCTACCGCGAGGGCTTCCTGTGGTGGCAGTCGGTGCCGTTCATGATCGCGGTCATCGCGGTCTACCTGCTCTTCGCGCCGCGGCTCTACGTGCTCGCCAAGCAGAAGGGCTTCGTCACCCCGACCGACTTCGTCCGGGACCGCTTCGGCAGCACCCGGCTCAGCCTGCTGACCATCGCGCTGATGCTGTGGGGGCTCGGCAACTACGTCCTCGAACAGCTCGTCGCGATGGGGCACGGCATCGCCGGGCTGACCGGCGAGACGATCCCCTACGAGATCGGGGTGATCGGGTTCATCGTCGTCATGCTGGCCTACTCGTGGACCGGCGGGATGCGGGCGATCGCGATGACCGACGTCATGCAGGGCACCGCGATGCTGGTCGGCATCGGTGCGCTGCTGGCCGGCGCGGTGTACCTGACCGGCGGCCTCGGCACCCTGACGACCTACCTGGCCGAGACCTCGCCGGAGCTGGTCGGTGTGCCGGAGACCGCCGACGCGGTCAACTGGTTCGCGATGATCGTCATGATCGGCTTCGGGGCCGCGGTGTACCCGCACGCGATCCAGCGCGTCTACTCGGCCCGCAGCGAGCGCACCCTCAAGCGCTCGCTGGCGTTCATGGCGTGGATGCCGCTGGTCACCACCGGCGTGGTGTTCGTCGTCGGGATCGCGGGCATCCAGCTGTTCCCCGGCCTGGACACCGCGGCGTCCGAGCAGCTGGTCGGCCTCATCGCGAACGAGGTCGCCGCCACCAACGTGCTGTTCTACCTGCTGATGATCCTGCTGTTCGGCGGCATCGTCTGCGCGATCGTGTCCACCGCGGACTCCGCGGTGCTGGCGTTCTCCTCGGTGGTGTCGAGCGACCTCTACGGCCGCTACATCGCCCCCGGCGCGTCGGACCGGCGCAAGGTCGTCGTCGGCAAGCTGGTCGGCGTGGCGATGGTGTTCGGCCTGCTGGCGATCGCCTGGAACCCGCCGGGGACGCTGTTCAGCATCTTCGTGCTGAAGTTCGAGCTGATCGTGCAGCTGGCGCCGGTGTTCATCCTCGGCCTGTACTGGAAGCGGATGGCCGCCGGGCCGACGTTCTGGGGGATGCTGGTGGGTGCCCTGGTCGCCGGTGGCGCGACGCTGATCGGGTGGGGCCCGTTCTACGGCGTGCCGGCCGGGCTGGTCGGGCTGGCCGCGAACGTCACGATCGTCGTGATCGGGTCGCTGCTGCTCACCCGCGACGGCGTCCGCGACGACGTGCCGGCCACCCGCTGATCCGCCTGGCCGGGCCGGTGCCCGGCCCGCACACTGGACGGATGGTCGATCTCACCCCCCGGCTGCCGGGCGCCGTCACCGACCGGCTCGCGATCCTGCGGTCGCGGGCCGGTTCGGCGGTCTTCTCCCGGGTCGCCGGGGACGAGGGATCCGGCCGCCGGGCCCGGGTCCTCGGCTCCGAGGGGCCGCGCTGGTTCGCCGGGGACGCGCCGATCCGCCGGGTGCACGGCGACGCGTCGATGTTCGTCGGCGGCCTGCGGGCGCTGCTGCTGCAGTCGCTGCACCCGCTCGCCATGGCGGGTGTCGCCGGGCACTCCGGCTTCCGCGGTGACCCGTGGGGACGGCTGCAGCGCACCTCCTACTTCCTGGCCGCCACCACGTTCGGGCCGGCCGACGAGGCGCAGCGGGTGATCGAGCGGATCCGGCGGGCGCACGCACCGGTGCAGGGGGTGGCCCCCGACGGGCGGCGCTACTCCGCGTCCGATCCGCACCTGTTGCGCTGGGTGCACGTCGCCGAGATCGACAGCTTCCTCGCCGCGCACGACCGCTACGGGAAGGAACCGCTGGACGCCCGGGGCCGGGACGGCTACGTCGCCGACACCGCGCGGGTCGCCCGTGAGCTGGGGATACCCGACCCGCCGGAGACCGCCGCCGAGCTGGCCGAGCAGCTGGCCGGCTACCGGCCCGAGCTCTCCGGCACCCCCGAGGCCCGGGACGCGGCCCGGTTCCTGCTGCTGCAGCCGCCGCTGCCGCTCTCCGCGCGGGTGCCCTACGCGGTGCTGGCCGCCGCATCGGTCGGGCTGCTCCCGCGCTGGGCCCGGCTGCCGCTGCGGCTGCCCTGGCTGCCGGTCACCGAGGCCACCGTGGTGCGGGCCGGCGGGACGTTGATCACCGCCGGGATCCGCTGGGTGACCACCGGGTGATCACCGGTTGTGGAGCGCCGGGCCGCGCAGGCGGGTGCTGCGCTCCACAACCGGTGATCAGTCGGCGGCGAGCAGGACGTCGGTGTCGAAGCAGGTCCGGGTGCCGGTGTGGCAGGCCGGTCCCTCCTGGTCGACGACGACCAGCAGCGCGTCGCCGTCGCAGTCCAGCCGCACCTCGTGCACGTGCTGGACGTGCCCCGAGGTGTCGCCCTTGACCCAGTACTCCTGCCGGGACCGCGACCAGTAGGTCCCCCGGCCGGTGGTCAGCGTGCGGTGCAACGCCTCGTCGTCCATCCAGCCGACCATCAGGACCTCACCGGCCCGGGACTGCACCACCGCGCACACCAGCCCGTCGGCGTCCCGCTTGAGCCGGGCGGCGATCGCCGGATCCAGCGCCGACTCGGTGACCCGCACGCTCGCCGAGCTCACCGCACCTCCACCCCGTCGGTCCGCATCGCGTCCTTCACCTCGCCGATCCGCAGCGTCCCGAAGTGGAAGACGCTCGCCGCGAGCACCGCGTCCGCGCCCGCCCGCACCGCCGGAGCGAAGTGGTCGACCGTCCCGGCGCCGCCCGAGGCGATCACCGGCACGTCCACCACCTTCCGGACGGCCTCGATCATCTCCAGGTCGAAACCGGCCCGGGTGCCGTCGGCGTCCATCGAGTTCAGCAGGATCTCGCCGACCCCCAGCTCCTGGCCGCGGGCCGCCCACTCCACCGCGTCCACCCCGGCGGAACGGCGCCCGCCGTGCGTGGTCACCTCGTAGCCGGACGGCTGCGGGCGCTCCCCGTCGGGGACCCGCCGGGCGTCGACCGAGAGCACGATGCACTGCGACCCGAACCGGCGCGACATCTCGTGCAGCAGCTCGGGGCGGGCGATCGCGGCGGTGTTCACGCCGACCTTGTCCGCGCCGGCGCGGAGCATCCGGTCGACGTCGTCGGGGGTGCGGATGCCGCCGCCGACGGTCAGCGGGATGAACACCTGCTCCGCGGTCCGGCGGACCACGTCGATCATCGTCGCGCGTTCCCCGGAGGACGCGGTGACGTCGAGGAAGGTCAGCTCGTCGGCGCCCTCCGCGTCGTACACCCGGGCCATCTCGACCGGATCGCCGGCGTCCCGCAGCTCCTTGAAGTTGACGCCCTTGACCACGCGCCCGGCGTCGACGTCCAGGCACGGGATGACGCGGACCGCGACGCCCATCAGCCCACCTTCCGCACGGCCTCGAGGGCCTCGGGCAGCGTGAACCGGCCGGCGTAGAGCGCCTTGCCGATGATCGAGCCCTCGATGTTCACCCCGCTCGCGGCGACCTCGGCGAGCCGGACCAGGTCGGCCACCTCGGAGATGCCGCCGGACGCGACGACCGGGGCGCTGGTGGCCTTCGCGACCTCGGTCAGCAGCTCGACGTTCGGTCCGGTCAGGGTGCCGTCCTTCGAGACGTCGGTGACGACGTAGCGGGCGGCCCCGTCGCCGTCCAGCCGGGCGAGGGTCTCCCACAGGTCGCCGCCGTCGGCCGTCCAGCCGCGGGACGCGACCCGGCGCCTGCCGTCGATCATCTTGACGTCCAGCCCGATCGCGATCCGGTCGCCGTGCTCGGCGAGCACCTTCGCGCACCACTGCGGCTGCTCCAGGGCGGCGGTGCCCAGGTTGAGCCGGGCAGCGCCGGTGGACAGCGCGCGATCCAGCGACTCGTCGTCGCGGATGCCGCCGGACAGCTCGACCTTCACGTCCAGCCTGCCGACCACCTCGGCCAGCAGCGGGGCGTTCGAGCCGCGACCGAACGCGGCGTCCAGGTCGACCAGGTGGATCCACTCGGCGCCGTCGCGCTGCCAGGTCAGGGCGGCCTCCAGGGGCTCGCCGTAGCCGGTCTCGGTACCGGCCTCGCCCTGTACCAGCCGGACGGCCGCGCCGTCGGCCACGTCCACCGCGGGAAGCAACGTGAAGCTCACCGGTCCAGCCTACGAGCGGGCCCCGAACCCCGGTCGGGCGGCGTGCTCAGCCCGGGGTGAACCGCAGGATGCACGGGTAGCGGTCGGCGCGGACGTACGCGCGGTGCGTCACGGTGCCGCCGCCGTCCAGCGTGTGCGTGGTGTCGACCCGGTACACGGCGATCCCCTCCCCCAGTTCGAGGGCCTCCCGGACCGCGGCGGGCGGGACGTCGGGCAGCACCGACTCCGGACCGGGATGCAGCGCGACCGGTGGGGCGCCGAGCCCGAGCAGTCCCGGGGCCAGCTCGGCGGCCGGGGGGCCGGGGCCCTCGACCCGGCACTGCGAGTCGGCCAGCGGGAGACCGTCGGCGCGCAGCAGGTGCCGGGCGGCGGTGGCGGTGCTCCGGCCGGTGGCGGCGCCCAAGCCGGTGGCGGTGCTCAAGTCGGTCGCAGTGCTCCGGCCGGTGGCAGTGCTCCGGCCGGTCGCAGTGCCCGGGCCGGTCGCGGTGTCCGGGTCGGTCGGGCCGCCTGTGTGCGGGCCCCCGGCGTGCGGGTCGGGGAGCAGCTCCAGCCGGACGCCCAGCGCGGCCAGGGTCCGGCCCAGCCCGGGCAGCGCCCCGGTGGCGGGCGCGCGGACCCGGCCGCCGAGCCGCGGCCTGCGCTCGACCACGCCGAGCCGGCGGACCGCCTCCCGGACGGTGTGCCTGCTGACCCGGTACCGATCCATCAGCTCGCGGTCGGTGGGGAACCGGTCGTCGAACTCGCGCGCCGCGAGCCGATCGCGGAGATCGGCGAGCACGGTGGCCCACAACGGATCCCGGCCGGGCGTTCCACTGGACGGCACGAGCGGGGATGCTACAGACTGGCCGCCGATTAGTCCGGACGAATGCAGGAGACACCGATGACCAAGAGCTGCTCGACGCTGGACCTGGCCACCCTCGAAGCCACCAAGGCGGCCGTCGCGGAGGATCCGTCCGTCGGCTCCGGGTCCTTCACCACCGTCACCAGCTGGGAGGACGGCGCCCGCGCGCGGACCACGGCCCGGTCGTTCGTGCTGCAGACCGACGAGCCGGCCCCGCTCGGCGGCACCGACGCGGCGATCGACCCGATGGAGCTCGTGCTGGCGGCGATCGGCACCTGCCTGACGATCGGCTGGGTGACCCAGGCGGTGCAGCGCGGCATCGAGTACCGCGACCTGCGGATCGAGGTGAGCGGCGACTTCGACCTGCGCGGCTACCTCGCGCTGGACGAGAAGGTCCGCCCCGGGTTCTCCGGAATCAGCTACACCGTGCACGTCGACACCGACGCCGACCAGGCCGTCCTGGACGAGATCCGGGCCGCCACCGAGGCGACCTCGCCGATGTTCGACAACGTCCTCAACGCCACCCCGGTCACCGGCACGATCGAGCGCGCCTGACCCGGCCGGCGCACCCGTTCGCACGGGTTCGTCGCATCCGCACGGGATCGGATCCCGTGCGGATCGCGTGAACCCGTGCGAACGGGCCCGGGTGCGGTCAGGAGAGGGACTTCAGCCAGTTCTCCAGGACGGTGGCGCCGGCGTCGCCGGACTTCTCCGGGTGGAACTGGGTGGCCGCGAGCGCGCCGTTCTCGACGGCGGCGACGACGTCCTCGCCGTGCCGGGTCCAGGTGACCATGGGCGGGGCGATGGCGTGCGACTCCTCGAGCTCCCAGCGCCGGACGCCGAACGAGTGCACGAAGTAGAAGCGGGTGTCGTCGTCGAGGCCGGCGAACAGGGTGCTGTCCCGCGGGGCGCGGACGGTGTTCCAGCCCATGTGCGGCAACACGTCCGCCTGGATCCGCTCGACCGTGCCCGGCCACTCCCCGCAGCCCGCGGTGTCCTCGTCGAACTCGACGCCCCGCTCGAACATCACCTGCATCCCGACGCAGATGCCGAGCACCGGGCGGCCGCCGGCGAGCCGGCGCCCGATGAGCTCCGGGCCGCGCACCGCGTGCAGGCCGCGCATGCAGGCCGCGAACGCGCCGACACCGGGGACGACCAGCCCGTCCGCCTCGGCCGCGGTGTCGAAGTCGGGGGTGACGGTGACGTCCGCGCCGACGCGTTCCAGAGCCCGCTCGGCCGAGCGGAGGTTTCCCGATCCGTAGTCGAGGACGACGATCCGTGCCACGCCGACCAGCCTAGTCTCCCGGCCGGGCCGCGCCGGGGGCACCGTCGCACCGAGCGTGCTTGTCGGCGCCGTGGCGGCGGGCCTAGCCTCGATCCGTGGCCGCCGCTCCGCTCCCCCGCCCCGGACCGCGGCCGGGCGGGTACCTGCGCCCCTGCCGGTCACAGCGGCGCTGGCTCGACCTCATGCGGGTCCACGCCACCGCCTGTCCGGGCTGATCCGGCACCGGCCTGCCCGCACAGCTCCGCGGCCCACGGCGGACCTGCCGCCTCCCGCACCGCGACGTCGGCCCATCCCGGGATCGACGACGCGCGCAGCCGCGGCACCGGCACGACCGTCGTGGCCGGGGCACCGGCACGACCGCCCGTGGGCGGGCCGCAGCGTGGCCGCGCGGCCGGGCCACAGTGCCGCCGCGCGGCCGGGCCACAGTGCCGCCGCGCGGCCGGGCCACAGTGCCGCCGCGCGGCCGGGGCCACAGTCCCGCCGCGCGGCCGGGGCCACAGTGCCGCAGCGTGGCCGGGACCACCGGCCGGCACGGGCCGACCACGCGCCGGGCCGTCGCCCGGTCCACCGCCACCGTCGTGCGATCGCCCGCCGCCGCACACCCACCGAGCCAGACCTCATCGAGTCCGCACCGAAGGAGCACACCGTGTCCCCGATCCTGCCCCCGCTCGTCTCCGCCGACGAGCTCGCCGCGGCCGCCGACCGCCCCGACGTCCTGGTCGTCGACGCCACCACCCGTCTCGCCACCACCGTCGAAGGGGAGCCCTACCAGGTCGCCCCGGACATCGAGGGCTTCCGCGACGCGCACCTGCCCACAGCGGTGTTCGCCGACATCCCCGGCGCGTTCTCCGATCCGTCCGCGCGGTTCTCGCTCGCCGTCCCCACCGCCGAGCAGTTCGCCGCGGCGGCCGGCGCGCTGGGTATCGGCGACGGCACGCACGTCGTCGCCTACGACACCGCAGGCAACGCCTGGGCCACCCGGCTGTGGTGGCTGCTGCGCGCGTTCGGCCACGACGCGGTGTCCGTGCTCGACGGCGGGCTGCGGGCGTGGACCGTGGCCGGGCACCCCACCGAGTCCGGCGAGCCGAAGCCGGTACCGGCGACCTTCACCCCGCGCTGGCGGCCGGAGCTGCTCGCCACCACCGACGAGGTGCGCAGCCTCAGCACCGGCGACGATGCCGGCGTCGTCGTCAATGCGCTCGACCCGGCCACCTACCGGGGCGAGCAGGAGATCAGCCCCTACAGTCGCCGCGGCCGCATCCCGGGCAGCACCAACCTGCCGCTGTTCGACCTGCTCGACCCGGCCACCGGGCGGTTCCTCGACGAGGCCGGACTGACCGCGAAGCTGCAGGAGGCGGGCATCCTCGACGCCCGGCGGGCGGTGACCTACTGCGGCGGCGGGATCGCGGCCACCCTGCCGGCGTTCGCCGCGTTCGTCGTCAGCGGGGCCGAGGTGGCGGTCTACGACGGGTCGCTGTCCGAGTGGACGGCGGACGCGGCGCTCCCGGTCGAGACCGGCTGACCCGGCGGCCGGGGTCGGTACGGCTACGGAGTCCCGCACCGGGACGGCGCGCGACCATGCGGGCATGGCCGTCCGACGCCCGCGACCGCGCACCGTCCTGCTCGTCCTGCTGATCCCGGCCGCGCTGGTGTCCGGGGGGCTCCTGCTGCTGGCGCACCTGCTGACCCGGGTGCAGCACTGGGAGGGCGAGTTCCCGGCCCAGGTCAGGTACGTCGACGAGGCGGACGGAACCATGTCGGTGCGCCTGTCCCCGCCCGGACCGCCGGACGCCCTGCCGAGCGGCTTCGTCCGGTCCGACCGGATCGAGCTGCTCCCCGGGGTCCGGGCGGGAGACCCGCTCGTCTGTCACGTCCGGCAGACCTACATCGCGAACAAGCACCTCGCGACCGGTTCCGACACCGAGCTGCTCTCCTGCCGGCGCGCCTGACCGTGCGTCGTCCGGGAGCGACAGCACGTCGACCCCCCACTCCCGCAGGTTCCGGACGGCCGCACCGAAGGCGGGGTGCCCGCGGAGCGCCGGACTCCCGTACGGCACCGCCACCACCGGTAGCCGCCTGCCCACCGCCTCGACCAGCGCGCCGAGCGCCGGCGTGTCGCAGATCCCGGCGGCCCACTTGTTGACGGTGTTGACCGTCGCCGGGCAGACGACGACCGCGTCGCACTCGGGGACCGGCTTCGTCTCACCCACGGCCCGGTGCTCCGAGCGGACCGGATGGCCGGTCAGGCGCTCCAGCTCGGGTGCCGGCGGTGCTGGCCTGGCTGCGGTCCGGCGGACCGGAGTGACCCGCTACAGCGCACCCTTGGTCGACGGCACCCCGCTGACCCGCGGGTCGGGCTCGGTCGCCGCGCGCAGCGCGCGGGCGACGGCCTTGAACTCCGCCTCGGTGATGTGGTGCGGGTCCCGCCCGTCGAGCACCCGCACGTGCAGCGCGAGATGCCCGTGGAAGGCCAGCGACTCGAACACGTGCTTGTTCAGCACGGTCGGGTAGTGCCCGCCGACGACGAAGCCGCGCATCATCTCCGGCTCGCCGGTGCACACCGTGTACGGCCGGCCGGACACGTCGACGACGGCGTGCGCCAGCGCCTCGTCCATCGGGATCCAGGCGTCGCCGAACCGGCGGATGCCCGTCTTGTCCCCCAGCGCCTGCCGGATCGCCTGGCCGAGGACGATCGCGACGTCCTCGACGGTGTGGTGCGAGTCGATCTCGATGTCGCCCGAGGCCTGCACCGACAGGTCGAACGACCCGTGCTTGCCGAACGCGTCCAGCATGTGGTCGTAGAACGGGACCTTCGTGTCGATGTCGGTCGTCCCGGTGCCGTCGAGGTCGATCTCGACGACGATCCGGGTCTCCTTGGTGACGCGCTCGACGCGGCCCACTCTGCTCACAACAGCTCCTTGACGGCGAGGTCGCCTGCAACCTGCAGGAAGACGTCGTTCTCCTCGGGGGTTCCGATCGTGACCCGCAGACGCTCCGGGATACCCACGTCGCGGATCAGCACACCCTGTTCCAGGAAGCCCTTCCAGGCCCGCCCGGCGTCGGCGAACCGGCCGAACAGCACGAAGTTGGCGTCGGACCCGATCACGTCGTACCCGGCGGCGGCCAGCTCGGCCGAGACCCGGTCCCGCTCGGCGGCCAGCAGCGCGACCGAGCCGAGGGTCGCGTCGGCGTGCCGCAGCGCGGCCCGCGCGGACGCCTGGGCCAGCACCGACAGGTGGTAGGGCAGCCGGACCAGCTGGACGGCGTCGACGACCGCGGGTGCCGCGGCGAGGTAGCCGAGCCGGCCGCCGGCGAAGGCGAACGCCTTGCTCATGGTGCGCGAGACGACGAGCTTGTGCCCGTGGCTCGCGAGCAGCGTGGTGGCGCTGGGCCGCCCGGTGGCCTCGGCGAACTCGGCGTAGGCCTCGTCGACGATGACCAGCCCGGGTGCGGCGTCGACCAGGCGGGCCAGGTCGGCGGGGGCGATCGACTGCCCGGTCGGGTTGTTCGGGCTGGTGACGAACGTGATGTCCGGCGCCTGCCGGCGGACGGTGCTGATCGCGTCGTCGATGTCGATGGAGAAGTCGGCCCGGCGCGGGACCGGCACGAACTCGGTCTGCGTGCCCGAGGAGATGATCGGGTGCATGGAGTAGCTGGGCACGAACCCGAGCGCGCTGCGCCCCGGCCCGCCGAACGCCTGCAGGAGCTGCTGCAGGATCTCGTTCGAGCCGTTCGCGGCCCACAGGTTCCGCTCGGTCAGCGCGACCCCGGTCTGCCCGGTCAGGTAGGCGGCGAGATCGGCGCGCAGGGCGACCGCGTCCCGGTCCGGGTAGCGGTGCAGCTCGCGGGCCGCCTCCTCGCAGGCGGCGCCGACGTCGGCGACCAGCTCCGGCGGCGGCGGGTACGGGTTCTCGTTGGTGTTGAGCCGGACGGCGACGTCGAGCTGCGGCGCCCCGTACGGGCTCTTCCCGCGCAGGTCGTCGCGCAGCGGCAGGTCCTCGAGCCGGACGCCGTCCCCGGGGGTGCTCATGCGCCGCCCTCGAACCGGGCGGTGACGGCCTCGCCGTGCGCGGGCAGGTCCTCGGCGTTCGCCAGGGTGACGACGCGGTCGGCGACCTCGCGCAGCGCCTCGGCGGTGTAGTCGACGACGTGTACCCCGCGCAGGAACGTCGAGGTCGACAGGCCGCCGGAGTGCCGGGCGCAGCCGCCGGTGGGCAGCACGTGGTTCGACCCGGCGCAGTAGTCGCCCAGCGACACCGGCGAGTAGGCGCCGACGAAGATCGCCCCGGCGTTGCGGACCCGGGCGGCGACCGCGGCCGCGTCGGCGGTCTGGATCTCCAGGTGCTCGGCGGCGTAGGCGTCGACGACGGCGAGCCCGTCGTCGATCGACCGGACCAGGATGACCCCGGACTGCGGACCGGTGAGCGCGGTGCGGACCCGCTCGCCGTGCTTGGTCGCACCGACCCGGGTCTCCAGCTCGGCCTCGACCCGCGCGAGCAGCTCCTCGGACGTGGTGACCAGCACCGACGCCGCGTTCGGGTCGTGCTCGGCCTGGGAGATCAGGTCGGCGGCGACGTGCCCGGCGTCGGCCGTGTCGTCGGCCAGGATCGCGATCTCGGTGGTGCCCGCCTCGGCGTCGATCCCGACGACGCCGCGCAGCATCCGCTTCGCGGCGGTGACGTAGACGTTGCCCGGGCCGGTGACCATGTCGACCGGCTCCAGCTCGCCGCCGTCGGTGTCGGTGCCGCCGTGGGCGAGCAGCGCGACGCACTGCGCACCGCCGACCGCCCACACCTCGTCGACGCCGAGCAGCGCCGCCGCGGCCAGGATCGTCGGGTGCGGGAGGCCGCCGAACTCGGCCTGCGCCGGGGACGCCACGACCAGCGACTCGACGCCCGCGGCCTGCGCCGGGACCACGTTCATGATCACGCTCGACGGGTAGACGGCGAGCCCGCCCGGCGCGTACAGCCCGACCCGTCGGACCGGGACGAACCGCTCGGTGACGGTGCCGCCCGGCACCACCCGGGTGACGACGTCGGCCCGGCGCTGCTCGAGGTGCACCACCCGGGCCCGCTCGATCGAGGTCTCCAGCGCCGCACGGACGGCCGGGTCGAGATCACGCAGCGCGCCGGCGAGCGCGGCCGCCGGAACGCGCACCGTGTCCGGGCGGACCTTGTCGAACCGCTCGGTGGCCTCCAGCGCGGCCTCGGCGCCACGCTCCCGCACGGCCTCGACCAGCGGTCGCACGACGGCCAGCGCGCCGTCGATGTCCAGCTCGGCGCGCGGCATCGTCGCGCGCAGGACGGCCGGCCGGGGTAACGCGTCGGGTCGCAGGTCGAGACGACGGAGCATGGTCCCCAGGGTACGGCGGGGGTCCGACAGGAACGCGACCCGGCGGTGAGCACGGGCTCCGCCGCCGGAACCGCCGCCTGTGTCCCCATCGGATCCGTGTCCGCACCGGAACTGTCGTACCCCCGGTCGAAGCTGCCACCGTCGACCCCGACGCCACGGAGGTGAGCAGCCGATGGCCGCACCCGCCTACGACCCGCAGCCGGACGCGCCCGAGCACTGGTCCGAGGAGAGCTTCCTCGAGCTGCCCGACGACCGCCGCCGGATCGAGCTGCTCGACGGGGGGCTCCTCGTGAGCCCCAGCCCGGGCAGCCCGCACCAGACTGCTCGAACGGGCCCGGCCGGACGATCTCGACGTGTTCGAGGCGGTGAACGTGCGGCTCGGGCCGGACCGGATCCTGATCCCGGATCTCGCGGTGGTCGCTGCCGGGCCCGGCATCGATCCGGACGCGGTCGTGTGGGAGGCGCGCCATGTCCGCCTCGTGGTCGGGATCAACACTGCGATCGACCGGGCGAACCGGCAAAGTACGAAGGACCAGGTGAAGCCCACGCTGTACGCGGCCGCCGGGATCGGGCACCTGCTGCGGATCGATCTCACCGCGGCCGGGCCGGACGCCACCGGCTACGCGCTGCACGAGGGCCGCTGGGTGGAGACGGCCCGGGCCCGTCCCGGCGAGGACCTGGTGCTCGACGCCCCGGTGCCGCTCACCACGAACCTGGCCGCGCTGCTGGCCGCCCGCCGGCTCCCCGACTGACGGCTGCGGGGTGCCGGCTGCGGGGTGACTGTCGGTACCCCATGGCACCCTCTCCGGCCATGAGCACCGGTGAGCCCGTCCGGCACGTCGACGACGCCGAGCGCCGGGCCCGGCTGACGGTCCGGCACCGGTTGGCGCCGCACACCCGCACCGACGACGTGGTGGCCGTCGCCGACGACCTGGTCGCGCTGCACTCCACCGATCCGGTCACCGTCTACCTGTCGGCGGCGGCGCGGATGCGCTCCCCCGCCCTCGAACCGGTCTCGGCCGCGCTGTACGACGAGCGCACCCTGCTCCGCCACCACGCGATGCGCCGCACGCTGTGGGTGTTCGGGCACCGGCACGCCGCGCTGGCCCATCACGCCGCCACCGTCGACGTCGCCGCCGTGCAGCGGCGGGCCCTGCTGGGCGGGCTCGGCACGGCCGGGATCGCCGATCCCGCCGGGTGGTACGACTCCGCCGCCCGCGCGGTGCTCGACCTGCTGGCCGAGCGCGGCCCGACCACTGCCCGCGAGATCGGCACCGCGTTGCCGGAGCTGTCCGCGACGTCGGTGCCGATCGGCCCGGGCAGCTACCCGGCACACAGCAGGGTGCTGCTGGTCCTCGGGTTCGAGGGCCGGGTGCTGCGGGCCCGCCCGACCGGGACCTGGATCAACGGCCAGTACCGGTGGGCGGCCGCCGGGGACTGGGTGCCCGGCGGGCTCGGCGAGCCGCTGGACCGACGGGCCGCCGCGGCCGGCCTGGCCCGCGCGTACCTGCGGGCGTTCGGCCCGGCCACCCGCGACGACCTGCGCTGGTGGGCGGGCTGGACGGTGGCGACCACGACGGCAGCGCTGGCCGACGTCGGCGCCGTCACCGTGTCGCTGGACGGCGGCGGCACCGGCCATCTGCTGCCCGACGACGTCGACCCGGTCGGCGACCCCGGGCCGTCGGTGGCGCTGCTGCCCGGCCTCGACCCGACGACGATGGGCTGGAAGGCCCGCGACTGGTATCTCGGCCCCGAGGCGGCGCCGCTGCTGTTCGACCGCAACGGCAACGGCGGCCCGGCGATCTGGGTGGACGGGCGGATCGCCGGGAGCTGGGTGCAGCGCCCGGACGGCACGATCGCGACCCGGCTGTGCGCCGGGACCGACGTCGGCAGCGCCGCGCTCGCCGGGATCGACGCCGCCGCGCAGCGGATCCGCGAGCTGCTCGGCGACGTGCGGTTCTCGGTCCGCTATCCGGCGCCGGTCCAGCCGGAGCTGCTCGGCCGGTGATCCCGGGGCAGAGCCGCCGGTGCGGGCAGAGCGGCCGGGCGGTGCCGGATGCGCCCGGCACCGCCCGGTCAGCCCGCGACGAGATCCAGTCCGAGGTCCAGCGCGGTCACCGAGTGCGTCAACGCACCCACGGCGAGGAAGTCGACCCCGGTCTCCGCGTAGCCGCGGGCGTTCACCAGGGCCAGCCCGCCGGAGGACTCCAGCAGCGTCCGGTGCCCGGACGCGGCCGCGGCGGCGTCCCGGCGGCGGACGGCGGTCTTGGTGTCGGCGACCGAGAAGTTGTCCAGCAGCACCAGCTCGGGTGCCAGGCCGAGCACCTCGTCGAGCTGCTCCAGCGAGTCGACCTCCACCTCGCAGGGCAGGTCCGGGGCGGCGGCCCGGGCCGCGGCGAGCGCCGCCGTCACCGATCCGGCGGCGGCGACGTGGTTGTCCTTGATCAGGACGGCGTCGCCCAGCCCGAGCCGGTGGTTGACCCCGCCACCGCAGCGCACCGCGTACTTCTCCAGCAGCCGCAGCCCGGGCAGCGTCTTGCGGGTGTCCCGGATCCGGGCGCCGGTGCCCTCGACCGCGTCCACCCAGGCCCGGGTCGCGGTCGCGATCCCGGACAGGTGGCACAGCAGGTTCAGCGCGGTCCGCTCCGCGGTGAGCAGCCCCTGCACCGGCCCGTACACGACCAGCGCGGGCTCACCGGCCCGCAGCCGGTCCCCGTCGGCCGCCGTCGAGACGACCGAGTAGCCGACCTCGTACTGCGCCTGCCCGGTGCCCGGGCCGATCCCGTCGCCGAGGACGGCGTGCAGCACCGCGTGCACGGCGGGGAGCCCGGCCAGGACGCCGTCGGCGCGCGGGGTGAACGCGGCGTGCGCCATCGCGTCGGTGCGGACGGTGGCCCGGGTCGTCGCGTCCGGCCCGTAGCGCAGGTCCTCGGCGAGCGCGGTGCGCACCACCCGGTCGAGGTCGTCCGGGTCGGGCACGCCGATCGACGCGTTCCCGCCGACGCCGGCCGCGATCCGGGCGGTCACGCCGCACCGACCAGGGCGTCGGCGACGACCACCGGGCGGCCGGAGCCGTCCAGCCGGACCGGCAGCGAGGCCCGCTGGTGCACGTCGTCGCGGTCCGGGAAGTCGGTGCGCACATGGCAGCCGCGGGTCTCCCGGCGGGTGCCCGCCGCGGTGAGCACCGCCTGCGCGAGCAGGGTCAGCGCGGCGTCCTCCACCCCGGCGCGGGCGACCGGGACCGCGGTGACGGTGGCGGCCTCGATCGCGTCCGACGCGGTCGCCAGCCCGGTCGCGTCCCGGCCGATGCCGGCGCAGGTGGTCATCGCCCGCTGCACCACCGCCCGGTCGGCGACCGGCAGCGCCGGAGCCGGCTCGACCGGCGCGGACAGCGCCGCGAGCCCGCGGTCGGCCAGCACCGCACGGACCGCGCGCTCCCCCACCACCAGTCCCTCCAGCAGCGAGTTCGACGCCAGCCGGTTCGCGCCGTGCAGGCCGGTGCGGGCCACCTCGCCCGCCGCGTACAGCCCGGGCACGCCGGTGCGGCCGTCGGTGTCGGCGACCACCCCGCCGCAGGCGTAGTGCGCGGCCGGGGTGACCGGGATCGGGTCGGTCGCGGGATCGATCCCGACGGCCGCGCAGGAGGCGTGCACGGTCGGGAACCGGCGGGCGAACCCGTCCAGCCCGGTCGCGTCCAGGTAGACGCAGTCCGAGCCGGTCTCGATCATCCGCCGGGTGATCGCGGCGGCGACGACGTCGCGCGGGGCCAGGTCGGCGCGCTCGTGCACGGCGGCCATGAAGGCGTGCCCGGTCCGGTCGCGCAGCACGGCGCCCTCACCGCGGACGGCCTCGGTGACCAGCGGACGCCTGCCCGCGGTGTCCGAACCGGGGCCGGACCACAGCACCGTCGGGTGGAACTGCACGAACTCCAGGTCGGACGCGGTCGCCCCGGCCCGCAGGGCGAGCGCGATCCCGTCCCCGGTGGCGGTCGCCGGGTTGGTGGTGGAGGCGTAGAGCTGGCCGTAGCCGCCGGAGGCCAGCAGCACCGCGGGGGCGCGCAGCGTCCCGGCGCGGCCGTCGCCGTCGAGCACGGACAGCCCGACCACCCGGCCGGTGGCGTCGCGCAGCGCGTCCACCGCGACGTGCCCGTCCAGCACGGTCAGCCCCTCGGAGCGGGCGGCCTCGACCAGGGCGCGCTCGATCTCGGCGCCGGTCGCGTCGCCGCCTGCGTGCACCACGCGCAGCGCGGAGTGGCCGCCCTCGCGGGTCCGTTCCAGGCGGGTGCCGCGGGCGTCGAACAGGGCGCCGCGCTCGCGGAGCCTGCGGACCGCGGCCGGCCCGCCGCGGACGATCGTGTCCACCGCGACCGGGTCGCACAGCCCGCCGCCCGCGGCGAGCGTGTCCGCGACGTGCGCCTCCAGGCTGTCCCCGGCGATGTCGCCGAGCACCACGGCGACCCCGCCCTGGGCCCACCGGGTGGAGCCCTCGCCGATCCCGTCCTTGGTGACGACGACGGTGCGCAGCCCGGCGGCGGCCGCGTCCAGCGCGGCGGTCAGTCCGGCGACCCCGGACCCGACGACGACCAGATCGGCGCCGGCCTCCCAGGTCACTCCGCGCTCCCCGGGTTGCCGATCTCGATCATGCGCTGGACCGCGGCCCGGCCGCGCGCGGCGAGATCGGGATCGACGTGCACCTCGTCGGTGCCGTGCCGCACCGACCGGAGCAGCGCCTCCGGGGTGATCATCTTCATGTAGGTGCAGGAGGCCCGGTCGTTGACCGCGCGGAACTCGATCTCCGGTGCGGCCCGGCGGAGCTGGTGCAGCATCCCGACCTCGGTCGCCACCAGCACCTCCTTCGCGCCGGTGGCGCGGGCGGCGTCGATCATGCCGCCGGTGGAGAGGATCTTGACCTGGCTCTCCGGGACGGCACCGGTGCCGGCCAGGTAGAGCGCCGACGTCGCGCAGCCGCACTCCGGGTGCACGAACAGGTCGGCCTCCGGGTGCGATCGCGCCTGGTCGGCGAGCTGGCGGCCGTTGATGCCGGCGTGCACGTGGCACTCCCCGGCCCACACGTGCATGTTCTCCCGGTCGAGCACCCGGCGGACGTGCGCGCCGAGGAACTGGTCGGGCAGGAACAGCACCTCACGGTCGCGCGGGATGGAGTCGACGACCTCGACCGCGTTCGACGAGGTGCAGCACACGTCGGTCTCGGCCTTCACCGCCGCGGTGGTGTTCACGTAGGACACGACGACGGCGCCCGGGTGCTCGGCCTTCCACTCCCGCAGCTGCTCGGCGGTGATGGAGTCGGCGAGCGAGCAGCCGGCCCGGGCGTCCGGGATCAGCACGGTCTTGTCCGGGGCGAGGATCTTCGCCGTCTCGGCCATGAAGTGCACGCCGCAGAAGACGATCGTCGACGCCTCCGACGCGGCCGCGATCCGGGACAGCGCGAGCGAGTCCCCCACGTGGTCGGCGATGTCCTGGATCTCGGGCAGCTGGTAGTTGTGCGCCAGCAGGACCGCGTCCCGCCTGCGCGCCAGGGTGCGGACCTCGTCGGCCCAGGCCGGGTCGACCGCTGTCGCCCCCGGTGCCGTCAGCGTTCCGGTCATCTCGCCCTCCCGGGCCGATCAGGTTTTCGCCTAGTGAGCGGAAACTAGACGGATCGTAGCACCGGGGCCGGGGCCCGGACACCCACGGCGTGACCGGGACCTCACCTTGTGGCTACCCGGCCGTCACCCGCCCGTGCTTCCCGAAACGCCCCCTAGGCTCCCCCCGTGACGTACCCGCCGGCCCAGCACGAGGTACTCGCCGCCGTGCTCGGCATCCGGGACGGCCGGCTGCGGGTGCTGCTGTGGCAGCGCGCGCTTGCCCCGGACGCGGGCCGCTGGTCGCTGCCCGGCGGGCGGCTGGCCGCCGACGAGGACGTCGAGAGCTCGGTCCGCCGCCAGCTCGCCGAGAAGGTCGACGTCCGGGAGATCGCGCACGTCGAGCAGCTGTCGGTGTTCTCCGACCCGCACCGCACCCCCGGACCCCGCACGATCGCGACCGCCTTCCTCGGCCTGGTGCCCTCGGACGCCGATCCGGAGCTGCCCGCGGACACCGCCTGGCACGAGATCGAGGCGCTGCCGCCGACCGCGTTCGACCACGCCGGCATCGTCGAGTCCGCCCGCGAGCGGCTCCGCGCCAAGCTGTCCTACACCAACCTCGGGTTCGCGCTCGCGCCCGCCGCGTTCACCATCTCGGCGCTGCGCGAGCACTACGTCGCCGCGCTCGGGCACCCGGTGTCGGCGACCAACCTGCAACGCGTCCTGACCCGGCGGGATCTGCTCGAGCCCACCGGCGGCACGGTGCCGCCCGGCCGGGCCGGCGGGCGTCCGGCCGCGCTGTTCCGGTTCACCGACCGCACGCTGCGGGTGACCGACGCCTTCGCGGTGCTCCGCCCGCCCGCACGCGGCGCGGCCGACCGGCGGTCGGGCGGGCCGACCGACGTCGTATTACCGTGAACCGGTGGCCGCGACGATTCCGCTGTTCCCGCTGGGGACGGTGCTGATGCCCGGCGCGGCGCTCCCGTTGCACATCTTCGAGCCCCGCTACCGGCAGCTCACCGTTGATCTCATCACCGGCACGGTGCCGGACAAGGAGTTCGGCGTCGTCGCGGTGCGCGAGGGGCACTCCCCCGACCGGTCCGGCGCGGCCGGGATGCACCGGGTCGGCTGCACCGCGGTGCTGCTCGACGCGCGCCGGCTGCCCGACGGGCGCTACGACATCGTCACCCGCGGGGGACGCCGGTTCCGGCTGCTCGACGTCGACCGGGAGAGCCGGTCCTACATGTGCGGGACCGTCGAGTTCCTGCCCGACCGCACCCCCACCGGCGGGACCGATCCGCGCCTGGTCACGATGCTGGAGGGGGCGGCGCGGGCGGCGCACCGCAGCTACTGCGGGACCGCCTGGCGGGCCGGGGACTGGTCCGAGCCGGGCGACGACACCCCCACCGCCGAGCTCGCCCACCTGCTCGCCGAGGACTGCCTGCTCCCGCTGGCCGACCGGCAGGACCTGCTCGAACAGACCGACCCGGTGCAGCGGCTGCGCGAGGTGCGCCGGCTGCTCGCCCGGGAGCGCGGGCTGCTCGACCGGCTCCGTGCGGTGCCGGCACCACAGGGGACCTTCCCGGACGAGCAGAGCCTCAACTAGGGCCCGCTCAGAGCTCCAGCACCGCCCCCTCCCACCGCCGCCGCAACCACCGGTCGTGCGAGGTGACCAGCACCGTCCCCGGCGCCACCCCGAGCGCCTCCTCCAGCTCACCGGCCAGCCGCAGCGAGACGTGGTTGGTCGGCTCGTCGAGCAGCAGCAGGTCCGGTGCGTCGGCGATCGCCACCGCCAGCGCCAGCCGGCGCCGCTGGCCCAGGCTCAGCTCGCCGACCCGGGTGCCGTGCTCGCGCGGGTGCAGCAGGCCGAGCTCGCGCAGCGGCACCCGCTCGGCGAGGGCCGGGCCCAGGAGCGCGGCGTAGGCGTCGGCCGCGGTGCGCTCCGGCGGCCCGACGTCGGGGTCCTGGGCGAGCAGCCCGATCCGCCGGGCCCGGACGTCCACGGTGCCCGACGACGGCGCGAGATCGGCGTTCAGCACCGCCAGCAGCGTCGACTTCCCGGACCCGTTCGGGCCGGTGACGAGCAGCCCCGATCCGGCGGGCAGGTCCAGCCGGTCGAGCCGCAGCCGGTCCGCGACGACCAGGTCGCGGACCCGCACCGCGAGGCCCCCACCGGCGCTGCCGTCGCCGGTCAGCCGGCCGGCGAAGCGCAGCGGCTGCGGCGGCTTCGGCAGTGCCTCCCGTTCGGCGACCTCCAGGCGGCGCTGCGCGTCGTGCACCCGGCGGGCCCGGGTGCGCTCGACGTTCGCGCCCTTGAAGGCGTGGATGAACTTGTCGTTGTCCCGCGGGCCGCGGCCCGGGGCGATCGCGGACGTCGCGGTCCGGGCCCGCTCGCGGAGCCGCCCGATCTCCTCCTGCTGGGCGGCGAACGTCTCCGCCCAGCGCCGCCGGCTCGCCGCCTGCGCGCCCAGGTACTCGGTGAACGACCCGCCGAACCGGCGGCCGCCGTCGCCGTCGGTGCCGAGCGCGCCCGCGTCGAGATCGAACAGACCGGTGCAGACCCGGTCCAGGAACGTCCGGTCGTGGCTCGCCGCGACGACCACCCCGGGCAGCTCGGTCAGCGAGCGTTCCAGCAGGTCGAGCGCGGCGTCGTCGAGGTGGTTGGTGGGTTCGTCGAGCAGCAGGCAGGCCGGGCGGCGGACCAGCGCGGCGGCCATCGCGAGCCGGGTGCGCTGCCCGCCGGACAGAGTCCCGACCGGGCGGTCCCGGTCCAGATCGGCGACGCCGAGCGCGCCCGCGGTGACCTCGGCGCGGCGGTCGGCGTCCCAGGCGTCGTGCGCCACCGCCCAGGCGAGCATCCGGTCGTAGCCGGCGGCGGCGGACGGGTCGCCGGCCAGCTCGGCGGCCAGGCGTTCCAGCTCGGCGACCGCGTCGTGCAGCGGGCGCAGCGCGTCGTCGAGCAGGTCACCGACGGTGCCGTCGGCGTCGAGCGCCGGTTCCTGCGGCAGGTACACCAGATCGGCCCAGCTCGGTGGCGACCCGGTCGAACCGGCTGCGGTCGAGCACCGCGCCCTCCCGGCGGATGCCGTGCTCGTCGATCTCCAGCACCCGGTCCAGCCGGATGAAGGACTCCCGGCCCTCCCGGTCCCAGGCCCCGGAGCCGATGCCCACCCAGTCCGGGTCGCCGGCCCGCCGCTCCTGGCTGGACAGCATCAGCGCGAGCAGGTCCCCGCCGGACCGGCCGACGACCAGCAGCGGGCGGTCCTTGCCCTGGTTCGGGTCCTCCTCGTAGGGCACCCAGGTCCAGACGATCTCGCCCGGGTCGGCGGAGCCGTCCGGCTCGGGGGCGTAGACGACCTGCCGGGCGCGCTCACCGGTCGGCGCGGCGCGCACCCGGCCCGCCGCCGCCGGTGGCGCCGACGGGCGCGCGGACCGGGGTCGCTGCTTCTGCTGCCCCTGCTGCTTCTGGGAGTCCTTCAGCAGCCGCAACGCCAGGTCGGCGGCCTTGCGCAGCAGCGGGCCCCACGAGATCGCCATGCCGCCAGCCTGCCGTATCGGCATCCGCCGTCCGGCGCCAGGGGTGGCACCGGTCTCACCCCGCAACGCGGCGCGCATGGCCCGGCACGCATACGGGAATCCGGGCGCCATGAAGGCCACCCTCATCCACGGCAGGCACGACATCCGCGTCGCCGACGTCCCGGACCCGGTCCTGCGCGACGACACCGACGCGATCGTGCGCGTCCTGCGCTCCTGCATCTGCGGCAGCGACCTGTGGCCGTACAACTCGGCCGAGGACTCCCCCGGCGGCAACCGGATCGGCCACGAGTTCCTCGGTGTCGTCGAGGACACCGGCTCCGCGGTGCGGACGCTGCGGCCCGGTCAGCTGGTCGTCGCCCCCTTCGTGTGGGCCGACAACACCTGCGACTTCTGCACACAGGGGCTGCACACCTCGTGCCGGCACGGCGGCGGCTGGGGCTCCGACGGCACGGACGGCGGCCAGGGCGAGGCGGTCCGGGTCCCGTTCGCCGACGGCACGCTCGTCCCGATGCCGGGCGAGCCGGACGACGCCCTGCTCGCCTCGATGCTGACCCTGTCCGACGTGTTCCCGACCGGCCACCACGCCGCGGTGTCGGCGAACGTGCGCCGCGGCGACACCGTCGCGGTCGTCGGCGACGGCGCCGTCGGGCTGTCCGCGGTGCTCGCCGCGCACCGGCTCGGCGCCGAGCGGATCATCCTGCTCGGCAGGCACACCGACCGCACCGACCTGGGCCGCACGTTCGGCGCCACCGACGTGGTCGCCGAGCGCGGCGACGAGGCCGTCGAGCGGGTCCGCGAGCTCACCGGCGGGGACGGCGCGCACGCGACCCTGGAGTGCGTCGGCTACGTCGAGGCGCTGCGTACCGCCATCGAGTCCACCCGCGACGGCGGCCTGGTCGGGCGGGTCGGCGTCTCCCAGTACACCGACGTCCCGCTGGGCGTCGGCTCGTTCATGCGCAACGTCGGCATCCGCGGCGGCGTCGCCCCGGCCCGCGCCTACATCGAGGAGCTGCTGCCCGACGTGCTGGACGGGACGGTCCGGCCGGGCCGGGTCTTCGACCGGACCGTCGGCCTGGACGGGGTGCCGGACGGCTACCGCGCGATGAACGAGCGCGAGGCGCTGAAGGTCCTCATCGCGCCCTGATCTCGCCGTGCCGCGAGCAGCGCGCGCTCCAGCCGACCGGATCGACCTGCACCACCATCCGCCGCGCACAGGACGGGCAGAACCGGGGCGGCTCCAGCTCGCGGCGGGCGGCGCAGCGCGGGTGCGCCGGCGCGGCCGCCGGCTCCCCGCACTGGTCGCAGTACGGCCCACCCGCCTCCCGCGGGTGGGCCGCGGCCGCAGCGCTCACAGCGACTCGTTCAGAGCCTTGATCGGCATCTCCAGCTCGCCGAGCAGGTCGATGTCCGCCTCGGCGGGCCTGCCGAGCGTCGTCAGGTAGTTGCCGACGATCACCGCGTTGATCCCGCCGAGCAGGCCCTTGCGCGCGCCGAGGTCGCCGAGGGTGATCTCCCGGCCGCCGGCGAACCGCAGGATGGTGCGGGGCAGCGCGAGCCGGAACGCGGCGACGGTGCGCAGCGCGTCCGGGCCGGACATCGGCTCCAGGTCACCGAACGGCGTCCCCGGGCGCGGGTTGAGGAAGTTCAGCGGCACCTCGTCGGGCTCCAGCTCGGCGAGCTGCCCGGCGAACTCGGCGCGCTGGTCCAGGGTCTCGCCCATCCCGACGATGCCGCCGCAGCAGACCTCCATCCCGGCCGCGCGCACCATGCGCAGGGTCTCCCAGCGCTCCTCCCAGGTGTGCGTGGTGACGACGTTCGGGAAGTGCGAGCGGGCGGTCTCCAGGTTGTGGTTGTAGCGGTGCACGCCCATCTCGGCGAGCCGGTCGACCTGGTCCTGGGTGAGCATGCCCAGCGAGCAGGCGATGTTGATGTCGAGCTCGTCGCGGATCGCCTGGACGCCGGCGGCCACCTGGGACATCAGCCGCTCGTCCGGCCCGCGGACGGCGGCGACGATGCAGAACTCGGTCGCCCCGGTCTTCGCGGTCTGCTTGGCGGCCTCCACCAGCATCGGGATGTCCAGCCAGGCGGAGCGGACCGGCGAGGCGAACAGCCCGGACTGCGAGCAGAAGTGGCAGTCCTCCGGGCAGCCGCCGGTCTTCAGCGAGATGATGCCCTCGACCTCGACGTCCGGCCCGCACCAGCGCATCCGCACCTCGTGGGCGAGCTCGAGCAGGTCGTCGAGGCTCTCGTCGGGCAGGTCGAGCACCTCGCGCACCTGGGCCGGGGTGAGGCCGGTCCCCTGCTCGAGGACCTGGGCGCGCGCAGCGGTGAGGACGTCGGTCCGGGCGGTCGTCATGATCCGGCATCCTGCCAGCGCCCCAGCGGCGACGGGCCCAGTGTGTGACACGCAACGGTGCGGAACCGGTCCGGCGGGGCGGTGCCGAGGCCGGCCGGCAGCGCGCCGAGCAGCGGCACCCCGGTCGTCGCCGGGAGATCGGCGAGATTGCACTCCGCGGCGAGATCGGGCGTGTCCGGCCACTCCCCGACGACGACGCCGGCGCAGGCCAGTCCGCGCGCGTGCAGCGCCTGCACGGTGAGGCAGCTGTGGTTGAGCGTGCCGAGCCCGGCCGCCGCGACGACGACGACCGGCGCACCGAGCGACCGGGCGACGTCGGCGAGGGTGCCGCCGTCGTCGTCGAACCGGACGAGCAGCCCGCCGGCCCCCTCGACCAGCACCAGGTCGTGCTCGCCGGCCAGCGCCCGGGCGGCGCCGGCCGCGGCCTCCGGGGTCACCGGCGGCCGGCCGGCCCGCCGGGCCGCGGTCGCCGGGGCCAGCGGATCCGGGTAGCGGGCCAGCTCGCGGACGGTGATCCCGGGCACCAGGGCGGCGACCACGTCGGCGTCGCCCGGCTCGTCCGGCCCGATCCCGGTCTGGGCGGGTTTGAGCACCGCCACCCGCAGCCCGGCGGCCAGCGCGACCGCGGCCAGCGCGGCCGTCACGATCGTCTTGCCGACCCCGGTCCCGGTACCGGTGACGACGACGGCCGCGCTCACCGCGGGCTCCCGGCGCGGACGCCGTCGAGCACCTCGGCCAGCACCGACCCGGCCCGATCCAGCTCGGCGGCGGACAGCCCGGCCCGCGCGGTGAGCCGCAGCCGGGAGGTCCCCGGCGGCACCGACGGCGGCCGGAAGCACCCGACGTGCACCCCGCGGGCCAGGCAGGCCGCGGCCGCGGCGACGGCCGGACCGGGCTCGCCGAGCACCACCGGCACGACCGCCGAGACCGGGACCGGCGCCCCGGCGGCCGCCGCCAGCACCCCGGCCACCCGCAGCACCTCGCCC
Organism: Pseudonocardia kongjuensis; assembly: GCF_039526905.1. NCBI lineage: Bacteria > Bacillati > Actinomycetota > Actinomycetes > Pseudonocardiales > Pseudonocardiaceae > Pseudonocardia > Pseudonocardia kongjuensis. The sequence continues at coordinate 269,822 of NZ_BAAAJK010000004.1, read as the reverse complement.
GCCCGCTCCGGCTCCGCGGCCAGCACCCGCAGCGCGGCGAGCGCGGAACCGGCCGGTGCCGGCGCCAGCCCGGTGTCGAAGATGAACGACCGCGCCGCGTCGACCAGGTGCGCGATCACGGCGGGCGGGCCGAGCACCGCGCCGCCCTGGCTGCCCAGCGCCTTGGACAGCGTCACCGTGGCGACGACGTCGTCCTGGCCGGCCAGGCCGGTCTCGGCGAGCAGGCCGCGCCCGCCCGGCCCGCGCACGCCGAGGCCGTGCGCCTCGTCGGCGAGCAGCACGGCGTGGTGCTCCCGGCAGGCCCGGTGCAGCGCCCGCAGCGGCGCGAGATCGCCGTCCGCGGAGCCGACGGTGTCGGTCACCACCAGCGCGCGCTCCTCGGTGCGGGCGGCGAGCGCGGCGGCGACGGCGGCCGGATCGGCGTGCGGGACGACGACCACCCGGGCCCGGGACAGCCGGCAGGCGTCCACCAGCGACGCGTGCGCCGCCGCGTCCGACACGATCAGCGCGCCGGGGCCGGTCAGCGCGGTGACGACGCCGAGGTTCGCGGTGTAGCCGGAGGAGAACACGAGCGCGTCGGCGAACCCGCAGAACCCGGCCAGCTCGGTCTCCAGGTCGCGGTGCAGCGTGGTGCTGCCGGTGACCAGCCGCGAGCCGGTGGCGCCCGCGCCCCACACCCGCAGCGCCTCGATGCCGCCGGCGACCACCCGCGGATCGGCCGCGAGGCCGAGGTAGTCGTTGCCGGCGAGATCGATCGGCGGATCGGCGCCGGCCGGCGGGCGGGGCCGCAGCCTGCGGCGCAGCCCGGCCGCGGTGCGGGCGGCGGCGCGCTCGTCGAGCCAGGCCAGCGGGTGCGCGTCGGGGCGGATCACGCCCCGGAGCCTAGGCAACCGGGTCGCGACGACGACCGGCCCCGCACACCGTGGTGTGCGGGGCCGGGGCGGCGGCGGGGCGGATCAGGCCTGCGGGGCACCCCCGCCGGCCTGCTTCTCCTGCTCGGCGACGGCGGCGCGGACCTCGTCCATGTCGACGGCCTTCACCTGGCCGATCAGGTCCTCCAGGGCCTCGGCGGGCAGCGCACCGGGCTCCGAGTAGAGGACGACACCGTCGCGGACGGCCATCACGGTCGGGATCGAGGAGATCCCGAACGCCCCGGCCAGCTCCTGCTGCGCCTCGGTGTCGACCTTGCCGAAGGTGACGTCCTGGTGGTTGTCGGACGCGGCGTCGTAGACGGGTGCGAACTGCTTGCACGGACCGCACCAGGACGCCCAGAAGTCGATCAGGACGGTCGCCCCCGGCGCGCCCACGACGTCGTTGAAGTTGTCGGTGGTCAGTTCCACGGTGGCCATGCCCGGCTCCAACGAGCAGCGGCGGCCGGATGTTCCCGGCGCGGACCACCCGATCGGGTCCGCGCCGGGACCGCTCGCGTCACACCCGCAGCAGCCGGGCCGCGGTCGTGGCCACCCCGTGTCCGTGTCCGGCGGCGATCCGCTCCAGGCCGGAGCCGGGGGTGGCGTCGTCCGGCCGGATCGGGACGAACCGCCCGGCCTCCTCGTCGAGCACCAGCACCGCCGCCGTCCCGATGTCGTAGAACAGCCCCATCAGCGCCGGACCGTCCGCCGGACCCGGATCCGAGCCCGGACCGGACTGCTTGGCGCGCAGCATCTCCAGCTGCAGGGCGACGTTGACCATGGCCAGCTGGTCGGTCTCGTCGAAGCCGTCCGCGGCGGCGGCGACGCCGACCGGATGGCCCTGCTCGAAGGCCCGCAGCACCGGCCGCGCCTCGAGCAGCCACCGGCCGAGGGCGCCGTCGGACCCGGCCAGGCCGGCCCGGAGCCCGTTCATCGCGCCGCAGCCGGAGTGCCCGCAGACGGCGACCAGCGGCACGTCGAGCGCCGAGGTGGCGAACTCGACGGCGGCGGCGGTGCCCGGGCCCACGGCGAGGTTGCCGACGTTCTGGACGGTGAACACGTCGCCGGGACCGCTGTGCGTGATCACGTGCGGCAGCACCCGCGAGTCCGCGCAGGTGATCATCATCGCGGACGGCGCCTGGCCGCCGGCCAGCTCCGACATGGTCGGGCGGATCCGGTCCCGGGTGTTCTCGTGGTACGCCGCGACGCCGGCCATCATCGGCTCGTGCGGCTCCTGGTCCACCGGCTGCACCGACTGCCACTGCGACCAGGTCGCGTAGGACGGCGTCGGGGCGGGCCGGGCGGCGTCCGGCTCGATCACCGTGACGGTGGCCCCGGTCCCCTCGTGCCGGGCCTTCCAGGCCAGCAGGTGGTCGTAGGCGGCGTGGTCGAGGTAGTCGGTGACCAGCCGGACGGTGGTGTCGACCCCGCGCGGGACGGTGTTGAGCTCGCGGGACAGCCGGGGCACCGACAGGAAGCACAGCGATCCCTCGACGACGAGCTCGCAGTGCCCGTCCGCGTGCTGCTCCAGGTGCGGGCGCGACCGGACGGCCCGCCACAGCAGCATCAGCCCGGCCAGTGCGAGGCCGATCAGCACGCCCTCCAGCAGGTTCAGCGTGACCACACCGGCCAGCGTCGCCAGGTAGATGGCCAGCTCACCGTGCGAGCGGGCGGTGCGGATGTCGGCCGGCTTGACCAGCTGCAGGCCGACGACGACCAGCAGCCCGGCCAGTGCGGCCATCGGGATGAGCTCGATGACGTCGATCAGCACGATCGCGAACAGCGCGATCCAGATGCCGTGCAGCACGCCCGACGCGCGGGTCCGGGCGCCGGCGCGCACGTTCGCCGAGGACCGGACGATCACGCCGGTCACCGGGAGGCCGCCGATCATGCCGGAGACGGTGTTGGCCGCGCCCTGGCCGAGCAGCTCCCGGTCGGCGTCGGTGCGGGTGCCGGGTCGCATCCGCTCGACGGCGACCGCCGAGAGCAGCGACTCCACGCTGGCGATCAGTGCGACGGTCAGCATCCCGCCGAGCACGCCGGCCCAGTCCGACTCGGGCAGCACCGGCGTCGACAGCGCGTCCAGCAGCGAGCCCCCCAGCTCGACCCGGACCACGTCGGCGGCGCCCGGGACGACCAGCGAGAGCGCGGTGGCGGCCAGCACGGCGACCAGCGCGCCGGGCACTGCGGTGACCGGCCGCGGCAGCCGCGGCCAGGTGAGCATCAGCGCGATGACCAGGGCGCCGAGCAGCAGCGCGACCGGCGACAGCGCGGCGACCGAGCCGGGCAGTGCGGCCAGCGACTCGACCGCGCCGGTGCGCGACTCCCCGCCGAACACGACGTTCAGCTGGGAGACGGCGATGGTGACCCCGATCCCGGCGAGCATCCCGTGCACGACGGCGGGCGGGATGGCCTGCGCGAACCGGGCCAGCCGGGTGAGCCCGAAGACCAGCTGCAGGACGCCGGCGCCCGCGGTGATCAGGCAGGTGACCTCCCAGCCGAAGCGGTTGACCAGCTCGGCGACGATCACGGTGAGGCCGGCCGCGGGGCCGGAGACCTGCAGCGGGGAGCCGCCGAGCAGCCCGGCCACCACGGCGCCGACGACGGCGGCGACCAGCCCGGCGAGGATCGGCGCGCCGGAGGCGACGGCGATGCCGAGCGAGAGCGGCACCGCGACCAGGAACACGACGACCGACGCCGACAGGTCGGCGCGGGCGTGCGGGAACATCCGGCCGAACCGGCCGCCGGGCGGGGAGTGCTCGCCCCGGCCGGACTCGGCGGGCGCGTGCTCGTCCTGGGTCGAGCGGGTGGAACTGGTGTTACGTGTGTTGCTGATGTTGCTGGAGTGATTGTGCGGATGCACCGGATCCTCCGAGATCGGTCCGTTGGGGGGCGCCGGACCGCGACGATGCGGTCACTGCACGGCTGTGCCTGGGCGACGCCGACCGGGTTCGTGGCCCGGTCCGGCGTTGCACCACCTCACGCAAACGGATCTTGATGAGAGCCGTTCTCATCGATTCGGTCGCTCACGACGAAACGCCCGGTCAGGACCGTTCACCCGAGCGTAACGTGACTCGGATCATAGTGACTTCCACCCGGTCCGGTGGTTCAGGTCATCGTCGATCCTGTTGTCCGGCAAGGGCTGCAGCGCGCATGGCGGCGGTGATCAGGCCGATCTCCTCGCGCGAGCAGACGAACGGCGGCATCGCGTAGACCAGGTTCCGGAACGGCCGCAGCCAGGCGCCGGCGAGCACCGCGGCGGCCGTCGCGGCGGGCAGGTCGATCTCGCCGTCCAGCTCGATCACGCCGATCGCGCCGAGGATCCGGACCTCGCGCACCCCGGGCAGCGACCGCGCCGGGGCGAGCCCGGCGCGCAGCCCGGCGGCGATGTCCTTCACCTCCCGCCGCCAGTCGCGCTCCAGCAGCAGGCTCACCGAGGCGTGCGCCACCGACGCGGCGAGCGGATTGCCCATGAACGTCGGCCCGTGCATGAGGACCCCGGCCTCGCCCTCGCTGATCCCGGCCGCCACCCGGGAGCTGCACAGCGCCGCGGCCATCGTCAGGTAGCCGCCGGTGAGCGCCTTGCCCAGGCACATGACGTCCGGGGCGATCCCGGCGTGGTCGGCCGCGAACAGCTCGCCGGTCCGCCCGAAGCCGGTGGCGATCTCGTCGAAGACCAGCAGCACGTCGTGCGCCAGGCACAGCTCGCGCAGCACGTGCAGGTAGCGCGGATCGTGGAAGCGCATCCCGCCGGCGCCCTGCACCACTGGCTCGACGACGACGGCGGCGAGCTCGTCGGCGTGCGTCTCGACCAGCTCGGCCAGGTGCGCGACGTAGGCGTGCGAGAAGTCCTCCGGCGGCGCGTCGGCGAACACCTGCCGGGGCAGCACGTCGGCCCACAGCGAGTGCATGCCGCCGTCCGGGTCGCAGACGCTCATCGCACCGAACGTGTCCCCGTGGTAGCCGCGCCGCCAGGTCATCAGCCGGTGCTTGCCCGGGCGGCCGCGGGACCGCCAGTACTGCAGGCACATCTTGATCGCGACCTCCACCGACACCGAGCCGGAGTCGGCGAGGAAGACGTGCTCGAGGCCCTCGGGGGTGATCTCGACGAGCAGCCGGGCCAGGTCGACCGCGGGCCCGTGGGTGATCCCGCCGAACATCACGTGGCTCATCCGGCCGAGCTGCTCCTGCACCGCCCGGTCCAGCCGCGGGTGCCGGTAGCCGTGGATCGCCGACCACCAGGACGACATGCCGTCGACCAGCTCCCGGCCGTCCGGCAGCCGCAGCCGCACGCCGGACGCCGACTCGACGACCAGCGGCGTCGCCGTCGCCGGCATCGGGGCGTAGGGGTGCCAGACGTGTGCCCGGTCGGCCGCGAGCAGTCCGGAGGTGCCGTACGGGGTCTCCCCCGGCGTGCTGTCGGATCCGGGGGCGGTCACGGACCCACCGTAGTACCGGCGGACGGGTGTCCCCGGCCGGACCGGTCACCGCCCCTGCCCGCCCGTCGAACTGAGTTAGTCATCGTTGACAAAATGCCCGTGCAGGCCGCTAGTCTTGCCCTTGAACGCGGCTCTCTCGACGGGAGCGGCCGACACTCACTATTAGCTCTGACTGACTTGATGAGGCTGTGAGGCTTGACCATGAGCGAACGGGACTTCATCGACTTCTCGGCCGACGGCACGATCGGCCTGGTACAGCTCGACCGGCCCCCGGTGAACGCGGTGAACGGCGCGATGTACCGCGAGATCACCCGCTTCTTCGGCGACGTCACCACCCACCTGCCGGACGCCCGGGTGATCGTGCTGTCCGGCCGCGGCAGGCACTTCTGCGGCGGCAACGACCTCGCCGAGTTCCAGACCATGACCGCCGAGAACGCCGCGGAGCGGATGCGGCTGGTCCGCGAGGCGTTCTTCGCCGTCTACGACTGCCCGGTGCCGGTGATCGCCGCGGTGCACGGGGTGGCCGTGGGCACCGGGCTGGCCATCGCCGCGTCGTGCGATCTCGTGGTGGCCGCCGAGGGCGCGCGGTTCGGGCTCCCCGAGGTCAACGTCGGGGTGATGGGCGGCGCCAAGCACCTGTCCCGGCTCGTCCCGCAGGGCGTGGTCCGGCGGATGCACCTGCAGGGCGATCCGGTCCCCGCCGAGGAACTCCTGCGCTACGGCGGGATCACCGAGATCGTCCCGGCCGACCAGCTCGACGCCGCCGCCCGCCGGCTCGCCCGCTCGATCGCCCGGCACAGCCCCACCGTGCTCCGCTTCGCCAAGCGCAGCCTCAACGCGATCGAGTACCTGCCGCTCAAGGAGGGCTACCGGCTCGAACAGGGACTCACCGGCGAGCTCGCCGCGTACGACGACGCCAAGGAGGCCGTCAACGCCTTCCTCGAGCGGCGCGAGCCGGTCTACACGGGGCGCTGAGATGGTCGCCTCCGCCGATCCGGACACCGCCGACCTCGGGCGGTACCGGGAGCGCTGCCGCAGCTGGCTGGCGGCCACGCCGATCCCCGAGGTGCCGCTGGACCTCACCGAGCGGTTCCGGGTGCTGCGCGGCTGGCAGCGCACCCTGCACGACGGCGGCTGGACCGGCATCGCCTGGTCCCGGGCGGCCGGCGGCCAGGGCCTGTCGCACCGGCACCAGCTGGTCTTCTCCGAGGAGCTGGCCCGGGCCAGGGCCCCGCAGCCGATCGGGCTGATCGGGCTCGACGTCGTCGGTCCCTCGATCGACCGGTTCGGCACCCACCGCCAGCGCACCGAGCTGCTGCCGCGGCTGCTGTCCGGTGCCGACATATGGTGCCAGGGCTTCTCCGAGCCCGACGCCGGCTCGGACCTGGCGTCGCTGCGCACCCGCGCCGAGCCCGACGGGGACCACTTCGTCGTCACCGGGCAGAAGGTGTGGACCAGCTGGGCGCATCTCGCGTCCTGGTGCGCGATGCTGGTGCGCACCGATCCGGACGCGCCGGGCAGCCGCGGCATCAGCTACCTGCTGGTCGACATGTCCACCCCCGGCATCGAGACCCGGCCGCTCACCCAGATGACCGGCGACCAGGAGTTCTGCGAGGTCTTCCTGGACGGGGTCCGGGTCCCCCGGGAGAACCTCGTCGGCGGGCTCCACCAGGGCTGGCCGATCGCCCGGCACACCCTCGGCACCGAGCGCGCCGCCTACACGCTGCGCCGCCGGGTCGAGTACGAGGTCGCCCTGCGGGACGCGATCGCCGAGCTGTCCGCCTGCGGCACGCTCGACGCCGACCCGCACCGCGCGCACCGGGTGCGCAGCGCCGTCGGCCGGTCGCACGTGGCGCTGCGGGTGCTCGAGGCACGGACCCGCGGCACCATCGACCGGCTGGCCGCCGACACCGGGCCGGTCCCGGCGGACTCGGTCGACAAGCTCCTGCTCAACGACGTCGAGCAGCAGGTGTACGGATCCATCGCGGACCTGCTGGGCCCGCTGCGGGCCACCCCGTCCGGCCGGCCGCTGGGTCTCGACCCGGCCCGGTGGGCGCACGACCACCTGTACTCGCGGGCCGCCTCGATCTACGGCGGCACCTCGCAGATCCAGCGCACCATCATCGCCGAACGACTCCTCGGACTGCCCCGTGACTGACACCTCCCGCACCGCGACCGGGGCTCCCGCAGCCACCGTGACCGAGATCGAGAAGACGGTCGACGCCTACCTGACCCGGTCCTACGACGCGGACCGCAGGCGCGCCCTCATCGGACGCCAGGGCTGGGACCCGGCCTTCCTCGACGAGCTCGACGAGCTCGGCTGGTTCGCGCTCGCCGTCCCCGACGAGCACGGCGGGCTGGGCCTGCCGCTGTCCGCCACCGGCGCGGCGATGCTCTCCGCCGGCAGGCACCTGGTACCCGGCCCGCTGCCCGAACGGCTGCTGCTCCCGGCGCTGCTGCTGCGCCACCTCGGCAGCGCCCACCCGGGCCCGGACCTCACGGGCGCACTCGTCGCGCTCGTCGATCCGGCCGCACTGGGCAGCTGGGCCGCCGACGACGCCGGGCTGCGCGCCGGACCGGACGGGCCGATCGGCGGCATGCTGCCGGTCCGGTTCGCCGCCGAGGCCGATCTGCTGCTGACCGTCGCCCGCTCGGCGGACGGCAACAGCAACGGCAACGGCAACGGCACGGTCGTGCACCTGCTCCCGGCCGACGCGCCCGGGATCGCCGTGCAGCCGGTCCGGAGCGCCGATCCGACCGCCCGGCTCGCCCGGGTCACCCTCACCCGGACCGGGCGGCCCGGGCCCGCGCCGGTGCTCACCGGCCCGGCCGCCGACCGGTTCGCGACCGAGCTGCGGGCCTGGGCCCGGATCCTGGCCGCCTGCGAGCTGTCCGGGATGGCCACCCGGCTGGTCGAGGACACCACCGCGTTCGTGCTGGTCCGCAAGCAGTTCGGCCGGCCGATCGGGTCCTTCCAGGCGGTCAAGCACCTCCTCGCCGACCTGCACACGCTGGCGAGCTCGCTGCGGAACCTCTGCGACGTGACCCTGGCCGACGCCGCCGCCGGGAGCACCGACACCACCGCCGGGCAGGCCCGGTCGGCTGCCGTCGCCAAGGCGTACGCGGCGGACGTCGCGGTCCGGGTCGCCGAGGGCGCGATCCAGCTGCACGGCGGGACCGGCTTCACCACCGAGACCGACCTGCACCTCTACTACAAGCGCGCGCTCGCGCTGCGGGCCTGGTTCGGCGATCCGGAGGAGCTCGCCCACGAGATCGGCGACGGCCTGCTCGGCGGGGCCGGGGGCGCGCCGTGACCGGCCCGGCACGTCCCGCGGCCCGGCCCGGCGCCGCACCTGAGCCGGGCCGGATCGACGCCCACCTGCGGGCCGCCGCCGCCCGGCACCCGGACCGCCCGGCGCTCGTCGACCGCGGGCGCACCTGGACCTACGGCGAGCTCGACCGCGAGACCGACCGCTGGGCCGCCGCCCTGGTGCGGCACGGCGTGCGACCCGGCGCGGTGGTGTCCTGGCAGCTGCCGAACCGGGCCGAGGCGGTCGTCCTGCACCAGGCGACGCTGCGGATCGGCGCGATCAGCAACCCGATCGTCCCGATCTACCGGCACGCCGAGGTCGGGTTCATCCTCCGCCAGGCCCGCTCGGAGATCGTCGTCGTCCCGGCGGAGTTCCGCGGCTTCGACTTCCCGGCCATGGTCGGCGACCTCCGCGCCGGGCTGCCGGACCTGGCCACCGTGGTCGTCGTCGGCACCGCCCCGCCCGGGGACGGCGTCGTCGGGCTGGAGGACTTCCTGTCCGCTCCGGCGACCGAGCCGACGCCACCGGAACCGGCCGTCCCGGACGACCCGGACGCGCTCGCCCTGCTGCTCTACACCTCCGGCACCACCTCGGACCCGAAGGGCGTCCTGCACACCCACGCGACGCTCGAGCACGAGAACCACAGCATGATCGAGTTCTTCGGGCTCACCGGCTCCGACGTGGTGTTCATGCCGTCGCCGGTCACCCACGTCACCGGGGTGCTGTACGGCCTGCAGCTCCCGTTCATGATCGGGGCGCCGGTCGTGCTGCTCGACGTCTGGGAGCCCGGCGCCGGCCTGGACCTGATCGAGCGCCACGGCTGCACGTTCGTCGTGGCCGCCACGCCGTTCCTGCACGGGCTGGTGCACCACCCGGGCCGCACCCCGGAGTCGACCCGCACGCTGCGCGTCTTCGCCTGCGGCGGCGCGGACGTGCCGCCCGATCTCGTGCGGCGGGCCGGCGAGCAGCTGGACTGCCTGGTCGTCCGGATCTACGGGTCCACCGAGTTCCCGACCGCGACCAGCACCAACCTGTCCGATCCGGTGCGCACCCGGGCGCACACCGACGGCCGGCCGATCGGCCGGGCGCAGGTGCGGGTGGTCGACGACCGGGACCGGCCGGTCCCGCCCGGAACCGCCGGGCACCTGCTGGTGCGCGGGCCCGAGCGGTTCGTCGGCTACCTGGACCCGACGCTCGACGCGGACGCCTTCACCCCGGACGGCTGGTTCCGCACCGGCGATCTCGCCGTCGTCGACGACGCGGGCTACCTGGAGATCACCGGCCGGGAGAAGGACATCATCATCCGCGGCGGCGAGAACCTCAGCGCCAAGGAGATCGAGGACCGCCTGTTCGAGCATCCCGCGGTCGCCGACGTCGCCGTGGTGGCGGTCCCCGATCCGGTCCTGACCGAGCGCGCCTGCGCCGTCGTCGTGCCCGAGCCCGGCGCGGACGTCACCCTGCCCGCCCTCACGACCTGGCTGCGCGAGCGGCACCGCCTCGCCGTCCAGAAGCTGCCCGAGCGGCTGCTGCTGGTGGACGAGCTGCCCCGCACCGCCAGCGGCAAGGTGCAGAAGTTCAAGCTGCGCGACCGGCTCCGCCGGTCCGCCCCGTGACGGGGCAACCCGCACGTACCGACAGGGATCAGGAGGAACAATGAAGCTCCACCGGACCACCCCGTTCTCCAGCGGCCACCAGTTCCTGGAGGCTCCGCGCTGGCACGACGGCCGGCTCTGGGCCAGCGACTTCTTCGCCGGCCACGTGCTCCGCATCGAGGCGGACGGCAGCCACCAGCCGGTCGCCGAGATCGAGGGGGCACCGTCGGGACTCGGCTTCCTCGCCGACGGGTCGATCCTCGTCGTCTCCCAGGCCACCGCCACCGTCCGGCGGATCGCCCCGGACGGCGCGGTCACCGCGTACGCCGACTTCAGCCACATCGCCACCGGGCTCGGCAACGACATGCTGGTCTCCCCGTCCGGCCACGCCTACGTGGGGAACTTCGGGTTCGCGCTCGGCTCCGAGGACCCGCGCACCACCAACCTCGCGCACGTCGATCCGGAGGGGAAGGTGCACCGGGTGTTCGGCGACGTGCTCTTCCCGAACGGCGCCGCGCTGACCGCGGACGGGCGGACGCTGCTGCTCGCCGAGACCTTCGCGCACCGGATCAGCGCCTTCGACATCACCGACGACGGCTCGCCGGCGAACCTGCGCACCTGGGCGCAGCTGCCGGACACCGTGCACCCGGACGGCATCGCGCTGGACACCGACGGCGGCGTGTGGTTCGGCAACGCGCTCGACCCCGGTCCGGCGTCCGGGTTCTACCGGGTGCTGGAGGGCGGCGAGATCACCGACCACATCCCCACCCCGGGCACCTGGTCGATCGCCTGCGCGTTCGGCGGCGCCGAGCTCGACGTCCTCCACCTCATGTGCAACACGACCACGCTGGAGGAGTTCCACGAGGGCCGTTCCGCCGGGGAGGTCCGCACCGCGTCGGTGGGCCGCCGCGGGGTCGATCCGGCGCGGACCGGGTGAGCCCGCGGCCGGGTCGCCGCGCGCGGCACCGCTGCACCCGGCGATCCGGCCGCTGCGCACCGCTGCCTAGGATTCCGCACGGGCCGCGGCAGCCGAGGAGGAGCGATGAGCAGCGCAGGCGCGACGGGCGGTGGCGCCAAGCGCCCCAAGACCCGGCGCGCCGACATCGGCCTCTCGGCCGGTGCGCTGTTCGCCGCGCGCGGGTTCCACTCGGTCCGGATGGACGACATCGCGCAGGCCAGCGGCATCACGGCGCGGGCGCTCTACCGGCACTACGCGAACAAGCAGGCCCTGCTGTCGCACGTCGTGCACGAGGACCAGGCGCGGCTCGTCGAGCTGCTCACCGGGTTCGACGCGACGCCGCCTGCCGATCTCGACACCGGGCTCCGGCGGCTGGTCGAGACCGCCCTGCAGAGCCTGCGCCTGTCGCTGCTGTGGCAGCGCGAGGCCCGCCACCTCGGCCCCGACGACTACGCCGCGGTGCGGGCCCGCACCCGCTGGATCGCGGACCGGATCGACGCGGTGTGCGTCGCGCCGGCCCGGCCGGACCTGGACCCGTACCTGACCGAGCTCCGCAGCTGGGCGGTCATCGGGCTGGTGACCAGTCCCGGTCACTACGACACGAGCCTGTCCACGACCCGGCTCACCGATCTGCTGGTGCAGGCGGCCACCCGGCTGGTGCACTGCCCGGCCGGGCGGGCGCCGGACCCGGACGGCGGACCCGAGCCGGTCGACCGGCTGCCCACCTCGCGGCGGGAGCTGCTGCTGCGGGCGGCCGCGCGGACCTTCCGCAGGCGCGGCTACGGCGGCGTCACGATCGACGAGATCGGCGGCGCGGCGGGCGTGGTGGGGCCTGCGCTGTACCGGTACTTCGACACCAAAGCCGATCTGCTGGTCGCCGTGGCCACCCGGTTCGGCGAGTGGTCGGCGCTGGAGACCTCCCGGGCGCTGCGGCTGCCGGTGCCCGACGACGAGGTCGTCACGGCCCTGGTCGACGGCTACGTCCGGCTCAGCGTCGAGGAGACCGACCTGGCGTCGGTCTCGATCACCGAACGGCTCTACCTCCCGCCGGACGTCGACGAGCGGCTCAACCGGATGGCCGGTGACACCGTCGGCGAGTGGCTGCGCCGGCTCGGCGCGGCCCGCCCCGATCTCCCGGAGACCGAGGCGCTGACCCTGGTCAACGCCGCCCGCACGACCGTCGACGGGATCGTCCGCATCCCGCACCTGCGGGCCGACCGGCGCTTCGCCCCGGAGCTGGCCCGGCTGACGGGGGCCGTCCTCGGCCTGCCGTCCGGCACCGCCTGAGCGCGGCCCACTCCTCCGCTCCCGTCCCGCCGGACGAATGAGCGCTGATGGACATTTTTCGTGCGCTCGACTCTCCGTGCGCGGCACCGGAATGAGCCAGCGTTACCCCATCGCCGTCCGCTGCTCTGCGCAAACGCCACGTGAAGCGGACTTCCGGCCACGGCGGGCCTCCGATCTTGGGCCAGAAATCAGTTAGCCGTCATTGACAACACTGGGCAGAGGCTCTTCAATGAGGCGGTGACCAGGGTCACCCTTCGGCAGCCCTGACTGACACTTCGTCCGCGCCGAGGTGAGCCTCCGACGCCCGGGACTCACCACCCACAGGAAGGAACTCGCATGGAGACGTCTGTCGTCGAGGAGCTCGACGTCCTCGTCATCGGAGGCGGTTTCTCCGGGATCTACCAGCTCGAGCGGCTCCGTTCGCTGGGCTTCTCGGTCTCGCTCTACGAGGCCGGGGCCGACGCGGGCGGGGTGTGGCACTGGAACCGCTACCCCGGGGCCCGGGTCGACACCGAGGCGACCCTCTACCAGTTCTCCGACGAGCGGATCTGGCGGGAGTGGAACTGGTCGGAGATCTTCCCCGGCCAGGAGGAGCTGCAGGCCTACTTCCGGTTCGTGACCGACCGGCTCGATCTCGCCCGCGACATCCGCTACAGCACCCGGGTCGTCGCGGCCCGGTTCGACGACCGGACCGACACCTGGACGGTCGAGTCCCGCGACGAGCGGACCGGCGAGACGTTCCGGACCAGGGCCCGCTACGTCCTCCCGCTGCTGGGCACCGGCTCGAAGGCGCTGGTCCCGGAGATCCCCGGGCTGGCCGACTTCGCCGGCGACCACTTCCACACCTCCCGCTGGCCGGCGGGCTACGACATGACCGGCAAGCGGGTGGCCGTCATCGGGACCGGGGCCAGCGGGGTCCAGGTCGTGCAGTCCATCGCGCCCGAGGTCGCGCAGCTCACCGTGTTCCAGCGGACCCCGGCGACCGCGCTGCCGATGATCTCCCGCAAGCTCGACGCGGCCGCCAACGACGAGCTGCGCCGCGGCTACCCGGAGCTGTTCCGGTACCGCGAGACCACCTTCGGCGGGCTCGAGTACGACGTCATCTACACCCCGACCGCCGACGTCTCCGACGAGGAGTTCGAGGCCACCCTCGAGGAGCTCTGGGCGAAGGGCGGCCTGCAGATCTGGCTCGGCGGCTACGCCGACATGTTCTTCAACGCCGAGGTCGGGCACCGGATCTACGCGTTCTGGCGGAAGAAGACCCTCGCCCGGATCAAGGACCCCGCGCTCGCCGAGAAGCTCGCACCGGAGACGCCGCCGTACCCGTTCGGGACCAAGCGCTGCCCGCTCGAGTACACCTACTACGACGCCTTCAACCGGGACAACGTCGAGCTCGTCGACGTCCGGGAGACGCCCATCGAGAAGGTCACCCGGACCGGCATCGTCACCGCCGACGGCCGCGAGCACGAGTTCGACGTGATCGTCCTCGCGACCGGCTTCGACTCCTTCACCGGCGGCCTCACCGACATCGACGTCCGCTCCACGTCCGGCGAGTCGTTCGCCGAGGTGTTCCGCGACGGCGCCCGCACCGCGCTGGGCAGGGCGACCTCAGGCTTCCCGAACATGCTCTACGTGTACGGCCCGCAGAGCCCGTCCGCCTTCTGCAACGGGCCCACCTGCGCCGAGCTGGAGGGCGAGTGGGTCGTCAACTGCCTGGTGCACCTGCGCGACAACGGCCTGACCCGGATCGAGGCGACCCCGGAGGCCGAGAAGGAGTGGCACGACCACCTCGAGGCCCTGGCGAGCGCGACCACCTTCCCGCTCGCCAACTCCTGGTACATGAACGCCAACGTGCCCGGCAAGAAGCGGGAGCTGCTCGCCTACCCCGGTGGTCTGCCCACCTACCTGGAGAAGTGCCGGCAGTCGGCGGAGAACGGCTACGCGGGCTTCGCCCTGTCCTGACCGCGGCCGCCGGACCGCGGGTGCCGCCCGTCCGGGCGGCACCCGCGACGTGCCGCATCGCCCGCTGGTGCCCGGGCACCGGGGTTCTAGGCTGACCCGACCATGGCCACCCCATTCCGCGATCCCGCCTCCACCGAGCCGGACCCTCCGGACGACGCGGCCGACCCGGCACTGCGCCGCCGCGAGCTCGGCCAGACCTCCGCCCGGTCGTTGCTGCTGACCGTGCTCGGGGAGTTCGTCCTGCCCTCCGGTGAGCCGGTGTGGACGCGGGCGCTGCTCGAGGTCCTGGGCGGGCTCGGCGTGGAGTCGAAGTCGGCCCGCCAGGCGCTCGCCCGCACCGCTGGCGAGGGCCTGCTCAGCTCCGACCGCGACGGCCGGCGGGTCCGCTGGTCGCTGACCGCGTCCGGGCACCGGCTGCTGTCCGACGGCGCCGCACGGATCTACGCCTTCGGCCGGCCCGCCACCGGGTGGGACGGCCGCTGGCTGGTGCTGCTCGCCAGCGTCCCGGAGTCCCGCCGGAGGTTGCGCCACCGGCTCCGCACCCGGCTCGCCTGGGCCGGGCTCGGCTCACCGGCGCCCGGGGTGTGGGTCTCCCCCGACCCGGGCAAGGAACCACAGGTCGCCGCCGTCCTGGACGAGCTGGACCTGCGCGGCATGAGCAGCTCGTTCATCGGGCACTACGGCGGCATCGGGCGCCCCGCCGACGTCGTCGAGCAGGCCTGGGACCTGGACCGGGTCGAGCAGGCCTACCAGGAGTTCCTCGACGAGTTCAGCCCGGACCGGACCACCGACCCCGCCCCCGGGCCGGCGACCCTGGCCCGGCAGGTGCAGCTCGTGCACTCCTGGCGCCGGTTCCCGTTCCTCGACCCGGAGCTGCCCGCCGAGCTGCTCCCCGACCGGTGGGCGGGCGCCCGGGCCGCCGAGCTGTTCAGCACCCTGCACGCCCGGTGGGACGCCGAGGCCCGAGCGGCCTGGGCCGCCCTCGCCACCGGGCCCTGACCTCGCGCGCGCCGCACCCCGCCCTGCGCACCGCACCCCGTCGCTCGCCGAGATGCAGATCAGCGGGCCGCGAAGATCGACAATTCCCGCTGAGCTGCATCTCGGCGGGACGAGAGGTGCGGCGCGGCGCGCG
>NZ_BAAAJK010000004.1:230683-254148 GCF_039526905.1 Pseudonocardia kongjuensis | reverse complement strand
TGCGACGCGCCCACCGCACTCCGCACCACGGCACGCGCCGCACCACACCGCGCCGCGCGAAACGCCACGCCGCGCCACGCCACGCAATATGACGCGCTGCGCCACGCCGCACCGCGCCGGGCCGCGCGACGCGCAGCTGCGCCACGCCGCGGCCGCCGCGGCCCACCCCGCCAGCACCGCCCCGCACCCCGTCACCCGTCGAGATGCACCTCAGCGGGCTCTGAAGATCGACAATCCCCGCTGAGCTGCATCTCGGCGCGCCGAGGGGTGCGACGTCAGCCGAGGCAGCCCGGGCCGAGCAGGGCTTTCAGGTCGCCCATCAGGGCCGAGGTGTGGAGCACCTTCAGCGAGTCGTCCAGCTTGAGGGCGGTGACCTTCTTGCCGTAGACGAGCGACAGGTGCACCTCGGAGGTCCCCGGGTGGTGCGTCAGCACCTCCTTGAGCTTCGCGACCCGCTCGGGAGTGCACTGGTCGGTGCGCAGCGACACCCGGATCGGCAGACCGGCCTCCCCGGCCGCGGCGAGCTCGGGCACGGCGAGGTCGTTGGCGATCAGCGAGACGCGATCGTCGCGCTTGTTCACCCGCGCCTTGACCAGCACGATCGCGTCCTCCGCGACGTCCACCCCGACGACCTGGTAGGCCCGCGGGAAGAACAGCACCTCGATGCCGCCGGCGAGGTCCTCGATCTGCGCGGACGCCCAGGGCTCGCCGTTCTTGTTCACCCGGCGGTTCACGTTCGCGAGGATCCCGCCGACGGTGACCTGCGCGCCCTCGGGCACGGTGCCCTCGACGATGTCGGCGATCGAGGTGTCGGCCTTCGCGGCGAGCGCCTGCTCCAGGCCCTGCAGCGGGTGGCCGGACACGTAGAGCCCGAGCATCTCGCGCTCGACGGCCAGCTTGTGCTTGGAGTCCCACTCCTCGTCGGGGACCTTCACGTCGAAGATCCCGCCCAGCTCGTCACCGCCGTCGCCACCGGAGCCGTCCATCGACCCGAACAGGTCGAACTGGCCCATCGACGCGGCCTTCTTGGTGCTCATCACCGCGTCGATCGCGTCGGCGTGCACCAGCAGCAGGCCCTTGCGGGAGTGCCCGAGCGAGTCGAACGCGCCGGCCTTGATCAGCGACTCGACGACCTTCTTGTTGCAGACGACCGCGTCGACCTTGCGGAGGAAGTCGGAGAAGTCGACGAAGTTCCCCTTCTCCCGGCGTGCCGCGACGATCGCGTCGACCACGTTGTGCCCGACGTTGCGGATGCCGCCCAGGCCGAACCGGATGTCGTTGCCGACCGGGGCGAAGTTGCGCACCGAGTCGTTGACGTCCGGCGGGAGGACGGTGATGCCCATCCGCCGGCACTCGGCCAGGTAGACGGCGGCCTTGTCCTTGTCGTCGCGGACCGAGGTGAGCACCGCGGCCATGTACTCGGCCGGGTAGTTCGCCTTGAGATACGCCGTCCAGTACGAGACCACGCCGTACGCGGCGGAGTGCGCGCGGTTGAACGCGTAGTCGGAGAACGGGAGCAGGATGTCCCAGAGCGTCTTGACGGCGTTCTCGGAGTAGCCGTTCTCCTTCATCCCGCCGGCGAAGGTGACGTACTCCTTGTCCAGGATCTCCTTCTTCTTCTTGCCCATCGCCCGGCGGAGCAGATCCGCCTGACCCAGCGAGTACCCGGCGAGCACCTGGGCGATGGACATGACCTGTTCCTGGTAGACGATCAGGCCGAACGTCTCGCCGAGGACCTCCTTGAGCGGCTCCGCCAGCTCCGGGTGGATCGGCGTGACCTCCTGCCGCCCGTTCTTGCGGTCGGCGTAGTCGTTGTGCGCGTTCGCGCCCATCGGGCCGGGGCGGTACAGCGCGCCGACCGCGGAGATGTGCTCGAACTCGCTGGGCGCCATCCGGCGCAGCAGGTCCCGCATGGGGCCGCCGTCCAGCTGGAAGACGCCGAGCGTGTCGCCGCGGGAGAGCAGCTCGTAGGTCTTCGGGTCGTCGAGCTCGAGATGGTCGAGATCGACCGCGGGCTTGCCGTTGAGCTCGATGTTCTCCAGGGCGTCGTCGAGGATCGTGAGGTTGCGCAGCCCCAGGAAGTCCATCTTGAGGAGACCGATGGTCTCGCAGACGCCCATGTCGAACTGGGTGATGATGGCGCCGTCGGACTCCCGGCGCTGGATCGGGATGACGTCGATCAGCGGCGTCGACGACATGATGACGCCGGCCGCGTGCACGCCCCACTGGCGCTTCAGGCCCTCCAGGCCCCGCGCGGTGTCGATGATCTCCTTGACCTGCGGGTCCGCCTCGTACAGCGCACGGACCTCGGTGGCCTCGGAGTAGCGCTTGTGCGACGGGTCGAAGATCCCGGACAGCGGGATGTCCTTGCCCATGACGGCGGGCGGCATCGCCTTGGAGATCCGGTCGGCGACCGAGTAGCCGGGCTGGCCGAACAGCACCCGCGCCGAGTCCTTGATCGCGGCCTTCGCCTTGATCGTGGAGTAGGTGATGATCTGGGCGATCCGGTCCTCGCCGTACTTCTCGGTGGTGTACCGGATCATCTCGCCGCGCCGGCGCTCGTCGAAGTCCATGTCGATGTCGGGCATGGAGACGCGGTCCGGGTTCAGGAACCGCTCGAAGATCAGCTTGTGCCGGATCGGGTCGAGATCGGTGATCCCGAGGACGTAGGCGACCAGCGACCCGGCGGCCGAGCCGCGGCCGGGGCCGCAGCGGATGCCGACCGACTTGGCGTGCTGGATGAGGTCCGCGGTCACCAGGAAGTAGCCGGGGTAGCCCATCTTGATGATGACGCCGACCTCGTAGTTGGCCTGCTGCCGGTACCGCTCGGTGACGCCGTTCGGGAACCGCATGTGCAGCCCCCGCTCGACCTCCTTGATCAGCCAGGACTCCTCGGTCTCCCCCTCGGGCACCGGGGCCTTGGGCTGCAGGTCCTGCCCCGTGGTGAAGTCGATGTTGCAGCGCTCGGCGACGAGCAGCGTGTTGTCGCAGGCCTCCGGGTGGATCGGGTCCCACAGCGCGCGCATCTCGTGCGCGGGCTTGAGGTAGAAGTCCTGCGCGTCGAACTTGAAGCGGTTCGGGTCGGCGAGGGTCTTCCCGGTCTGGACGCACAGCAGCACCTCGTGCGCCTTCGTGTCGTCCGGGTAGGTGTAGTGCAGGTCGTTGGTGGCCAGCCCGGGCAGGTCGAGCTTGTCCTTGAGCCGGAACAGGTCCTCCTGGACCCGCTTCTCGATCTCGATGCCGTGGTCCATCAGCTCCAGGAAGAAGTTGTCCTTCCCGAAGATGTCCCGGTAGTCGCTCGCCGCCTGGCAGGCGCCGTCGAAGTCGTTCTGCTGGAGCAGCCGGGCGACCTCGCCGGACGGGCAGCCGGTGGTCGCGATGAGCCCCTTGCCGTACTGCTCGAGGAGCTCACGGTCCATACGCGGCTTGTAGTAGTACCCCTCGAGGCTGGCCAGCGACGAGAGCCGGAAGAGGTTGTGCATCCCCTCCGTGTTCTCGGCGAGCAGCGTCATGTGGGTGTACATGAGGTCGGGGTTGTTGTCGGCGGCCGCCGGGTTGCTCCCGCCCAGCGCCGTGCGCTTGCGCTCGTGCCGGGAGCCGGGCGCGAGGTAGCCCTCCATGCCGATGATCGGCTTGATGTCGTGCGCCTTGGCCTTGCGCCAGAACTCGAAGGCGCCGTAGACGTTGCCGTGGTCGGTCATCGCGATCGCCGGCATCTCGTACTTGGCGGCCTCGGAGAACAGGTCGTCGAGCCGGGCGGCGCCGTCGAGCATCGAGAACTCGGTGTGGGTGTGCAGATGGACGAAGGAGCCCGTTCCGGATGTGCCGCCGGCCATGTGTCTTCCGCGCTCCTCTCCCGCGCCCTGGGGTGACGCGGTGCTCCCCGTGCCGCACGCTGCGCACCTGCCGGGGCGCACCGTGCCGTGACCACTCACCCACCGGTCCCGACGGCCGGCGGCGCGCCGGACGACGCCCTGTCGCGGCTCCTGGCGGGGGCCACGAGGGTGCCGGTGGGACTCCTGCGCGGGGCCCGGACCGACCGGATCGGTGAGGGTCTCAGACTAGCCGCGGGGTCCGACAGTTCCGGCGACCGCGGGGGTCCCCGGCGGCCCCCGGCGCATCGGTCCAGCTCACCGGCACCGACGCCCCACCGACGGCGTGTCGGGCCGCGGTCGCGCCGGCCCCGCACCCCGGGTGCGACCGCGCACCCGTTCCGACGGGTGCGGGATCCGCGCCGGGGTGCGACACCACGGCACCCGCCCCACGCCGCACCCCTGGAACCTCCCCGCACCCTCTGCAACGGGTGCGGGGACGACGCAGAGGTGCGACAACGACGCCGGGGTGCGACACCACCCCACCGCCCGACACCGCACCCCGAGCACCGCCCCGCACCCCGTCCACCAGGTGCGAGAACGACGCGAGGGTGCGACAACGACGCCGGGGTGCGACGGCACGCCACCGCCCGGACACCGCACCCCGGGCACCGCCCCGCACCCTCTCCAACAGGTGCGGGAACGACGCCGGGGTGCGAGAACGACGCAGGGGTGCGGCACGACCGGCGCCCTCCGCGCCGAGCAACCGGCCGACCCGTGCACGCCGAGCCTCCGGGCCGCCGAGCAGCCCGACCGCTGAGCATCCGACAGCCGAGCCCCAGGGCCGCTGAGCACCAGACCACCGAGCCGCCCGAGCACCCGGGGGCACCCGGAGGCGGCCGGCCCCGCCCGCTCGACGGGCCCGCCCACCCGCTCCGGGGGGTTACGCTCCCCCGACGATGGATCATCACACGGCACGCGGCCGGGAACCCAGGTCCGACAGCCCACCCGACCACGAGCGCCGGACGGTGGTGTTCGATCTCGGCGAGGTGCTGGTCCCCTCGCAGGGTCTGGAGCGGCGGCTGGCCGCCGAGCTCGGCGTCCCCGAGCCGGAGCTGCGGGTGGCCTACCGGGCGCACCGGCGCCGGCACGACCTGGGTGATCCGCCGCACCGCTACTGGTCGGCGGTGTTCGCCGATCTCGGCCTGCCGCCGGATCCGGACCGGATGGACGCCGCCGAGCGGCTCGACGTGACGTTCTGGTCGGCGCTGCCGCCGACCTCGTCGATGCTGCTGGCCGATCTCGCGCGGGCGAAGGTGCGCCTGGCGGTGCTGTCCAACGCCCCCCGCGGGCTGGCCGCCGCGGTCCGGGCCGCGGCCTGGAGCGGCCCGTTCGACCGCATGCTGTTCTCCGCCGACGTCGGGCTGGTCAAGCCGTCGCAGGACGTCTACCGGCGGGCCGACGTCGAGTTCCGCACGGTCCCCGAGCAGGTCGTGTTCTTCGACGACCGGGTGGACAACGTCCGGGCGGCGGTCGCGCACGGCTGGGACGCGCACCTGTGGCGCGGCGCCGCCGCGGCGGTCCGCCTGCTGCGCGACCGCGGCGTGCTCGGCTGATCCGGGCTCACCCGGCGGGCACCGGGCCGTCGTCGGGCGGCGGGGTCGCCGCCGTCGTCTGCTCGGGCAGCAGCGGGGACAGCGCCAGCTGTGCCGCGCTGGAGCGCTGCGGCGCCGCGTGCACCGCGCGCACCCCGGCGGTGCCGGCGAGCGCCTCCAGCGCGTCCCGGTCGGCGGTGACCACGAGCCCGATCACGCAGGCGCAGTCCGGCGCGGCCAGCATCCGCTGCTCGGCGGCGGCGATCGCGGCCCGCCGGGCGAGCAGCGCGCCGGTCTCCGGATCGGCCGCCGGATCGCGCGCCCGCTCGGCCCGGTCGCGGTCGGCCTCGGCGCGGAACGCCGCCTGCTCCCGGGCGACGCCGAGCGCCGCCGCGGGGTCACCGGTCCCGGTCACGTGCTCGAACCGCAGCGCCGTCTGCACCCGCTCCAGCGGCACCCGGAACACGACGGTCGAGACCGGCGACGTCCCGGCGAGCGCCGCCGCGGCCGGCACGTCCAGCGGGCGGTCGAGCTGGACCAGCGCCGGCACCGGCATCCCCTCGGGGGGCAGCTGCCCGGGCAGCGACGCGAGGTACTCCCCGACGTCCTGGCCGGGTTCGGGGCCGAGCCGGATCGAGCCGGTCGAGGTGCCCGCCGGGACGGGCGGGCCGGATCCGGCCACCCACAGCGTGCCGAGCAGCACCACGCCCATCAGCGCGACGACCACCCACAGGCCGCGCGTGCTCAGCCCGGTCACGGGTCCCGCAGTGCCTCGAGCGCCGCGGCCAGGTCGTCCGGGTAGGGGCTGGTGAACTCGACGTGGCGGCCGTCCGCCGGATGCTCGAAGCCGAGCGTCCTGGCGTGCAGCCACTGCCGGCTCAGCCCGACCCGCTTGGCCAGCGTCGGGTCCGCACCGTAGGTGAGGTCGCCGACGCAGGGATGGCGGAGCGCGGAGAAGTGCACCCGGATCTGGTGCGTGCGCCCGGTCTCCAGGTGCACGTCGAGCAGGCTGGCCGAGCGGAACGCCTCGATCGTGTCGTAGTGGGTGATGCTCGGCTTGCCGCTCTGCATGACGGCGAACCGGTAGTCGTGCCGCGGGTGCCGGTCGATCGGCGCGTCGATGGTGCCCGACGACGGATCGGGATGTCCCTGGACGACGGCGTGGTAGCGCTTGTCGACGGTGCGCTCCTTGAACGCCCGCTTCAGCGCCGTGTACGCGTGCTCGGAGGTCGCGACCACCATGACGCCGGTGGTGCCGACGTCGAGCCGGTGCACGATCCCCTGCCGCTCGGCGGCGCCGGAGGTGGACAGCCGGAACCCGAGCGCCGCGAGGCCGCTGGTGACGGTCGGCCCGGTCCAGCCCGGCGACGGGTGCGCGGCGACGCCGACCGGCTTGTCGACGACGACGATGTCGTCGTCCGAGTGCAGCACGGTCAGCCCGGCGACGACCTCGGCCGGGCCGGCGATGACCGGCTCGGCGGTCTCGACGTCGGGCAGCTCGATCTCCAGCCACGCCCCGCCGAGCAGCCGATCTGACTTGCCGGCGACGCTGCCGTCGACCTGGATCCGGCCGGACTCGGCCAGCCCGGCGACGACCGTGCGGGACAGGCCGAGCAGCCGGGAGAGGCCGGAGTCGATGCGCATGCCGTCGAGGCCGTCGGGGACGGGCATGCTCCGCTGGTCACCCACGGCTCAGCCACCCACCCGTCCGTCGATCTCCACCCCGCGCAGCGCCATCAGCACCAGCAGGATCCCGCCGCAGACGATGCCGGAGTCGGCGATGTTGAACACCGGGAAGACGCTGCCGTCCGGCGCGAACACGGCGAACATGTCGACGACGTGCCCGCGCATCGGGCCGGGCGAGCGGAAGAACCGGTCGACCAGGTTGCCCAGCGCGCCGCCCAGGACCAGCCCGAGCCCGATCGCCCAGCCGATGGAGACCAGCCTGCGGGCGATCCGGATGATCACCCCGACGACGACGACGGCGACGATCGTCAGCACCCAGGTGTACCCGGTGGCCATCGACCAGGCGGCGCCCGGGTTGCGCAGCAGCGTCAGGTAGAAGAAGCCGTCGATCACGGTGACCGGGTCGCGGTCCTCCAGCGTCGCGACGGCGGCGATCTTGGTGGCCAGGTCGAGGGCGAGCACCACGCCGGCGATCCCGGCCAGCAGGAACACCCCGCGCCGCCGTAGCGCGGGATCGACGGGTGCCTCGCCGGCGGCGGGATCGGAACTCACCCCCCGAGTATGACGAGCGCCGGCGGCGCGCGTTCCGGCGGTCCGGTCCGGCGGTCGCCGGCTCAGGGCGACCAGACGATCGTGACGGCGTCGGTGCGCCGCGGCGGCACGGTCGCCAGCGCGGACTCGACCTCCGCGAGCCGGGACGCGGGCAGGCACAACCGGCGGGCCACCCAGCCCGCGTCGTGCGGGAGCCGCCGGTCCCGGGTCCAGTTCCGCACCTCCGGCTCGACGCCGAGCTCCTCGCGCAGCACCGCGACGGCGTCGTCGGCGGTGGCGCTCGGCGGGCGGTCCAGGTCGTGGAAGTGCCGCCACAGCGGGTCCAGCCAGGCCATCGGGTGCTCGGGCAGCATCTCGACCACCACGCCGCCCGCCGGGCCGCGGGCGGCGGCGTGCAGGGCGGCGAGGAACGGCGGGAGATCGACGACGTTGTGCAGCACGTGATGGCAGACGACGACGTCGTGCCGGTCGGCGTCGGCGGCGACGTCCGGCCAGGCGCCCTGCACGGTGCCGTAGGGGATCCCGCGCTCGTGGGCCGCCGCGGCGAACACGGCGAGCATGTCGGCCTGCCGGTCGACGCCGACCACCCGCGCCACCGGCGACGGATCGGGCCGGGCGACGGCGAACGCGGCGTCACCGCCGCCGCAGCCGACGTCGAGCACCGACGCGCCGGCGCAGCTCCAGGCCGCGGCACGTTCGGCGAGCGCCCGGGCCGCGGCCCGGGACGGGGTGTCGGCGGGCTCGGCGGGCGGTGCGAAGTCGGCCGCGCGGTGCGTCCACGGATCGGCGGGGGCGGCGCGCCGGATGTGCTCCGGGATCCCCCGTCCGGACTGGAGTTCCCGCCACCGATCCGCTGCCGCGCCCACCCGGCGAGCCTACGGGGGCGGCGGTCCGGGTGACCGGCCCGGCGCCCCGGGGTTCAGGCGCGCTCGACCCGCGCGCGCAGCTCGACGGCGGTCCCGTCCGGGCCGACCACCTGACCGGCCGAGGCCCCGTCGGCAACCGGTCCGTAGGACACCGCGGTCGCCAGCACCTCCCCGCCGACGAACGACTCGTGCGTGCGGACCGCGTCCAGCACCGCGTCCGGCCCGTCCAGGGTCAGCGCGATCCGGTCGGCCACCGCCAGCCCGGCGTCCCGGCGGGCCTGCTGCACGACCCGGACGACGTCGCGCGCGGTGCCCTCGGCCGCCAGCTCGGGGGTGACGGTCGTGTCGAGCACGACCAGCCCGCTGTTCCCCGGCAGCGCGACGGTGTGCGCCGGGTCGGCGGCGACCAGCCGCTCGGTGAACTCGCCGTCCTGCAGGGTGATCCCGGCGGCGACGACGGTGTCCTGGCCGCCGTCGGTCTCCCGGCTCCACTCCCCCGCCTTCACCGCGCGGATGCACTTCTGCACGTCGGCGCCCAGCCGCGGGCCGGCGACCCGGGCGTTCACCGCGATCTCGAAGCGTCCGTGCTCCGCGACGTCCTCGGTGAGCTCGACCGTGCGGACGTTCAC
Organism: Pseudonocardia kongjuensis; assembly: GCF_039526905.1. Classification (NCBI taxonomy): domain Bacteria; kingdom Bacillati; phylum Actinomycetota; class Actinomycetes; order Pseudonocardiales; family Pseudonocardiaceae; genus Pseudonocardia; species Pseudonocardia kongjuensis. The sequence continues at coordinate 245,008 of NZ_BAAAJK010000004.1, read as the reverse complement.
CTCGTCGCGCAGCAGGGCGGTGAACGGCTCCAGGTCCGCGGCGTCGGCGGCGGCGACGGTGAGCCCGGGCAGCGGCTGGCGCACCCGGACCTTCGCCGACTTGCGCAGCGACAGCGCCGCCGACGCGACCTGCCGGATCCGGTCCATCCCGGCGACCAGCTCGGCGTCGTGCGGCAGCCCGGCCCCCGCCGCGGCCGTCCCGGGCAGCGCCGGGTCGGACCCGCCCGGCCAGTCGGCGAGGTGCACCGAGCGGCCGCCGGTGAGGCCGCGCCAGATCGCCTCCGCGGTCAGCGGCAGCAGCGGCGCCGCGACCCGGCAGGTCACCTCCAGCACGGTGTGCAGGGTGTCGACGGCGTCCCGCCGGACGGCCTCGGCGTCGGCCGATCCGGTCGCCCAGAACCGCTCCCGGGAGCGCCGGACGTACCAGTTGGTCAGCGTCTCGGCGTGCTCCCGGATCCGCTCGCAGGCGCCCGCGATGTCGTAGGCGTCCATCGCCGCGGTGACGCCGTCGACCAGGTCCGCGGTCTTGGCCAGCACGTACCGGTCGAGCACGTGCGGGCTGTCGGTGCGGAACGTCCCGCGCTGCCCGCCGGCGTAGAGCGACAGGAAGTACCAGCTGTTCCACAGCGGCAGGATCGCCTGCCGGACGCCCTCCCGGATGCCCTGCTCGGTGACGATCAGGTTCCCGCCGCGCAGGATCGGCGACGCCATGAGGAACCACCGCATGGCGTCCGAGCCGTCCCGGTCGAAGACCTCGTTGACGTCCGGGTAGTTCTTGCGCGACTTGGACATCTTCGCGCCGTCGTCGCCGAGCACGATGCCGTGCGCCGAGCAGTTGCGGAACGCGGGCCGGTCGAACAGGGCGGTGGCGAGCACGTGCAGCGTGTAGAACCAGCCGCGGGTCTGGCCGTTGTACTCGACGATGAAGTCGCCCGGGTAGTGGTGCTCGAACCAGTCGGCGTTCTCGAACGGGTAGTGCACCTGGGCGAACGGCATCGAGCCGGACTCGAACCAGCAGTCCAGCACCTCCGGGACCCGGCGCATGGTGCTCGCGCCCGTCGGGTCGTCCGGGTTGGGCCGGGTGAGCTCGTCGACGTACGGGCGGTGCAGGTCGGTCGGGCGCACGCCGAAGTCGCGCTCCAGCTCGTCGAGCGAGCCGTAGACGTCGGTCCGCGGGTAGCGCGGGTCGTCGGACTGCCACACCGGGATCGGGCTGCCCCAGTACCGGTTGCGGGAGATGCCCCAGTCGCGGGCGCCCTCCAGCCACTTCCCGAACTGGCCGTCGCGCACGTGCGCCGGCGTCCAGTCGATCTGCTGGTTGAGCTCGACCATCCGGTCCCGGAACCGGGTGACCCGGACGAACCAGGAGTCGACGGCGCGCTGGATCAGCGCGTTGCCGCAGCGCCAGCAGTGCGGGTACGGGTGGTCGTAGGTCTCGTGCCGCAGCAGCACGCCGCTGACGTGCTCGGACGTGCGCTCCTTCAGGTCCCGGATGATCTGCGGGTTCGCGTCGAACACCTGCATGCCGGCGTACGGCGGGACCTCGGTGGTGAACTCGCCGCGGGAGTCGACCGGGTTGACGACCTCGATGCCGGCCGCGTCGGTGACCTCCTTGTCCTCCTCACCGAAGGCGGGGGCGATGTGCACGAGCCCGGTGCCGTCCTCGGTGGTGACGTAGTCGGCGGCCAGCACCCGGTGCGCGTTCTCCCGGCCGGTGAAGAAGTCGAACGGCGGGGTGTAGGCGGCGCCGAGGATGTCGGAGCCCTTCAGCACGGTGAGGACGTGCGGGTCCTCGCCCAGCTCGCGGGCGTAGGCGGCGACGCGGGCCTGCGCGAGCACCCAGCGCTCCCCGTTCGCCTGCACGACCGCGTAGTCGACGTCCGGGTGCACCGCGACGGCCAGGTTCGACGGCAGCGTCCACGGGGTGGTCGTCCAGACCAGGGCGAGCGCGCCGTCGAGGTCCGCGCAGCCGGAGTCGGACAGCCGCAGCCCGACGGTGACGGCCGGGTCCTGCCGGTCGAGGTAGACGTCGTCCATCTTGGTCTCGGTGGCGCTCAGCGGCGTCTCGCAGCGCCAGCAGTACCAGAGCACCCGGAAGCCCGAGTAGACCAGGCCCTTGTCCCACAACGACTTGAACGCCCACATGACGGACTCCATGTAGTCCAGGTCGAGCGTCTTGTAGTCGTTGTCGAAGTCGACCCAGCGGGCCTGGCGGGTGACGTAGTCGCGCCATTCGCCGGTGTAGCGGAGCACCGAGGTGCGGCACGCCTCGTTGAAGGCGGCGACGCCCATCTCCTCGATCTCGGACTTGTGCTTGATGCCGAGCTGGTTCTCGGTCTCGACCTCGGCGGGCAGGCCGTGGGTGTCCCAGCCGAAGCGGCGCTCGACCCGGTTGCCGCGCATGGTGCGGTAGCGCGGGACGACGTCCTTGACGTAGCCGGTGAGCAGGTGGCCGTAGTGCGGCAGGCCGTTGGCGAACGGCGGGCCGTCGTAGAAGACGTACTCGCACGAGCCGTTCTCCCCGGCCGGGCGCTGCTCGACGGACGCGCGGAAGGTGTCGTCGGCCTCCCAGGACGCCAGGACGTCGCGCTCCAGCGCGGGGAACGTGGGATGTGCGGGAACCTCGGGGTATCCGGTGTCGCTCATGGCGCTCCTCGTGCGAATGTCGGTTCGCACGGGGACGACGACGGCCGTGGAGGCCGTGCCGCGGTACCACCCCGCTTGCGCACCCTGGCTCGCGTGCGCCTCTCGTTCGACGGCGATGACGGGCCGCACCCGTCCGGTTCTACTCCGGCCCGCGCAGGGCGGGCCGTTTCTTCCGGAGGCTCCCCGGTGATGGCCGGATCGGTGCCTGTGGAACCAGGGTAGCGCGGGCGGGCACCCGGTTATTCCACAGCCCGGCGAAGCGGGCTCATTCACACAGCCCGGCGAAGCGGGGGCCGGCTAGCGGACCTGGGCCGGGTGCCGCTCGCCGAGCGAGCGGTTCGGCGAGCACCAGCCGCACGGGGTGAACCCGAGCTCGACGGCCTCGCTGACCGGGAGCGGGATCACCGGCCTGCCGGGCAGCGCCCGGCAGGTCTGCACGTGGTAGCGCGGGTGCTCGTCGATCACCAGCACCTCGTCCGGCAGCCGGGCCACCAGGCCCGCCAGGGTCGGGTCGCGCGGCTCCTCGGGGGCCTCGCCGGCGATCGGCTGCGGCTCCGACGCGGCGCCCGCGTCGGACGGCGGCCGCCCGGCATCGGCCCCGGCGGCTCCGTTCTCGACGCCGCCGGCGCGCATGTCGGCCCCACCGGAGCGGGCATCGGACCCGCCGGCCCTCGAGTCGGCCGCGGCGGCTCCGCTGTCGGCACCAGCCGCGCCGGCTGCGCCGGCAACACCGGCAGCGCCTGCGGCCAGGCCCGCGCCGCCCGCGGCCTGCGCCGCGGTGGTGCGGTCGGCGGATCCCGCCGGTGTCGTGCCGCCGAGCGGCACCGCGGTGGTCGCGGACTCCACCGATCCTGCGGCGGCAGTCCGGTCCGGCGTGCCGCCCGGCCCACCGGCAGTGCCGGGAGCCGATCCGGCAGTGCCGGAACCCGGTCCGCCGGCTCCGGAAGCCGGTCCGCCGGCGCCGGGAGCCGATCCGGTGACCCCGGTGGCCGTGGTCCGGCCGGCGTCACCGGCACCCGGCGCGCCCGCCGGGGCCGAACCGGAGCCGAAGCCCGGGTCGTCGGCTCCGCCGCCGGCGGCGGAGCCGGTTCCGGCGGCCGTCGTCGTGTCGCGCCGGCTCACCCCAGCGGAGCCGGCCGGCGACCGGTCGGAGCCGTGCGGCGGGACCGCATCCCGGGGATCGGCCTGCGCCGCCCCCGTGGTGCCGGGCGCCCGGGCGTCCCCGGGCGGGCCGTCGGGACGTGCCGGGTCGCCGCCACGACCCGTGTCGTCCCGATCGGCCGGCCCGGAGCCGTCCTGGGTGTTCGGGGCCTTCGAGACATCCCGGGCATCCGGAGCGGCCGGAGCGTCCGGCGTCGTCGGCACCCGGGCCGCGGTCGTCGCCGCGGCCGCGGACTCGTCCGGCGACCCGGCCGGGTGTCCGCCGGACGACGTGTCGCCGTCCGCAGCCGCCCCATTCGTCACCGAGCGTGGCGAAGAACCACCCGATCGGGAAACGGCGGGCGGTCCCTCCTCAGAGCCGGACGGCCGGATCACCGGGATCTGGATGGTCGCATCCGACGCGTTGGCCGCGTCCGGAACTCCACCCGCGGCCCCCGGCAGGCCGGTACCGGCCCGGCCGGGGCCACCCGTCTCCGGCCGGACGACCGGCAGGATCTGGGTGGCGGGTTCCATGTCCGGGCCCTGGTGCCGGGGCGGACCGGGCCGCTCCGGGGCCGGTCCGGCATCGGCGCTCTCCGACCGGTCCCCGGCCCGCACGGCGGACCGGGTCTGCCACCAGTCGTAGAGCAGCACCAGACCGGCGATCAGGCAGACCCCGACCGACGTCCAGAACAGCGCCACGACCTGCAGGAACCATCCGGCAAGCCAGAGCGCCAGCGCGATCGCTACCAGCACCAGCACCAGCATCAACATCGGCGAACTCCGTCGGTCGGCAGTGGCACCCGGCCGCTACCCCATCGTCGTCGGGCATCCCGGCGCGCATTGCTCGCGCGCCGGGCGTCAGCTCCCGGTGTCGGCCCGCTGGCCGTATCCGGAGGCGGCGTAGCCACCGTTGGAACCGGAGCGGTTCGCGTTGCCGGAGTTGTCCGTCGGCGCCGCCGACCCGCGGCCCTCCAGGTCGCGCAGCTGCGACTCCAGATAGGTCTTGAGCCGGGTGCGGTACTCGCGCTCGAAGGTGCGCAGCTCGTCGATCTTCTTCTCCAGCACGGACTTGTCCCGCTGGATCGCACCCATGATCTCGTTCTGCTTGCGCTCGGCATCGCTGACCAGGCCGGACGCCTTGTCGCGCGACTGACGCTCGAGCGTCTCGGAACGGGTACGGGCGTCGTTGAGCATGGTCTCGGCGCGCGAGCGCGCGTCGTTGACCAGACCGTCGGCCTTGGTGCGGGCGTCGGAGAGGAGCTGCTCGGACTTGGTCCGCGCGTCCGACAGCATCGTGTCGGCCTCGTTCTTCGCCTCGGCCGTCAGCCGGTCGGCCATCTCCTGGGCCAGGCCCAGGACCTTGGCCGCCTGCACGTGGTGGTCCCCGCCGTCGGCGTCGGCGGATCCCCCCACTCCGGCGAGCTGGGGCGCGGGGGCTCCGCCACCACGTCCCATCGGCGACGGCGACGCCTGCAGCGCCTGCGTCTGTGCCGGGGCCTGCTGGTTGCGGGCCTCGTCCAGGTCGGCCTCGGCATCGCCGAGGCGCTGCTCGAGCTGTGCGACCTGGTCTCGGAGGTCGTCGTTCTCCCCGATCAGCCGGGCCAGTTCGGCCTCGACCAGATCGAGGAAGGCGTCGACCTCGTCCTCGTTGTACCCCCGCTTCCCGATCGGGGGTTTGCTGAACGCGACGTTGTGAACGTCGGCGGGCGTCAGCGGCATCGGATCACCTCATGCGGTCCTCGGCGGCACTCCCGGGTGACTGGGGCTCAACCCAGGAGCTGTGATCTGACGGCGCTCATCGAGATGAACACCACCAGCAACAGCACCATAATCGACAGGTCCAGTCCTACGCCTCCGATACGGACCACGGGGATCACTCTCCGCAGCAACTTGACCGGAGGGTCGGTCGCGGTGAAGACGACCTCGAGCGCCACCGCGGGGGCTCCGGCCGGTCGCCACTGACGCGCGAAGGACCGGACCATCTCGACGACGATCCGGGCCGCGAGCAGCAGCCAGAAGAAGAACAGGACGTAATAGATCAGGAAGCCGATGGCGGTGGACACGCGTCAATCCTGTCGGAAAGCTCCGCGCTCGGCGAGCCTCCGCGCGTCGTCGGCGGACACCTCGACGTCCGCCGGGGTGAGAAGGAACACCCGGTCGGTAACCTTGTCGATCGATCCGCGCAGCGCGAACGCGAGGCCGGCGGCGAAGTCCACCAGGCGTTTCGCGGCCGCGCCGTCCAGATCGGTGAGGTTCATGATGACCGGCACACCGTCCCGGTAGCGCTCGCCGATCGTGCGCGCCTCGTTGTAGCTGCGCGGGTGCAGCGTCGTGATCGAGGCCGGCGCGACGGCCGTCCGGTCGCGCTGCTCGGGCACCGCCGAGGGCGCGGGCGCCGGCGCGACGGGTGTCGGCCGCTCCTCGCGCTGGTGTTCCCGAGAGGGGCTCCGGAAAGCGTCCGGATCCATCGCGAGCGACCCGCGGACGGCCGCTCCGGCGGCCCCGCCGATCGGTGAGACCCGCCCGAGGTGATCACCGGGCTCCCGCTCACCGCGCGGATCCGGCCGCACACCGCGCGCCGGACGGGGGGTGTCCCGCGCCGTGCGGGGCCCCCAGCCGTCGTCGTAGCCCGCGGCGGGGTCGTATCGTTCGTCGTCGTAACCGTCCTGGTCGGCGAACCGACCCGCACCGGTCGCCCAGCGGTCGCCGCGACCGCTCGAGGAGTGCTCGTGGGCCGCCCGGTAGTGGGCCGGCTCGTCCACGTAGTCCATCTCGTCGGCCGGGACCATGCCGAAGTACGCCTTCAGCCGGTACATCGCGCTCATCCGCTGTCCCCTCGCAGTACTGCTCGACTCCGTACGCACTCACCTCGCGCGCGCACCCGCGTTCTGGCGACGGTCTCGCCGATGGCCTCGTACCCGCACCGACCAGCGATTACTCCGAGGTTATCCGCCGGTCCCCCACAAGGGCCGTACCGACACGCACCACTGTCGAACCGTGATCGACCGCGATCTCCAGGTCCCCGCTCATCCCGGCGGACAGGGTGCGGGCCGCCGGATGCCGCTCCCGGACCCGGCCGGCGGCGGCGGCGATCGCGGCGAACGACGCACCGGGCTCCCGGCCGAGCGGCGCGACCGCCATCAGGCCGGCGAGCTCCAGGCCGGGCAGCTCCGCGACCAGGTCGGCCAGCTCGTCGAGCCCGTCGTCGGGCACGCCGCCGCGGGCCGGATCGCCGTCCACGCTGTACTGGACGAGCACCGGCAGCGGGGCGTCCCGCTCCCCGCTCCCGCGCAGCCGGCCGACCTCGCGGTCGATCGCCCGGGCCAGCCGGGGCGAGTCGACGGACTGGATGCAGGTCACCCACGGGAGCACCGTGCGCACCTTGTTCCGCTGCAGGCCGCCGACGAAGTGCCATCGCGGCTCCGCGCCGGGCCGGGCGGCCGCGACGTCGGCGACCTTGGCCGCCAGCTCCTGGGCCCGGTTCTCGGCGAACTCGGTGAGCCCGAGGTCGATCAGGGTCGCGACGTCGGCCGGGGGCACCGTCTTGGTCACCGCGAGCAGGGAGACCTCGGCCGGATCACGGCCGGCGGACCGGCAGGCCGCCGCGAGGCGGCCGCGGACCGCGGCGAGGCGTTCGGTCAGCTCGGCGGTGCGTTCGGGGGTGTCGGGATCGGCCACGCCGATCATCGTGCCGCGCGGGCGGTGGTGCTGCGAGGGTCGCGCACGTCACGCGGGTCGAGCCAGGTGATCGCGGCCTGCCGGCCGCACCGGCCCTCCCGGCGGTGGCTGTACAGGTCGGGATCCTCGATGGTGCAGCGCGGGTCGGTGCCGACCCGGGTCACGCCGAGATCGGCGAGCCTGCGGGCCAGGCCGGCCCGCAGGTCCAGCCCGGCGGTGCCGGTCCGGGTGGTCGACGCGCTGCCGGGCAGCGCGGCCTCCACCTCGTCGCGCATCGCGGGCGGCACCTCGTAGCACCGGCCGCACACCGCGGGCCCGAGCAGCACCTCGAGCCGCTCGACGGCGGCCCCGAGCCCGGTCATCCGGTCGATCACCGCGTCGAGCACGCCGGACGCGGCACCCACCCGGCCGGCGTGTGCCGCCCCGACCACCCCGGCGACCGGGTCGCCGAGCAGCACCGGGACGCAGTCCGCGGCCAGGACCGCGATGCCGAGCAGCGGGACGTCGGTGACGACGGCGTCCACATCGGGCACGTCCGGCGCGACCCCGCCGGTGCCCGGGCGGGCCCGCGGCGCCTCCCGGAGGACGGCGACGTCGCGGCCGTGCACCTGACGCAGGAAGACCAGCCCGGTCAGGCCCAGCTCACGGACGATCCGGGCCCGGTTGGCGGTCACCGCCGCCGGGTCGTCGCCGACGCCGAGCGAGAGATTGAACCGGGAGAACGGGCCGGCCGACCGGCCGCCCGCCCTCGTCGTGGTGACCCGGCGGACGCGGACCGGCGGCGAGTCGGCCTGCGTCATCGGTCAGCGCCGCATGAACGGCGGGACGTCCACCTCGTCCTCGACCGGATCGGCCGGGCGGGCCGCCGGGGCGGAACCGTTGCCGGTGGCGGACGGCGCCGGGTGGTGCTCGGTGCCGGCCGGGGACTCCGCACGCAGGTCCGGCTGCCGCGGCGCGGGCGCGGTGGGCTGCGCGGGCGGCAGCACGCCGGTCCGCTCCGGCGACGACGGCACCGAGGCCGGCAGGTCCGGCGTGGTGGCCTGCGCGCTGCCGGCACCCGAGCCGTACCCGGTCGGGTTGTTCTGCTGCGGTGCCTGCTGCGCGGGCTGGGCCTGCGGCGCCGGCTGGGCCTGGGTCTGGGACTCGCCCGTGCCGGTCGCCGGCTCGGACGCCTTCTGGGTGCCGCGGCTGAACACGGCCGGTTCCAGCTTCTTGTGGGTCGGGGTCCCGCCCTCGAAGCCGGCCGCTATCACGGTGACCCGCACCTCGTCGCCGAGCGAGTCGTCGATCACGGTGCCGAAGATGATGTTGGCCTCGGGGTGCGCCGCCTCCTGGACCAGCGACGCCGCCTCGTGGATCTCGAACAGACCCAGGTCGGAGCCGCCCGCGATGGACAGCAGCACGCCCTGCGCGCCGTCCATCGACGCCTCGAGCAGCGGGGAGTTGATGGCCTTCTCGGCGGCCTGCACCGCCCGGCCCTCACCGCGCGCGGACCCTATTCCCATCAGCGCCGAGCCCGCGCCGGACATCACCGACTTGACGTCGGCGAAGTCCAGGTTGATCAGGCCCGGGGTGGTGATCAGGTTGGTGATCCCCTGCACGCCGGAGAGCAGCACCTCGTCGGCGGAGCGGAAGGCGTCCATCAGCGAGACGCCGACGTCGCCGAGCTGCAGCAGCCGGTCGTTCGGGATGACGATCAGGGTGTCGCACTCGTTGCGGAGCGCCTGGATGCCGTCCTCGGCCTGACCGGCGCGACGGCGGCCCTCGAAGGTGAACGGGCGGGTGACGACGCCGATCGTCAGGGCGCCGAGCTTGCGGGCGATCGAGGCGACGACCGGTGCGCCACCGGTGCCGGTGCCGCCGCCCTCGCCCGCGGTGACGAAGACCATGTCGGCCCCCTTGAGGACCTCCTCGATCTCCTCGGCGTGGTCCTCGGCGGCCTTGCCGCCGACGTCGGGGTTCGCGCCGGCGCCGAGCCCGCGGGTGAGCTCGCGGCCGATGTCGAGCTTCACGTCGGCGTCCGACATCAGGAGGGCCTGGGCGTCGGTGTTCACCGCGATGAACTCGACCCCCTTGAGGCCGACCTCGATCATGCGGTTGACGGCGTTCACGCCGCCGCCACCGATGCCGACGACCTTGATCACGGCCAGGTAGTTGTGCGGGGGCGTCATGCGCGGCACCTTCCAGTCGCTCGGGGGGTCCGGTCCAGCTCCGGGTGCCCCGGGCCTTCGGGCGAAACGCTAGGTCGCTTCCCCGGCCCGGGTCCAGCAGGCGCGCCGCGCGCCGACAACACCCCGCCCGGGTGGTTCACCGTTCCGGTCACGTGAAACGCGCTCAGTCGCCGGCCGGTGACCCTACGCCGACCCCGCCCTCGGTACGGAAGGGATCGCGCCGAGGTTGCCCCGCACGGGCCCGGCGGCCGGGGTCCGGCCGGGCGTGGCGCGAGGGCCGTTCGGGTGGCATCGCGGCACGTTCGTGCGCGGGCCGGTTCACCGGCGGACCGTGACCAGGGCCGGGCTGGACACGTCGTAGACCGAGCCCTCCCGTTCGAGCAGCGGCCCGAGCACCTCGGCCCGCTGCGCGGTGGCGGCGGTGTCCGACCACGGTCCCCACAGCACCCGCCTGCCCTCGGTCAGTCCCAGCTCGAAGGTGCTCCCGCCGGCCCCGAGGGACAGCGTCTCCACCTGGTCGCGCACCGGTTCCGGGAGGGCGCGCAGGGCGCCGACGGCGGCCAGGGTCGCCGGGTCCTCCGGGCCGACGGACGGCAGCTGCAGCCGGGGCAGCCGCAGGTCCGGCGGTGCCTCCCGGTAGACGAAGCCGGTCACGTCGACGAGCTGCAGCCCGTCCGGGGTCTCGACGAGCGCGGCCGGGGTGCGTTCGGTCACGGTCACCGACAGGGTGTCCGGCCAGATCCGGCCGACGTCGACGCTCGCGACGCCGGGGATCGCCGACACCCGCGCGGCGACGGCGCCGGTGTCAACCGCGGCGAGCGGGACACCGGTGCCGACGTCGGCGGCGGCCTCGACGTCGTGCACCGGGATCTGCCGGGTGCCGGTCACCTCGACCGCGGACACCGGCGGCCCGAAGCTGCCGAGCGCCCACCAGACCGCGGCGGAGAGCCCGATCAGCACCACCAGCACGGTGGCGGCCAGCGCGACCAGGCGCCGGCGGCGGTGCCGCGGGTCGGCGGCGCGCTCCCGCGCGGCCGTCCGTGCCGCGGTCCGTGCCGCCGTCCGTGCGGCGGTCCGTTCGCGGGCCAACCCGCCGGTGTCCCGGGGGGCGGCACGGTCAGCGGTCCCCCGGCCGGCGCGGCCCGGGTCGCGGGTCCCGGCGGCGTCCGGGGTGGCGGCGTCGTCGTCGGTCTGCACGGCGGTGGCCGGGCGCGCCGGGTCGCGCTCGCCGGCCCGGTCGGCCCGGCGCGGCCGCCCGGTCTCCCCGGTGTCCGCCGAGCCTGCGGACCGCTCGGCCGCGCGGCGTTCCCGGATCCGGCGGGCCCGCTCGGCCGCCTGCCGTTCCTGCTCCGGGGTGCGACGTGCGGTGCCGCCGGGCCCGGTGCGTGCGCCGGTCTCGTCGCTCCTGCTCATCGCGCCCCCTCGGCGGTCGTCGGTGCCGGGTGCGCCCGGCATCCGGTCATTCCCGGTCGCCCCCGGCGAGCTCGCGCAGGATCTCCGGGCCGAGCGCCGTGACGTCCCCGGCCCCCATCGTGATCACGGTGTCGCCGTCGACGGCGAGCGCGGCGACGGCCGCCGGCGTCTGCTCCCACGACGGGGCGCGGTGCACCCGCTCGGCGGGCAGCCGCACCTCGTCGGTGATCAGTGCCGGACCGACCCCGGGTTCGGGGTCCTCCCGGGCACCGTAGACGTCGAGCACCACGACCTCGTCCGCGAGCGACAGCGACTCGCCGAACTCGCGCGCGAACAGCCGGGTCCGGGAGTAGAGGTGCGGCTGGAAGGCGACGAGCACCCGGCCGCGCCTGCCGTGCACGGTCGGTGCGGACTCGCGGGCGGCGCGCAGGGTCGCCGCGACCTCGGTGGGGTGGTGGGCGTAGTCGTCGTAGACGGAGACGCCGCGGACCCGGCCCTTGAACTCGTACCGGCGCTGCACCCCGCCGAACCCGGCGAGCCCGTCGAGCAGGGTCTCCGGGTCGGCACCGGTCTCCCCCGCGGCCAGGTAGGCGCCGAGCGCGTTGAGCGCCATGTGCTCGCCGGGCACGCTCAGCCGCAGCTCCCGCTCGGCGCCGGCGTGCCGGAACAGCGACCGCGAGCCGGTGCCGTCGGGGGTGAAGTCGAGCAGCCGGGCGTCCAGCGCCCCCGGTGCGGACCGGCCGTAGCGCAGCACCCGGATCCCGGCCCGCTCGGCGGCGGCGGCGACCGTCTCGGCGCCGGGGTCGTCGGCGCAGGTGACCAGCACGGCGCCGGGCACCAGCCGGTCGAGGAACCGCTCGAACACCGCGTAGTAGGTCTGCGCGTCGCCGTGGTGGTCCAGGTGGTCCGGCTCGACGTTGGTGACGACCGCGACCGACGGTGCGAACGCGGTGAAGGAGCCGTCGCTCTCGTCGGCCTCGACGACGAACACCTCGCCGCTCCCGTGGTGCGCGCCGCTGCCGGAGATCGACAGGTCACCGCCGATCGCGAAGGACGGATCGGCGCCGGAGTGCTGCAGCGCGACGGTGACCATCGACGTCGTCGACGTCTTGCCGTGGGTCCCGGCGATCGCGATCAGCCTGCGGCCCTCGGTGAGCGCCGCGAGCGCGACCGCCCGGTGCACGACGGGCAGTCCCTGCTCGCGCGCGGCGGCGAGCTCGGGATTGGTCTCCCGGATGGCGGTGGAGACGACGACGGTCGGTGCGTCCTCGCCGTCGTGCCGCAGGTGGGCGGCGTCGTGGCCGACCTCGACCCGCGCACCGAGCGCGCGCAGCGCGGTGACGGTGCGGGACTCGCGGGCGTCGGAGCCGGACACCGCCGTCCCGCGGGCCAGCAGGATGCGGGCGATGCCGCTCATCCCGGCACCCCCGATGCCGATCAGGTGCACGTGCGTTCCGAGCGGGCTCGGGGTGTTCACCGGCGGGCCACCTCCATCACGATCCGGGCGAGCTTCTCGTCGGCCTCGCCGTGGCCGGCCGCCCTGGCCCGGCGGCCCATGGCGAGCGCCAGGTCCGGGTCGGTGAGCATCGGCATCAGCTCGTCGACGGCGCGCGCACCGTTCATCTCCTCGTCGGGCACCAGCTTGCCGCCGCCGGCCTGGACGACCGGGCGGGCGTTGAGCGCCTGTTCCCCGTTGCCGTGCGGGAGCGGGACGTACACGGCGGGCAGCCCGACCGCGGTCAGCTCGGCGACCGTCGTCATCCCGGACCGGCCGAGGACGACGTCGGCCGCAGCGTAGGCCAGGTCCATCCGCTCGATGTAGGGCGTCGGGAAGTAGCCGGGCCGCGGATCGGCCGGGGTCCCGTTGCGCCCGTAGGCGTGCAGCACCGAGATCCCGCGTTCGGTGAAGGCGGGCAGCGACTCGGCGATGGCGTCGTTGAGCGTGCGGGCGCCCTGCGAGCCGCCGAAGACCAGCAGCAGCGGGGCGTGCGGCGGCACGTTGAAGTAGGTGCGTGCCTCGGGCCGCAGCGCGGCGCGGTCGAGCGTGGTGATCGAACGGCGCAGCGGCATGCCGACGACCTGCTCGTGTGCCAGCCCGGTGCCGGGTACGGCGGTGGCGACGGCGGCGGCGAACCGGGCACCGACCTTGTTCGCCAGCCCGGCGCGCGCGTTCGCCTCGTGCACGACGATCGGCACCCGGCCGCGGGCGCCGAGGTAGGCGGGCAGCGAGACGAACCCGCCGAAGCCGACGACGACGTCGGCCTGCACCGCGTCCAGCACCTCGCGGACCCGGCGGACGGCGCCCCGGACGTTGCCGGGCAGCTTCAGCAGGTCGGCGGTGGGCTTGCGGGGCAGCGGCACCGGCGGGATCAGCTCGAGCGGGTAGCCGCGGGCCGGGATGAGCTGGGTGTCCAGTCCCTTCTCGGTGCCGAGCGCGGTGACCCGGGCGCCGGGGACGAGCCTGCGGATCGCGTCGGCGACGGCCAGCGCCGGCTCGATGTGCCCGGCGGAGCCGCCGCCGGCGACGACCACGGACAGCGCGCCGGGCGCCGGGGGCGGGAGCTGCTCACCGGCGGGACGGGTGGTGGCGGGCGGGAAGGCACGGGTGCCCTCGGGGCCGCCGGCGTTGCCCGGGTTGCCCGGGTTGCCCGGGTTGCCCGGACTTCCGGGGTTGCCGGGGTGTCCCGGGTTGCCGGGGTGCCCCGGGTTGCCGGGGTGACCGCCGCCGGGGGCCGCGGGGCCGGGGTTCCCGGGATTGCCCGGAGCCGCGGGGTTCCCCGGACCGCCGGGATGACCCGGACCGGCCGGGCTGCCCGGTGCGCCGGGGGTGCCGGGCTCGGCGAGGCCCGCGGGCTGTCCCGCCGCCGGGCGGGTGTCGGGCCGGGCCGGGAACACCGGCTGGCCCGGGCCACCGTCCGCCGGGGCCTGGCCGAGCTGGGCCGGGCGGACCGGCTGGTCCGGGAGACCGGGCGCGACGCCCTGGCCCGGGTGCTGGACGAAACGGCCCGGCTCCGGTGCACGGCCCGGGTCGGTCCGCCCGGCACCGGACGGGCCCTGCGGGTGCTGCCCGGCGCCGGACGGGCCCTGCTGGGGCTGGCCGGCACCGGACGGGCCCTGCGGCGGCTGCCCGGCGCCGGACGGGCCCTGCTGGGGCTGGCCGGCATCGGGGCGGTTCGGGGCACCGCCCGGCCGCCCGCCGAACGGCGGCTGCGCGCCGCCGGGCTGCTCGCCGCCCGGCGACGGCAGGGCACCGGGCGGCTGCGGGCGGCCGGGC
>NZ_BAAAJK010000004.1:205286-230654 GCF_039526905.1 Pseudonocardia kongjuensis | reverse complement strand
CCGCTGGCCGCCCGGCGACGGCAGGGCACCGGGCGGCTGCGGGCGGCCGGGCGGCTGCGGGCCGCCACGCCGTGCCGCACCGTCGAAGGACTGCGGCATCCCGGCCGACCGGCCGGGATGCGCCGGGCCGCCCGGACGGTGCCCCACCGGGCCAGCGGACGGCGGCTGCTGCCCGCCCGGGCGGGCACCGGGTCCCGGGCCGGCCGGCGGGACGGCGCCGCGCGGACCGGACGCGGACAGCGCGGCACCGCTCTGCGGGCCGGTCCCGGAGACGCCGCTCGGCCGGCCCGGGCGGGACGGCCCGTTGCCGGTGCCGTTGCCGGGGCGTCCCGCGCCGTGCTGGTCGCCCGCGGACGACCCGGCGACGTCGCGGCCGCCGGGAACCGGGTTACCCGCCGGCGGGGTGCCGGCGTCCTGCGGCGCACCGCTCGGCCGGGTCGCGACCGGGTCGTCGGTACGGGACGCGGGACCGTTCCCGGGATGCTGTGCGGGGTGCTGTGCGGGGTGCTGGCCCGGGTTCCGGTTGCCGGGTGTCCCCGGTGCCCGGCCGGGGGCACCGGCGGCACCCGGGCCGCCGGGGGCACCCGGGCCGCCGGGGGCACCGGGTCCCTGCGGTCCGGTGCGGCCGGCGCCGGGACGCTCCGGTCCGCGGGCACGCGGTCCGGCCGGCGTGAACAGTCCGCCGGGCGGCATCGCACCGGGCGGGGTCGGCCCTGGCTGGTGGTGGCCGGGCCGCTGCCCGGCGTCGCCGCGCGGCGGGCGCGCGCCGTCCGGCCGCTCCGGCTCGTCGGCGCGGGAGGCGCCGTTGCGCGGGACGCCGTTGCGCGGGCTCCCGTTGGCCCGGCCACCCGGGCCGGGGGCCTCCCCCTGGCCCGGCCGGAACGGCGGCCGGCCGCCGTGGGTGTGCGGGTCCCATCCGGTGGACGGCAGCCGGCTGGGGCCGCGGACGCCCCCGGTGTCCGGCGGCTGCGTCCCCGGCCCGCCCGACGCGGCACCCGAACCGGAGCCGGCGGCGGTACCCGGAGCAGACCCGTGAGCGGAGCCGGACGCAGTCCCCGGAGCAGAACCGGGAGCCGAGCCCGAAGCGGTGCCCGGAGCAGAACCGGCGGCGGTGCCCGCAGCGGCGTCGGACGCGGTGCCCGAAGCTGCGCCCGCGGCAGTGCCATCAGCTGCGCCCGCGGCAGTGCCATCAGCTGCGCCCGCAGCAGTGCCATCAGCTGCGCCCGCAGCAGTGCCATCAGCTGCGCCCGCAGCAGTGCCATCAGCTGCGCCCGCAGCAGTGCCATCAGCTGCGCCCGCAGCAGTGCCATGACCAGCGCCCGCAGCAGTGCCATGCGCAGTGCCACTGCCAGTGCCACTGCCACTGCCAGTGCCACTGCCAGTGCCCGGAGCAGCGCCCGCGGCAGAGCCCGCGGCGGAGCCGGACGCAGGACCCGGAGCGGAGCCTGCGGCTGGGTCGGACGCAGCGCCCGGAGCAGGGCCCGCAGCAGAGCCGGACGCGGGGCCCGGACCGGATCCCGCGGCAGTGCCCGACACAGGGCCCGCCGCGGAGCCGTCGGCAGATCCAGAAGCAGATCCAGAAGCAGATCCCGGAGCCGATTCCGCGCCAGTGCCCGCAGCAGAGCCCGAGTCGGAGTTCCCGACGGTGCCCGAGGCCGAGCTCCCGGCGGTGCCCGGGACGGCGTTCCCGGCGGAGCCCGGGACGGAGCTCCCAGCGGACCCCGAGACAGAGTTCCCGACGGTGCCCGGGACGGAGCTCCCGGCAGCGCCCGGAGCGGAGTCCCCGACGGTGCCCGACGCACTGCCCGACGCACTGCCCGACGCGGTGCCCGTCCCACTGCCCGAACCGGCGCCGGACGCCGAGCCCGCGGCACGCTCGGACGCCGCGCCTGCAGCGCCCCCGGACGCGGCACTCCCGGCGGAATCGTGGGCCGGACCCTCGGCGGCGCCGGATGCGGAACCCTCGGCAGCCTGCCCACCTGCGGGCGCCACCGGGTCCGCGGACCCGGGCTCCGCCTGCGGGGAGCCGGTATCCGGGGCGGCGATCCCCTCCCGGGCGCCCGGGCCCATCGGGGCGGGTCCACCGGCGGGCGGCGCGGCCGGGCCACCGGGCTCCCCCGCGCCCCCGTCCGGCCGGGACCCGGTCGCCTCCGGTGCGTCCGGGACGATCTCGAACGCCGCCGTCGGACCGGCGGGTTCCGGGCCGGACGCGCCGGCGCCGGTCCGCCGCTCGGGGCCGGACACCTCCAGCCGGACGGTCCGCCGCTCCCCCGGCGACGGCCGGGACGGACCGGGACGGCCCGGCCGTCCGAACAGCACTCCGTCCGGCTCGACCGGCCCGGTCTGCGCCGGGCGTCCCATCGTCGGCCGCCGGGGCGGGCCGTCGGCGGCGCCCGGGGCGGCCGGGTCGGCGCCGTGGCCGTCCCGGCCCGCGCCGGGTCCGCCGGTGCCGCGGTTACCGCCGGTGTGATCCGTGCCCGTCACGCTCTCGTGCCCCTCGCGTCGTCCGACTTCATCTGCTCCCGGCCCGCAGGAGCGTTCTCATCGTGCCGCCCACCGTGACGACGGCCCCGGCGCCCGGTAGGGCTCCGGCAACGGCAGCCGCAGCAGCTTCGCCACCCGGTCCTGCCCGTCCTTGCGGAGGGCCGCGACGGCCTCCGGTTCGTGCCGGGCGGCGTTGGTGAGCAGCCCGAACAGGAACATGGTCACCACCAGCGAGGTCCCGCCGGAGGAGATCAGCGGCAGCTGCAGCCCGGTCACCGGGAGCAGCCCCACGACGTATCCGATGTTGATGGCGGCCTGGACCACCAGGCCGGTGGTCGAGGTCGCCACGACGATCCGCAGCCACGGGTCGGTGTTGCGGGCCGCGATCCGCATCCCGGTGTAGGCCAGGGTCGCGAACAGTGCCAGCACCGCGAACGCGCCGACCAGGCCGAGCTCCTCGCCGATGATCGCGAAGATGAAGTCGTTGTGCGCGTTCGGCAGGTAGTCCCACTTGGCCCGGCCCTGGCCGAGGCCGACCCCGAGCAGCCCGCCGTCGGCGAGCGCGTAGAGCGCCTGCGTCGCCTGGTAGGCGGGGCCCAGCGGATCGGCGGTGGCCGGTGAGAGGAACGCGGTGATCCGGCTCGCCCGGTAGCCCGCGGTCAGCCCGAGGATCACCGCGCCGGCCAGCCCGCCGCCGGCGATCAGCGCGAGCAGCTTGACCGGGGCGCCGCCGAAGTAGAGCAGCGCCAGCATCACGATGCCGATCGAGATGGTCATGCCCAGGTCGGGCTGCAGCACGAGCAGCGTGAAGACCAGCAGGGTGACCGGGACGACCGGGTTCAGCGCGTGCTTCCAGCGGTGCATCACCGCCCGCCGGGCGACCAGCACGTGCGCGCCCCACAGCGTCAGCGCGATCTTGATGGCCTCGGACGGCTGCAGCGACACCGGCCCGATCGCGAACCAGGAGCGGGCGCCGCCGCGGACCACGCCGATCCCCGGGATCAGCACCGCGACCAGCGCGACGATGCCGACGATCAGCAGCACCGGCGCGGCCGAGCGCAACGTCGCCGGCCGGACCCGCAGGCCGACGTAGAACAGCACCAGGCCGACCGCGCAGAACATGAGCTGCCGGGTGAACACCGAGTACGACGAGCCGCCGGCCGACACCGCGGACGCCGACAGCACCATGACCAGGCCGAACAGCGTGAGCAGGCCGAAGACGCCGAGGATCAGGTGCAGCGAGGTGAGCGGGCGGCGCAGCCAGCGCCGCAACCGGCGCGAGCCGCCGCGGATCCCGCTGACCAGGGCCGCACCCGCGGTCCGGCGCGGCCCGGAGCGCGGTATCGCCGGGCTCACCGGCCACCGTCCAGCGCGGCGACGGCCGCCGCGAACGCCGCACCGCGGTGCGCGTAGTCGCGGAACTGGTCCATCGAGGCCGCCGCCGGAGCGAGCAGCACGACGTCGCCCGGACGGGCGATCGCGGCCGCCCGCCGGACCGCCTCGGGCATCGGATCCGGCTGGTCGGAGGGCACCATGACCCCATCGTGACGCTGTCCGACCTCCACGACCGGGAGATCAGGGGTGTGTCGCGCAAGGGTCTCGACGATCGGCGCCCGGTCCGTCCCGATCACGACGATCCCGGCCAGCTGCGCCGCCCGCGCCGCGGCGAGCTCGCCGAGCGCGTCCGGTGCGACCCCCTTGAGCAGCCCGCCGACCACCCAGACCGTGCGCGCGCCCGGGCGGCGGGCGGCGATCGCGGCCAGCGCCGCCGCGGCCGCGTGCGGGTTGGTGGCCTTCGAGTCGTCGAGGTAGTCGACCCCGGCGTGCGTCCCGACGGGGGCGCTGCGGTGCGGGCCCGGGGTGAACGACGCGAGCGCCCGCCCGATCGGCCCGGTGCCGACCCCGTAGGCCCTGGCCAGCGCGGCCGCGGCGAGCGCGTCGGTGATCCCGGGCGGGCCGGGCGGCACGACGGCGTCGGCGGCGACCAGCTCCCCGCCGCCGAACGCGCGATCGACCAGCATCCCGCCGGACACGCCCAGCTGGTCGGGGCCCGGCTCGTCGAGGGTCACCCCGATCCGCCGCGCCGCCGGTGCGGCGGCCAGCAGCCGGGCGGCCACCGGATCGTCCACCCCGGCGACGGCGACGTCCCCGACCAGCGCGGCGGCCTTCGCCGCGGCGTAGCCAGCGGCCCCGCCGTGCCAGTCGAGATGGTCCTCGGCGACGTTCAGCACCACCCCGGCCAGCGGGCGGACCGACGGCGACCAGTGCAGCTGGAAGCTGGACAGCTCGACGGCGAGCACCTCGTGGCCCGCGGCGACCGCGCTCACCACGGGATAGCCGATGTTGCCGCAGGCGACCGCGTCCAGCCCGGCGGTGTGCAGGACGGCGGCGAGCATCTCGGTGGTGGTCGTCTTGCCGTTGGTGCCGGTGACCACCAGCCAGGCCGGCGGCTTGCCGGTCAGCTCGCCGAGCCGCCAGGCCAGCTCCGGCTCGCCGATCACCTCGGCGCCGGCCGCGGCGGCCTCGGCGACCAGCGGGTGGTCCGGGCGCCGGCCGGGTGAGGTGACCACGGTGCGCACGCCGTCCGGGAAGCCGGGCCCGGCCCAGGCGCGCACGCCGTCGGGCAGCCCGGCCAGCGCCGCGGGGCGGTCGTCGGAGACGAACACCGGGGAACCGGCGTCGCGCAGCGCCACCGCGGCGGCCAGCCCGGACACGCCGGCCCCGGCGACGAGCACCGGACCGCCGGCCGCCGGCTCGCTCACGCCGAACCCGATGCGGCGAGCCACTCGCTGTAGAAGATCCCCAGCCCCATCGCCGCGCAGATAGCGGCGAGCAGCCAGAACCGGATGATGACGGTCGTCTCGGCCCAGCCGGCCAGCTCGAAGTGGTGGTGGAACGGCGCCATCCGGAACAGCCGCCGGCGCGAGGTGCGGAACACCAGGATCTGCAGCGACACCGACAGCGCCTCGACCACGAACACCCCACCGATGACGACCAGCAGCAGCTCGGTGCGGGTCACGATGGACAGCCCGGCGAGCAGCCCGCCCAGCGCCAGCGAGCCGGTGTCGCCCATGAAGATCCGGGCCGGTGCGGCGTTCCACCAGAGGAAGCCGATGCAGCCGCCCATCGCGGCCGCGGCGACCAGGCCGACGTCGAGCGGGTCGCGCACCTCGTAGCAGCCGGCGGACGCGGCGATCGCGCAGCTGTTGCGGAACTGCCAGAAGGCGATGATCACGTAGGTGCCGAGCACCATCGCGGCGGTGCCCGCGGCCAGGCCGTCCAGCCCGTCGGTCAGGTTCACCGCGTTCGACCAGGCCGCGACGATCAGGTTGCACAGCAGCACGAACCCGACCACGCCGAAGCTCAGCACGGTGATGTCCCGGACGAACGACAGGCTCTCCGAGGCCGGGGTCAGGTTCCGCTCGTTGGCGAACCGGACGGCCAGGATCCCGAAGATCGTCGCGGTGAGGACCTGTCCGACGATCTTCGACGTCTTGTTGAGGCCGAGGTTGCGCTGGCGGCGGATCTTGAGGAAGTCGTCGATGAACCCGACCAGGCCCAGCGCGGTGGTCAGGAACAGCACCAGCAGCGCGGACGCGGTGATCGGTTCCCGGGTGAAGGCGTGCGAGCCCAGGTAGCCGACCCAGATGGCGATCAGGATCGCGACGCCGCCCATCGTCGGCGTGCCGCGCTTGGACTGGTGGCTCTGCGGGCCGTCCTCGCGGATCTCCTGGCCGAAGCCCTGCTTGGCGAAGAACCGGATCAGGTACGGGGTCAGCAGGATGGACACCGCGAGCGCGAGGCCCGCGGCCAGGAAGACGCCCCTCACCGGCGCACCAGCCCGTCGGTCGCCAGCAGCCCGGCGGCGACCCGCTCCAGCCCGGCGCTGCGGGACGCCTTCACCAGCACCACGTCGCCGGGCTCGATCTCGGCGCGCAGCAGGGCCAGCGCGGCCCCGACGTCGTCGACGTGCTCGGCGTCCGGCCCGTAGTCGGGGGCGCCGACCGCGACCACCCGGCGCACGCCGGTGTCCCGGGCGCGCCGGGCCGCCGCGGCGTGCTCCGCGGCCGCGCCGTCGCCGATCTCGGCCATCGGGCCGAGCACCGCCCAGGCCCGGCGGTCGGTCCCGGCGATCGAGGTCAGCGCGGAGATCGCGGCGGCCATCGCCTCCGGGTTGGCGTTGTAGGCGTCGTTCACGACGGTGACGCCGTCGGCCCGGTCGGTGACCTCCATCCGCCAGCGCGACGCCGGGGTGGCCGCCGACAGCGCGGCGGCGGCCTGCTCCGGGGTACCGCCCAGCTCCAGCGCGACGGCCGCCGCGGCCAGCGCGTTGGCGACCTGGTGCCCGCCGACCAGCTGCAGCCGGACCTGCGCCGACCCGGCCGGGGTGACCAGCCGGAACGACGCCCGCCCGGCGTCCAGGACGACCTGCTCGGCCCGCACGTCCGCGGCCGCGGAGCGGCCGAACAGCACCACCCGGGCGGAGGTGCGGTCGCGCATCGCGGCGACCGCGTCGTCGTCGGCGTTCAGCACGGCGACGCCGCCGCGGTCACCCGGCAGGTCGCCCGGCGGCAGCGCCTCGACCAGCTCGCCCTTCGCCCGGGCGATCCCGGCCCGCGAGCCGAACTCGCCCAGGTGCGCGGATCCGACGTTGAGCACCACCCCGATCCGGGGCGGGGCGACCGCGCAGAGCGCGGCGATGTGCCCGGTGCCGCGGGCCGAGAACTCCAGCACCAGGTGCCGGGTCGCGGCGTCGGCGCGCAGCGCGGTCCACGGGGTGCCGAGCTCGTTGTTGAACGACTCCGGCGGGGCGACGGTGCGGCCCAGCGGCGCCAGCACCGCCGCGATGAGGTCCTTGGTGGAGGTCTTCCCGGCGCTGCCGGTGACCCCGACGACGGCGAGCCCGGGCAGCGCGCCGAGCACGTGCCGGGCGAGCCTGCCGAGCCCGGCGAGCACCGCCGCGCCGTGCCCGTCCGGGTCGACCGCGCCCAGGTAGGTGTGCGCGTCGCGGGCGGCGGCGGGCGGCACGACGACGGCGGGCGCGTCGACCTCGCGGCCGGCGAGCACGCTCGCGCCGCGGGCCGCCGCGGCGGCGGCGAAGTCGTGACCGTCGGCCCGCTCCCCGGGCAGCGCCAGGAACAGCCCACCCGGCCCGACCACCCGCGAGTCGAACTCGACCGCGGTCACCGTGGTCGCCGCGGCATCCGCCTCGGTCAGCCGGTGCAGCCTGCCGCCGGTCACCGCGGCGACCTCGGCCAGCGTCATCTCGATCATCGCCCGCTCGTCTCCACCGGCTCGGTCCGTCCTCCTGTCATGGCACCCGACGTCGTCACGAGGCCGCCCGGATCGCGGCGACCAGCTCGTCGGCGTCGTCGAACGGGTACTTGACCCCGTGCACCTCCTGGCCCGTCTCGTGCCCCTTCCCGGCGATCACCACCGCGTCGCCGGGGCGGGCCGAGCGCACGGCGTAGACGATCGCACTCCGCCGGTCGCCGATCTCGATCACGTCCCCCCGGGCGGGCTCGTGGGCGGCGCCGTCGAGCATCGCCCGCCGGATCGCGGCCGGGTCCTCGCTGCGCGGGTTGTCGTCGGTGATCACCAGCAGATCGGACCGGATCGCCGCGGCGGCCCCCATCAGCGGCCGCTTGCCGGTGTCCCGGTCGCCGCCGCAGCCGAGCACCGTCAGCACCCGGGCGTGCGGCTTGATCTGGGCGCGGAGCGCGTCGAGCAGCGCGGCGACGGCGGCCGGCTTGTGCGCGTAGTCGACCACGGCCAGCCACGGCTGCCCGGCGTCCACCCGCTGCATCCGGCCGGGCACCGACAGCTGCGCGAAACCCTCCGCGGTGACCTGCGGCGGGATCCCGTCGGCGTCCAGGCAGGCGAGCGCGACCAGCGCGTTCGCCACGTTGTACCGGCCGGGCAGGGCGAGCGTCACCGGCTGGGCGAGGCCGCCGGGGCCGATCGCGGTGAAGGTCTGGGTGCCGTCCGGGTGGGCGGCGAGATCGCGCACCGTCCAGGTGGCGTGCGGGCCGTCGTCGGCCGCGCTGACGGTGACCGCCTCCGGCCGTCGGGCGGCCAGCCGGCGGCCCCACTCGTCGTCGATGCAGACGACGCCGTGCCGGGCCGGCTCCACACCGGCCCCACCGCCGACGAGCAGCCGGGCCTTGGCCTCGAAGTAGTCGGCCATCGTCGGGTGGAAGTCCAGGTGGTCCTGGGAGAGGTTGGTGAAGGCACCGGCGGCGAACCGGGTGCCGCCGACGCGGCCCAGTGCCAGCGCGTGGCTGGACACCTCCATCGCGACGTCGGTGACGCCCGCCTCCACCATCACCGCGAACAGGGCCTGCAGGTCCGGGGCCTCCGGCGTGGTGAAGGCGCTGGGCAGCGCCCGCGGCTCGTGCCCGGGCACCCGCACCCGGGTGCGGACGGTGCCGAGCAGCCCGCTGGCCCGGCCGGCGGCGGCCAGTCCGGCCTCCAGCAGGTGCCCGACGGTGGTCTTGCCCGAGGTGCCGGTGACGCCCAGCACCCGCAGCCGGGCGGTCGGCTCGCCGTACACGGCGGCCGACACCGGGCCGAGCACCTCGCGCGGGTCCGGGTGCACCAGGACGGGCAGCCGGGAGTGCCGGATCTCGGGCCGGTCGGCGCCCGCCGGATCGGTCAGGACGGCGGCGGCGCCCGCCGCGATCGCCTGCGCGGCGAAGTCGGCGCCGTGCGCCCGCGCGCCCGGCAGCGCGGCGAACAGGTCGCCGGGCCGCACCGACGCGGCGCGCAGCGTCACCCCGGTGACGGTGTGCGGGCCGGCCGCGGCGTCGAGCAGCGGGCCGGGGCCAGCTCCGGCGGTGCGCGGGTTGAGCTCGGCTCCGGCCAGCCGCCCGAGCAGGGCGACGTCGACCGGGCGCACCGTCTCCGGGCGGTCCGGGAGCGAACCGGGGTGCCCGCTCATCGACGGGATCCCGGTGTCGACGTTCCCGGCCGGGGAGGCGTACGCAGCGTGGACGTCGGGCACAGCGCGGGAGGTTACCGACCGCCGGGGGTCGCCCTCCGGCCGGATCCGGGGGTCGCGACCGCTCACGGGCCGGTCCGCGCCGGACGGCGGGACGAGCGCCGTCGCAGGCCCGGACGGCAGGCCGGATACGCCCGTCCGGCGCAGGCATCCGGCCGGTCGACGGGCAGCGTCCCGCTCATCCCGTGACGGCCGCGGCCGGCCGGGCGGACGGACGGCCGCCGGGACCGCCGGGCGCTGCCGGCCGGGTCCCGGCCGCCCGGGCGGCGCTCACGGCAGCTGCAGGGTCTGCACCCGCGGCGGCTCGCTCTGCACCGGGATCCGGTCCCGCTGGGCCAGGTAGGAGGCGATGTCGTGGAACAGCGGCGCCGCGCTGGTGCCGCCGCGGGGGGCGTCGAGCATGATCCCGACCACGAACCGCGGATCCTGCGCCGGGAGCATCCCGGCGAAGGTGATCCAGTACTGGGAGCGCGAGTAGGCGCCGGTCTCCGGGTCGACCTGCTGCGCGGTGCCGGTCTTGCCCGCCACCTCGTACCCGGCGACGGCCGCTGCCGGGCCGGTCCCGGCCTGCCCGCGCTCGTTCTGGGTGACGGCGGTGAGCATCGTGCGCAGGGTCTGCGCGTTCTCCGGGGACATCACCCGCACCGGCTCGGGCGCCTCGGTGGGCACCCGGACGCCGTCCGGTCCCTCGGTGGCCGCGACCACCCGCGGCGGCACCCGGAGGCCGTCGTTCGCGATCGCTTGGTACATCCCGGCCATCTGCAGCACGGTCATCGACAGGCCCTGCCCGATCGGCAGGTTGCCGAAGGTGGAGCCGGACCAGGTCGCGCGCGGCGGGACCGAACCCGCGCTCTCACCGGGCAGCCCGACGCCGGTCCGCTGCCCGACCCCCATCCGGGTGAGCATGTCGGAGAACGCGTCCTCGCCGACCTTCTGGGCGGTCATCAGGGTGCCGACGTTCGACGACTTCGCCAGCACGCCGGTGAGCGTGTAGCGCTCGACGCCGTGCGCCCAGGCGTCCCGGATGGTGCGGTCGGCGACCTGGATCTGACCGGGGACCTCCAGCACGTCCTCCGGTCGCACGACGCCCGCCTCGAGCGCGGCCGCCATCGCGACCACCTTGTTCACCGAGCCGGGTTCGAACGGCGTGGTGACGCCCTTGTTGCCCAGCGTCGCCGGGTCGGCCTCCAGCAGGTTCCCCGGGTCGAACGAGGTGTTGTCGGCCAGTGCCAGCACCTCGCCGGTCTCCCGGTCCAGCACGACCGCCGAGCCGCTGCGGGCACCGGACTCGGCGGCGTAGCCGGCCAGCATCCGCTGCACCTGGAACTGCAGGTCCGAGTCGATCGTGAGCTGCACGTCGGAGCCCGACACGGCGGGCTGCTCGGACCGCACGCTGCCCGGGATGACGGTGCGGCTGCCCTCGGCGGTGTCGGCGATCTGGAAGCCGTCCCGGCCGGCCAGCAGGTCGTCGTCGGCGGACTCCAGGCCGATCCGGCCGATCAGCTTCTGGGCGTCGGCACTCCAGGTGGCCGCACCGATGATGTTCGACGCGAGGTTCCCGCCGGGGTACTGGCGGGCCTCCCGGCTCTCCTCGGCGATCTCCGGGAACCGCTCGCGCAGCTCGCGGGCCGGGGCCGGGTCGACCGCGGTGGCCAGCACGATGTAGCCGCGGTCGCGGGCCAGCGCCCGCCGGAGCTCCTCGGGATCGCCGCCGGTGACCCCGGCGACCGCGTCGGCCATCGCGTTCTTGTAGTCGACGGCCTCGGCGCCCCGGGTCCGGTCGATCAGCCTCGGGTTGGTGACGAGTGCCTTCGACTCGGTGGAGAACGCGAGGACGTTGCCGTCCCGGTCGGTGATCGAGCCGCGCTCGGCCGGGATGACGATCCGGCTGGCGCGCTGCTTCTCCGCGTCCGCCGTCAGCGAGCCGGCCTGGACGGTCTGCACCACCACCAGCTTCGCGCCGGAGACCAGCAGCAGCGCGGCGAGCAGCACCCAGGCGAGCCGGAGCCGGAAACGCGGGTCGTCGGCGGCCGAACGCCTGCGCCGGGGCGGGCCGCCGCGGGGCGGCCCACCGCCGTACCCGGGGCGGCGGCCCCGGGGTGGTGCGTAGGTCATCAGTCCTGACCGCCCGCCGCACGGGCGTCGGCCGGGACCTCGCGCTCGGCTCCCTCCTGCCGGTCGATGTCGGCACCGGCCTCGGCGCCGGCCGCGGCGGCCGCGTCGCCGCCCTCGGCCTCCGGGTCGGAGGTGCCGCCGCCGGGCACGGCCGGCGGCTGGGCCGCCTCCGGTGCGGCCGGATCGGCGGGCGCGGCCGGGTCACCGGGTGCGGCCGGGTCCGGGGCAGGCGGGGCGGGCGGGGCGACGGGTGCCGCGGCCCGGGGCTCGCCGACCACCTCGACCTGCCCGTCCGGCCCGACGACCAGCCGGGCCGGGTCGGACACCGGGACCATGCCCTGGGCGGCGGCGCGCTCGGCCAGCGAGCCGGGGCTCTGCAGCACCGTCACCTCCTTGCGGAGGGCCTCGGAGCGCTCGGTCAGCGCGGCGGTCTGCTGCCGCGCCTCCTGCAGCCGGTAGGAGTCGGCGGCCGCCGCGGTGGACAGCCACAGCGTGGCGATCAGGCCGACCGCCAGCAGCACCATCACGACCAGCACGAACTTCGCGCGGCCGGTGTTCTCCCTGGCCACGGCGCGGGTGCGGCGCTGCTCCTGGGCGCGCCGGTTCTCCCCCGGACCGCGCTGTGCCGGGATCCGGGGCGGCGCCGCCGCCCGGCGGGTCTGCGGACGTGGCCGGGTGCCGGGTGTCCCCGGGCGATCGATGACGGGTGTGCTCATCGGTTCCTGCCTCTCCGCCGTGCCCTGCCGCTGGTGGTGTCCGTCGTGACGGTGGTCATGACGCCACCCGTTCCGCTGCCCGCAGCCGCACCGGGGCGGCCCGCGGGTTGCGCGCGATCTCGGTGTCGGTCGCCGTCTCCGAGCCGCGGGTCAGCAGCCGGAACTCCGGCTCGTGCCCGGGCAGCTCGACCGGCAGGTCGAGCGGGGTGCGCGACCGGGTGCGCTCGGCGAGTGCCCGCTTGGTCATCCGGTCCTCCAGCGAGTGGTAGGACAGCACGACGATCCGGCCGCCCGGCGCGAGCGCGTCGAGGGCGGCGGGCAGCGCGCCGCGCAGTGCGTCCAGCTCGGCGTTCACCTCGATCCGCAACGCCTGGAAGGTCCGCTTCGCCGGATGCCCGCCGGTCCGGCGGGAGGCGGCCGGGACGACCGCGTAGAGCAGCTCGACCAGCTCGGCGCTGCGGGTGAACGGGGTGGTCGCGCGGTTGCGCACGATCGCGTTCGCGATCGGCCCGGCGAACCGCTCCTCGCCGTACTCGCGCAGGATCCGGCGCAGCTCGGGCGCGGAGTAGCTGTTGAGGACGTCGGCGGCGGTCGGCCCGGTCGTCGGGTCCATCCGCATGTCGAGATCGGCGTCGCGGGAGTAGGAGAACCCGCGGGCGGTCTCGTCGAGCTGCAGCGAGGAGACGCCGAGATCGAACAGGATGCCCTGCACGCCGTCGATACCGAGCTCGGCGAGCACCTCGCCGATCCGGTCGTACACGGCGTGCACCGGGCGGAACCGGTCGGCGAAGGCGGTGAGCCGCCTGCCCGCGATCTCCAGGGCCTGCGGGTCCCGGTCGAGGCCGACCAGGGTGAGCTGCGGGTACGCGGCGAGCAGGGCCGCGGCGTGGCCGCCCATGCCGAGGGTGGCGTCCACGTGCACGGCGCCGGGTCCCGCGAGCGCGGGACCGAGGAGCTCGCTGACGCGGTCGAGGAGGACCGGGACGTGCCGCTCGCCGGGCGCGGGCCCGTCAGGGTCGTTCGCGCCGTCGTGGATCGCGCCGTCACCGTCGTCGGGAGTACCTGCCACGTCCCACCCCCGAGTCGTGCGTGCCGTCCGTCCCCCGTGGCCGTCCGGTCTGCCGGTTCCGGTCCCGGCCCGGTCGGGCCGGAACCGGTCGGACCAGTCCCTGGGTGCACCGCTCGCGCCGGTTCCCACAACCGGCCTGCGATGCGCCTGTGGACAACGGCCGCCATCCCGCCACCCGAACTCCCCAGTCGGGGTGGGCGCCGGCGCCGTCCCCACCCGGGGGCCGTGCCGGTGAGGACCTGGCACCGGGGAAGGTGTGCCAGGGCCGCCGATCACGGCACCCGGGTCGGGACGGCGACGGTGATGCCGTCCGTCGTGTTGCATGCGATGCCGTTCCTCTCCCCCGCCCGCCAGCGGGGGTCAGAACAGCCCGGGCAGAACCTCCTCCTGCGCCTTCGCGAACTCGTTCTCGTGCTGCTCCTGGTACTCCTGCCAGGCCTGCGCGTCCCAGATCTCGGCGCGCGTGAACGCGCCGATCACCACGCAGTCCTTGGTCAGTCCGGCGTACCGGCGCAGCTCGGACGTGATCGCGATCCGGCCCTGGCCGTCGGGGTTCTGCTCGTCGGTGCCCGAGAAGAGGTTCCGCTGGAAGACCCGCGCCGACTCGTTGGTCAGCGGCGCCGCGGCGATCTTGCGTGCCATCTCGGTGAAGGCGTCACGGGTGAACACGTAGAGGCAGTGGTCCTGCCCTTTCGTGATCATGCAGCCGCCTCGCAACTCGTCGCGGAATTTCGCGGGCAGCGTGAGCCGCCCCTTGTCGTCCAGCTTCGGGGTGTAGGTGCCGAGGAACACCGACCCCACCTCCACCTGGGGCACCTGTTCGCCCCAGCGATCACCACACTACCCCACAACCACCCACCGTCAACCCGAGATGATTCCCGCACCTCCTGTTCATCGGCTGTTTCCGCAGGTGAGAGGCGGTGGGGGGTGGTGGGGAGCCACCCGGTAGCGCGACCCCGGAGCGGCCGTGGAGGCCCCGGGCGGCCGGATCGGGCACTCCGCTCCCCCACCGGCGTCGTCGCAGGTCGGAGGGGTTGCGACGGGTCCGGTGCGGGCAGCCGGTGGGGAACGGTGGGGCGGCCGGTGGGAGCGGGTGGGGACGCCGGTGGGGAGTGGTGGGGCGGCCGGTGGGAGCGGGTGGGGCGGCGGGTGTGAGGCCGGCGGGGCGGCGGGCGGGAGGCCGGTGGGGACGCCGGTGGGGAGCCGGCTCCGGCGTTCGACCGGACCCCGCCCGCACCGCCGTCCGGAGCAGTGCCGCGCCGGATCCGATGGACCGTCCGGCCGCAGCCCGGCGGCCGGACGGCGGCGGTCGATCACGATCGGGCGACGTTTGACAGACTGGCCGTGCCCCGTCATCCCTTGAGGAGGCCCGTTGTCCTCGAGCGCACCCTCTGCGCCGTCCGTGCCGTCCGTCCCGTCCCCGCAGCCCGGGATGCCGGGCCGCCGCACGGAACCGACCGGCGCCACCCCCGGGTACGGCGCGGACCAGCTCGACGTCGGCGCGGTCGCCGAGGTCGCGGGCCGGATCGCCGGAACCGTCGGCCGGGTGATCGTCGGCAAGCCCGAGGCGATCCGGCTCGCGCTGGTCGCGATGCTCGCCGAGGGCCACCTGCTCGTCGAGGACGTGCCCGGCGTCGGCAAGACCTCGCTGGCGAAGGCGCTCGCCCGCTCCGTCGACGGCGCCGTGAGCCGCATCCAGTTCACCCCGGACCTGCTCCCCGGCGACATCACCGGCACCTCGATCTACAACCGGCAGACCTCGGAGTTCGAGTTCCGGCCCGGCCCGGTCTTCGCGAACGTCGTGATCGCCGACGAGATCAACCGGGCCTCGCCGAAGACCCAGTCCGCGCTGCTCGAGTGCATGGCCGAGCACCAGGTCACCGCCGACGGCGGCACCTACCCGCTCGGCGACCCGTTCATGGTCGTCGCCACCCAGAACCCGGTCGAGATGGACGGCACCTACCCGCTGCCCGAGGCCCAGCGCGACCGGTTCACCATCCGGATCAGCGTCGGCTACCCGGACCCGGCCGCGGAGCTCGCCATGCTCGACGAGCACGGCACCGACGAGCCGCTGGAGCGGATGCGGCCGGTCACCGACCTGCACACGCTGCGGTCGATGGTCGCCACCACCCGCGCCCTGCACACCGCGGCCGAGGTCCGCCGGTACTGCGTGGAGATCGTCGGCGCGACCCGGCGGCTGCCCGAGGTGCGGCTCGGCGCGTCGCCGCGCGCGACGCTGCACCTGCTGCGCGCCGCCCGGGCGTGGGCGGCCACCGCCGGGCGCGGCTACGTCATCCCGGACGACGTCCAGGCGGTCGCCGTGCCGGTGCTGGCGCACCGGCTGATCCTCGGCCCGGAGGGGGTCGCCGCCCGCCGTTCGACCGCCGATCTGGTGCGCGGCGCGCTGGGCCGGGTCGCGGTGCCCTCCCCGCCGCGGAGCTGACGTGACGGTGTCCTCCGGGACCGGCCGGTCCGCCCCGGCCCGCCCGCCGGTGGGGCAGGCCGCCGTGCCCGCCGCCCGCGACGCCGCCCCCGGCGAGCGCGCGGACCCGACCCCCGGCCCGCTCGCCGACCGGCCCGGCACCGCCCGCCGGGAGCGGCCCGCCGGGCTGACGGTGCGCGGCCGCAGCCTGCTCGCCGGCGGACTGGCGATGGTCGTCTGCGCGGTCGTCCTCGACGAGCGCGACCTGGTGCGGGTCGGCGCGTTCGTCGTGCTGCTGCCGCTGCTCGCGCTGCTCGTCGCGCTCCGGTCCCGGCGCACGCTGCAGGTCACCCGCACCCTGGAGCCGTCCCGGATCCAGGCGGGCGAGGCGGGCACCGCGCTGCTCCGGATCGCCGGCGGATCGCTGCTGGGCTCGCTCCGGATCGCCGACACCGTGCCGGACGCGGCGGGCCCCTCGGACCGCTATCCCCCGCGCTTCACCGTGCACCGGCTCGGCCGCCGCGGCGCCCGGGTCGGCTACCCGCTGCGGCCCGCGGTCCGCGGCGCCTACCGGATCGGTCCGCTGCGCGGGCGCGGCACCGACGCGCTCGGCCTCGCCGAGTTCCGGCACGACGTGCTCGCCGCCGACCGCTGGCTGGTGCTGCCCCGGGTCACCCCGCTCACCGGGCGGCCCGCGCTGACCTCCACCGCGGCCGGGCGGGGCGCCGAGGGCGGCAGCCGGCCGGGCGCGGGCACCCCGGACGTCCTGATCCGGCCGTACCGGCAGGGCGACGAGCTGCGACGGGTGCACTGGCGCTCCAGTGCCCGGCGCGACGAGCTGATGGTCCGGCTCGACGACCGGCCGGACCCGACCGGCGTGACGCTGCTGCTCGACCGGCGCGACGCCGCGCACCGCGGGCACGGCGCGCGGTGCAGCCTGGAGTGGGCGGTCGAGTTCACCGCCAGCGTCGCCGTGCACCTGCTGCGCCGGGGCGAGGCCGTCACCCTGGTCGACGAGTCCGGCACCCGGCTCGACGACGGCGGCGGCATCCTGGACGCGGTCTCCGGCGAGGACGCCGTCCCGCAGCGCCTCGAGACGCTGGCCGTGCTCCGGCCGTCGGCGACCGCCGCGCTGGGCGGCGCCCCCGATCCGGGCACCGGGCAGCCGGACGGTGTGCTCGCCGTGCTCGGTGCCACCGCACCGCAGGACGTCACCGCGCTGGTCGCGGCCTGGCCGCGGGGCGGCCACGCGATCCTGCTCGACGTCGACGACTGGTCCTCCGGCACCTCCCCCGGCCGGCCCGCCGCGCTCGCCGCCGCCGCCCTGCGCCGGGCCGGCTGGCAGTCCACCGTGGTGTCCGGCGGGACGACCGTGCAGCGTGCCTGGGCCGACGCCTGCGGCACGCAGACCGCGCCCGGCGGGATCCGGTGAGCGCCCCCGCGACGCTCCCGCCGCCGGCGCCCGCCCCGGCGCCGGGCGGGCCGCCCACCCCGCCCGGGAGCGCCCTGCTGGGGCCGGTGGCGTCCGCGCTGGCGGTGCTGCTCGCCGGATCGGCCACCGGCGCCGTCGTGCAGGGGTTCGGCTGGCTCGGGTACGCGGCGCTCGCGGTCGCGGTGACCGCCGCCACCGGTGGCCTGCTGCTCGCGGTCCGGCCTGCGCTCGCCGCACCGGGTCAGCTCCTCGCGCTGGTGCTGCTGGGCACCGGCCTGTTCACCGGCAGCGGCGTGCTCGGCGTGCTGCCCGGCCCGGCCGCGCTGGGCGAGCTGGCCGCGCTGCTCGGCGGCGCGGGCGCCCAGATCGACACCGGGCTCCCGCCGGTCGCCGCGACGCCGGAGATCCTGCTGCTGGTCACGCTCGGGTTCGGTGCGCTGACGATCGCGGTGTTCGGGCTCGCGGTGACCATCGGCGCGCCCGCCGCGGCCGGGGTGCCGCTGCTCGTCGTGTTCGCGGTGCCGGTCGCGCTGCAGTCCGAGCTGCTGCCGTGGTGGTCGCTGGTCGCCGCGGCCGCCGGGTTCGGCGTGCTGCTGCTCCTGCGGCCGGAGCGGTTGCGGCAGGCGCCGGCCGGTGCCGCGGTGGTCGCCGTCGCGGTCGCCGGGGCGCTGCTCGCCGGTGCCGCGGCGACCGCCGTCGGCACCGCCGGGCGGTTCGACGCGGCCGGGGGCGCCGGGGCGGGCGCCGGCGCCGACGGGTCGATCGGGCTGAGCCCGTTCACCTCGCTGCGCGGCCAGCTGACCCGCAGCGAGCCGCGCGAGCTGTTCCGGGTCCGCGGCATGGACGATCCGGCCTACCTGCGCGCGCTGACCCTGCAGACCTACGTCCCGCAGGAGGGCTGGACCGCCGGCCGTCCGCAGCCCGGCATCCCGCTGACCGGGCCGCTCCCGCCGTCCACCTCGGGGCCCGCCACCGAGCAGACGGTCCAGGTGGACAACCTGGGATTCCGCGACTACTGGCTGCCGGTGTTCGGGGACCCGACGGCGATCGACGTCGGCCCGGAGGGCTGGGCCTACGACGCCTCGGGCGGCATCGCCTACAGCGAACGGCCGCGCGAGGAGGAGGGCTGGTCGCAGTCGATGCGGCTGCCCGAGCCCTCCGCCGAGCAGCTGCGCAGCGCCTCCGGCTCGGTCACCGTGGACCGCGCCTACCTCGACACCGAGGGCGTCGATCCGCGGGTGGTGCAGATCGCGCGGGACGTGACCGCGGGCGCCACCAACCCGTTCGACCGGGCGATGGCGATCGAGAACCACTTCACCGGCCCGGACTCCCCGTTCACCTACAGCCTGGCGACCGCGCCCGGTGCCGGCGACGACGCCCTGGTCGACTTCCTGACCGTCGGGCGGACCGGGTACTGCGAGCAGTACGCCTCGGCGATGGCGGTGATGCTGCGGGCCGTCGACGTGCCGGCCCGGGTGGCGGTCGGGTTCACCGCGGGCACCGACGGGCCGGGCGGCCGGACGATCTCCACCGAGAACGCGCACGCCTGGGTCGAGGCCTGGTTCCCCGGCTACGGCTGGATGACGTTCGACCCGACACCGCTGGCCGACGGGCAGACCATCGAACCCGGCTACGTCCAGCAGGCCCAGGAGCAGGACGGCGGGGTGCCCGCGCAGGAGCAGCCGGCGCCGGAGCCCGCCCCGGCGCCCCCGGCAGACGGCGGGGACGCCGCGCCGGAGCCGCCGGCCCCCGACGAGGGGCAGCCCGCGATGACCGCCGGTGGCGGGTCGCCGTGGGTCACGCTGGTCGTCGTCGCGGCGCTGGTGGCCGGTCTGGTGCTGCTCGTGCTGACCCCCGGCCTGTGGCGGCGACGGCAGTACGTCCGCCGGGCCGGGCTGGCCCGCGCCGGTGGGACGGGTGCGGCCGCGGCGGCCTGGGAGGAGATCCTGGCCGCGTCCCGGGACCACGGGGTGCCCGTCCCGCCGGAGGACACCGTCCGCGGGGCCGCCGCGCGGATCACCGAGCGGCACGGTCTGACCGGCCGTCCGGCCGCGGCGCTGGCCGAGCTGGTCGGGCGGGTGGAGGCGAGCTGGTACGGCGGCGTGCTGCCCGGGCCGGAGACCCTCGACGGCCTGGTCGACGAGGTGCGGGCCGCGATCGCCGCCGGTGGCGGCTCGCTGCGCTCCCGGATGCTGCCGCCGTCGGTGGTGCCCTCGGTGCCCTCGATGCCGTCGGCCGGGCGGGGCCGGGCCGGCGCTGCCGACCAGGACGATCCGGTGCCCACCACCCGGGACTGAACCGGGCCGCCCCGGCCGGTGGCCGGGCCGGTCCCATCCGCCGGCCCCGGGGACGTGCGCCGCTGGTCAGCCCGCGTACGACTCGGCTCCGCGTGCGACTCAGCTCCGCGTACGACTCAGCCGCTCATACGGCTCGGCCCTGTACGACGACGGCGGGGCGGGACATCGCGTTGATGTCCCGCCCCGCCGTGATGACGTGGAGGTGGGGTCACTCCTGCTCGAAGCGACGCCGGAAGCGCTCCTCCATCCGACCGGTGAAGCCACCGTTCTCGCCGCCGGACTTCGGGTCCTTGGGCGCTTCGGCACCTCCCTCGGCCTCGGCGTCCTTACCGCGGGCGCCGATCGAGGTCACCGCGAGCAGTGCACCGCCCAGCATGGCGAGGAATCCGACGACGCTGAGCACCGGGATGTCGCCCAGGTACAGCGCCTGGAACGGAATCCCGGCCACGAGCAGGACGAGGCCCAGCACGAAGACGACGGCCCCCTGGATCCGGCGCCGACGAGCAGGCTTGCTCATCCGGTTGCCGCTCACAGAAGAGGCGAACTTCGGGTCCTCCTGGTAGAGGGCCCGTTCGATCTGTTCGAGCAGGCGCTGCTCGTGCTCGGAGAGCGGCATGCCTTCACCTCCGGAACACGAAATCGGACGGTAGGTCGCCCCGATCCGGGCTTCCCGGCCCTGATCGGCACGACGGGCGCCCCACCTGGGCGTCTGGACATAAGAGTACGAGGCGAATCGTGCTGCGACCACCCGGACCGGGCAACCTGCTCGGCTGATCGTCGAGCGGGCGGCACGGCGCGGCGTGTCGCCGGTCACGCGGGTGCCGGCCGGACCACCCGGACGGCGGCGGATCCGCAGGTCGACGGTGGTGGCACGGTCACCGTGGGCGACCGTCCGCTGGCCGTCCGGGGGGCGTCAGGATGCCGTCAAGACGCCGCGCGACCCGGGTTCAGAACCGCCGGGCGAGCAGATGCAACCGCGGAGCGACCTCACCCAGGGCCGGGACGGCCGACGCCAGCATGTCCAGTTCGTCACGCTCGTCCCGACCGGCCGGTTCGCCCTCCTGTCCGGGGCCGGGCAGCCAGGCCTCCAGGGTCCCGTCGCCCTGCAGCACCTCGACGTCCAGCCGGCCGGTGCCGGCGGCCAGCTCGCGCAGCAGGGCCGCGTCGAACCGGCGCAGCAGCCGGTCCTCCGGGCCGGTCCGGCCGTCCGGGTCGGTCAGCAGCTGCCGGGCCTCGGCGAGCCGGCCGGCGGCGACCCGGCCGATGAAGGCGCCGTAGCGGCCTGCGGTGAGCACCGACACGCCGCCCCCGGGGGCCGCCGCCGACGCCAGCGCGGTGAGCACCCGGCCCGGGTCGTCGACGACCTCCAGCAGGCCGTGCCCGAGCACGAGGTCCGCGCCGTCGGCGGGCGCCACGTCGGCGAGCGTGTCCACGTCACCGTTCACCGGGGTGATCCGGTCGGTGACGGCCGCCTCGCGGGCCCGGCGGGCCAGCGTGGCCAGCGCGTTCGGGCTGGTGTCCACGACGGTGACGGTGCAGCCCGCGGCGGCCAGCGGCACCGCCCAGGTGCCACTCCCCCCGCCGACGTCCAGCACCCGGGGAGCGGCGCCGGTCCCCCGGCGGACGCGCTCGATCTCCCTGTCCAACACCCGGAACACGGCGGCACCGCGCGCTGCTCCGGCCTGCTCCCGTGTCGGCGATCCCACGCCGGCAGCCTAGTGGTCACCGGACCGGTGGCCACCCGCGCATGCGCCGGGCCCGGCGGCGGCCGGACCGGACACCCTCCGCGACACACCACGGTGGAACGACACGGTACGTTGAAGCGGTGCAGGTCGTCGCCACTCTGAGTCTCAAGGGCGGCGTCGGTAAGACCACGGTGGCACTCGGTCTGGCCGGCGCGGCGCAGCGGCACGGCGTGTCCACCCTCGTGGTCGATCTCGATCCCCAGGCGAACGCCACCACCGCGCTGGATCCCGAGCCCACCACCGCCACGGTCGCCGACGTCCTCGACGAGCCGCGCCGCGCCGTCGTCGAGCGGGCGATCGCCCCGTCGGCCTGGGGCGAGGGACTCGACGTGCTGGTCGGCGCGGAGCAGACCGAGCGGCACAACCATCCGGATCCGGGCGCCGCCCAGCTGCACCGCCTGGACCGGGCACTGCAGCGGCTGGCCGGCGAGCTGATCACCGACCCGGCCGACGAGGCCCGGGGCCTGGCCGAGGAGCG
This sequence comes from Pseudonocardia kongjuensis, assembly GCF_039526905.1. NCBI lineage: Bacteria > Bacillati > Actinomycetota > Actinomycetes > Pseudonocardiales > Pseudonocardiaceae > Pseudonocardia > Pseudonocardia kongjuensis. The sequence goes on along the minus strand of NZ_BAAAJK010000004.1, from coordinate 208,896 downwards.
CTACCGGCTGGTGATCGTGGACTGCCCGCCCTCACTCGGACAGCTGACCCGCAGCGCGCTCTCCGCGGCCGACCGCGCGATCCTGGTCACCGATCCCACGATGTTCTCGGTGTCCGGGGTGCAGCGCGCCTTCGACGCGGTGCAGACCGAGCGCGAGCGCTCCAACGACCGGCTCCAGCCGCTCGGGGTGCTGGTGAACCGGGTCCGCCCCCGCAACACCGAGCACGACTTCCGCATCTCCGAGCTCCGCGAGCTGTTCGGGCCCCTGGTGTTCAACAGCGTCCTGCCGGACCGGTCCGCCGTACAGCAGGCGCAGGGCGCCTGCCTGCCGATCCAGGCCTGGGACACCCCCGGCGCCCGCGAGATCTCCGCCGTGTTCACCTCCCTGCTCGGGCGCGTGCTGCGCAGCGCCTCCCGCGACCGGCCCGCCGCCTCGGCCTGACGGTCACGCCTCGGCCTGACGGTCACCCCGCGCCCGGCCGTCCGGCGGCCCGGCCGTGATCCCGCGGCCCCGCTGTGATCCCGGCGGCCCGCTATGATCCCGCGGCCCGGCGGCCGCCCGGCGCCCCGGCCGTCGCTCAGCGCGGCAGCAACTGCTGCACCCGCCCGACGAACTGTTCGGCCTGCCGCAGCAGGTCGTCGGCCCCGCGCCGATCCACCATCCGCTCGATCCCGGCCTCGGCCGCGGCCCGCACCCGCGAGCAGGAGGCGAAGAACGACGCCCACTCCTCCAGCTCCGGTGCGACCTCGGCGAGCAGCCGCCAGACGTCCCGCGGCGCTCCCCGCCGCGGCCGCGGCCGTGCCCGCATCGCGAGCACCGCCGCCCCGGCCCGCAGCGCCGCCAGGTAGGCGGCGGGATAGCGGCGCATCGGATCCGGATCGCGATGCGCCTCGGCCAGCTGGTCGGCGGCCTGGCGGAGCAGCGCCAGCGCATCCCGCGACGGGGGCGCCCCCGCTCCCCCGTGCGACCCCGCACCGCCGGCCCGCGGGGTGCGGGCGACCGCACCACCGCCACGTGAGGCGGCGGCCCGCGGGGAAACGGTGGAGCCGCCGGACCGCGGAGACGCGACGGTCCCGCCGGACCGCGGAGAGGCGGCGGTCCCGGCGGACCGCGACGACCGGCTGCCGGTGCCGCGCTCGCCCCCGCGGCAGACGCCCCGGGGCGCCGGAACGACCGGCCGGCCCGGCTCGTCCGATCCGGCCGACCGGTCCGACCTTGCCGACCGGGCCGGCAGGTCCGACCGGGCCGACCGGGCCGGCAGGTCCGGCAGGTCCGGCAGGTCCGACCGGGCCGGCAGGCTCGACCGGTCCGACCGGGTCACCGGCTCCCCCGCCGGGCCCGCCTGCTCCGGGTCGCGACCATCCGGCGCGGCCGGCGGCCACAGATCCAGCTCCATCGTCGTGCTCATCGCGGCACCTCCATCCCGTGTCCCACCGGCATCCGTCAGTCGTTCACCTGCACGAGGTCCCAGACCCCCGGCCCGGCCCGCATGCGGAGCACCACCTCGCGGGGCGGCTCGAGCGGCTCCTCCACCGACCGCGCCTGCACCCGCCAGCAGCTGAGCCGGTCGCCGCCGATCGGCATCGGTGACGGGAACGGCCACGGCGACTCCTCGACCCACTGGTCGCGCACCCCGGTGACCAGGAACCGTTCGCCGCGCCGCGACGGACGCCGCTGGAACTCGACCGGCTCACCGTTCTGCCAGCGCACGTCGACGGCCGCCGGCTGCCGCGCTCGGAACAATCGCGAGAAGCCACCCACTCCCACCACGCCCCTTCCCGCGGAGCGGGCCTCGGCCCCCGCTCCCCGGCATCGGTTCCGGGTCGCCCGGCGACGGGATGCTTCCCCCACCCCGCACCGGACGCCCGGACGTCGAACGCGCGTTCGACGTACTTCAGTAGAACGCGTGTTCGATCGGCAGTCAAGTCCGGCGGCCGGGTGGTCCGGTCGTCGGTGGTGACGGTCCGGCCACGGTCCGGCACACCCGGGCCGCGGGACCGTTCGGAGCGTGATGTGATGGGTGCATGCGCGCCTCCACCCGTCCCGCTGCGGACGCCGGCCCCGCGGCCCGCCGCGGCGCGTGGGGCCCGCGGTGACCGCCGCGCCGGCCCGGCCACGCCTGGTCGGGCTCAGCCGCAGCGACTTCGCCGGCCGGCTGACCGACGCCATCGACGTGTACGTGACCGCGATGGGCTACCCGCGCTCGACCGCCCGGCAGCGCCGCTCGCTCTGGCTGGAGCACTCCTACCGGCCCGGCTGGCGCGCGGTCGGCTGGGTGGACGAGCGGAACCGGCTCGGCGGGATCGGCTACGGCTACTGGGGCGGGCCCGGCCAGTGGTGGTTCGAGGAGGTCCGGCGCGGCCTGCGCGCCCGCCGGGGCGATCCCGACGGCGTCGGCGCGGACTGGCTGACCGACTACTTCGAGCTGACCGAGCTGCACGTGCACCCCAGGACGCAGGGCGCCGGCATCGGGGAGGCGCTGCTCCGCGCGCTGGCCCGGGACGCCGGGCGGTCCCGGATGCTGCTGTCCACCCCGGAGTACGGCCCGGAGCCCCCCGGCCGGGCGTGGCGGCTCTACCGCCGCGCCGGCTTCCGGGACGTGCTGCGCGAGCACCTGTTCACCGGCGACCCGCGCCCGTTCGCGGTGCTCGGCCGCGAGCTCCCGCTCGCCCCGCCCGCACCGGCCGCGACTTACCCGGGACACGACCCGGCGTGACGCCGGGCGGCCGCCCCCGGGTGGCACGATGTCCGGCATGCCGCTCCCCCGCAGCTCCACCGTTCCGCACCGGCGGCGCACGAAGGCCGCGGTGCTGCTCGCGGTGCTCACCCTGCTCGCCCTGACCGGTTGCGCGCGGGTGCAGGTCGCGCTGGCCGTCCAGCCCGACGACACCGTCGACGGCACGATCGTCATCGCGACCCCGGACGGCAGCGGACCGGAGGTCACCGTGCCCCCGGCCCTGGAGGACAAGGTCGATCTCGCGCCCTACGACGAGGACGGGTTCGTCGGCTCCAGGGCGTCGTTCGAGGGCCTGACCTTCCCCGAGGTCTCCGAGCTCGCCGCGCTCGGCGGCACCGCCTCGGCCCGGGCGAACCTGGAGATGCGCCGGGTGGGCGAGCGGATCGCGGTGCGCGGGCGGGCCGACCTGACGACGATGCCGGTGGACCGCTCGGACGTCCGGCTGGCGATGAGCTTCCCGGGCGAGGTGGTGGAGACCGACGGCGAGGCCGACGGCGGGACGGTCACCTGGACCTTCGCCCCCGGCGAGGTCTCCCAGCTCAACGCGTCGGTGGTCTCGACCGACCCGAACGCGCCGTCGGTGGTCGGCTGGTCGCTGCTGCTGGCCGGGCTGGTGGCGGTCGCCGCGGGGGCCGTGGTGTTCCTCGCCCACCGCGACCGGAACCCGGCGATCCGCCGCTGAGACCGTCCGGCACCCGGACGGTCCGGCCCGGTGGCGGCCCGGCGCGGCCCGAGGATCGGCGGCGGACCCGGACCGGATCCGCCGCCGGGAACCTCGGACGGCCGGGAACCTCAGACGGTGGCCGACGCGGTGGCCGACCGACCGGCCGCCGAGCGCCGCGGCTCGGCCAGGCCGAGCCGGTCGAGCAGCT
>NZ_BAAAJK010000004.1:139191-205266 GCF_039526905.1 Pseudonocardia kongjuensis | reverse complement strand
GATCAGCTCGGTGGTCGCCGTCGACCGGTTCAGCGAGTAGAAGTGGATCCCGGACACGCCCTCGGCGATCAGCCGCTCGCAGAGCTCGCCGGTCACCTCCATGCCCGCCGCGCGGAACGCCTTCGCGTCCCCGGAGTACGGGGCGAGCCGCTCGACCAGCGCGGGCGGCAGCGGCGAGCCGGACAGCTCCGGCCCCTTGTGGAAGGTCTTCTCCGAGGTCAGCGGCATGATCCCGGGGATGATGGGCTGATCGAACCCGGCCGCGGCGACCCGGTCGCGCAGCCGCAGGAAACCGTCGGGCTCCAGGAACAGCTGGGTCACCGCGAACTCCGCGCCGGCCCGGAACTTGCCGACCAGGCGCTCGGTGTCGGCGGCCAGGTCGGCCGAGCGGGGGTGGCCGTAGGGGAACGCCGCGACACCGACGCAGAACGGCCCGGACCGCTTGATCAGCGAGACCAGCTCGTCGGCGTACTCCAGTCCCTCCGGGTGGCTCACCCACTCGCCGAGCGGGTCGCCGGGCGGGTCGCCGCGCAGCGCCATGATGTTGCGGACGCCGGCCGCCGCGAGCGAGCCGATCACGTGCCGCAGCTCGTCCACCGAGTGCGACACCGCCGTGAGGTGCGCCATCGAGCACAGCGTGGTGTCGGTGGCGATCCGCTCGACGGTGCGCACCGTGCGGTCCCGGCTGGAGCCGCCCGCGCCGTAGGTCACCGACACGTAGGCCGGGTCCAGGACCTCGAGTCTGCGGATCGCCCGCCAGAGGTCCGCCTCGCCCTGGTCGTCCTTCGGCGGGAAGAACTCCACCGCGAAGAAGGGGCGGTCGACGCTGATCCGTTCGGTCACCGTGGATGCAGAGGTCGTCGTCACCCGGATGACCTTACGGTGCGAACGTGCCGCTGTGGGCCCCTGAAGCGCCCCGGGCCACCCGGCCGGGCCCCCGCACGCCCTCCCACCTGCGGTCGCCGGGTGAGTGTCGGTGACCACCGTTAGCCTGGCTGCGTGGTCGATCCCGCTGCTCCCGCCTCCGCCCCGCTCGGCCCCGGCGACATCACGACGGCCGGGCCCGCGCCGCTCGACGACGCGTTGCCCCAGCACGTCGAACGGGTGCTGGCCGGCTACCTGGACCGGCGCCGCACGGACGTGCTGGGCATCGACCCGGCCGTCGCGCAGGCGGCGGACTCGCTGGCCGGCTTCGTGCTCGGCGGCGGGAAGCGGCTGCGGCCCACCTTCGCCTGGTGGGGCTGGCGCGGCGCCGGCGGCGACCCGCAGGACGAGCACGCCCAGGGCGTGCTCACCGCGATCGCCGCGCTGGAGCTCGTGCAGGCGTGCGCGCTCGTGCACGACGACCTGATGGACGCCTCGTCCACCCGCCGCGGCCGCCCGACGGTGCACGTCGAGTTCGCCCGCACGCACGCGTCGAACGGGTGGTCGGGGCCGCCCGCCCGGTTCGGCGCCGCGGTCGCGATCCTGGTCGGCGACCTGGCCCAGGTGTGGGCCGACGACATGTTCCACTCCGCGTCGCTGCCCGACGGCGCGCACGCCAGGGCCGCCGAGGCGTGGCGGGCGATGCGCACCGAGGTGCTCTCCGGCCAGTACCTCGACGTGCTCGCCCAGGCCTCCGGCGACGCCGCCGAGTCGACCGCCCTGAAGATCGACCGGTTCAAGACCGCCGCCTACACCGTCGAGCGCCCGCTGCACCTGGGGGCGGCGATCGCCGGCGCGGAGCCGCGGCTGCTGGGCGCCTACCGCCGCTACGGAGCCGACATCGGCGTCGCGTTCCAGCTCCGCGACGACCTGCTCGGCGTCTTCGGCGACCCGCGGGTGACCGGCAAGCCGGCCGGCGACGACCTGCGCGAGGGCAAGCGCACGCTGCTGGTCGCCGCCGCGCTGCAGCGCGCCGAGCAGCGCGGGGACCGGGCCGCGCAGGAGGTGATCACCGGTGCGCTCGGCGATCCGGGGCTCGCCGGGGAGGCGCTCGACCGGGTCCGCTCGGTGCTGTCCGAGCTGGGTGCGGTGCAGGTCGTCGAGCAGCGGATCGCCGCGCTGACCGGGTCCGCGCTGGACGCGCTGGACGCCGCGCCGGTGCTGGAGCCCGCCCGCGCCCGGCTGTTCGAGCTGGCCGAGCGCGCCACCCGGCGGGCCTGGTGAGCGGCGTGCGGACGGTGCCCGGCCGCACCGATCACGTGGTCGTCGTCGGCGCCGGGCTGGCCGGGCTGTCCACGGCGCTGCACCTGCTCGGCGCCGGCCGCCGGGTGACGATCCTGGAGCGGGAGGAGTTCCCCGGCGGGCGGGCCGGGCGGCTGGACGTCACCGACGAGCACGGCGGGTACCGGCTCGACACCGGGCCGACCGTGCTGACCATGCCGGAGCTGCTCGACTCGGCGTTCGCCGCGGTCGGCGAGCGCACCGCGGACCGGCTCGACCTGGTGCGGCTCGATCCGGCCTACCGGGCGGAGTTCGCCGACGGCTCGGCGATCGCGGTGCACACCGACGCCGCGGCGATGGAGCACGAGGTCCGCGAGACCTGCGGCCCGGAGTCCGCGCAGGGCTACCGGCGGCTGCGGCGCTGGCTGACCGACCTCTACCGGGCCGAGATGGACTCCTTCATCGACGCCAACCTGGACTCGCCGTTCTCCCTGGTCGGGCCGGACCTGGCCCGGCTGGTCGCGCTCGGCGGGTTCGGCCGGCTCGGACGGCGGATCGACCGGTTCCTGCCCGACGAGCGGCTCCGCCGGATCTTCTCCTTCCAGGCGCTCTACGCCGGCGTCGCCCCGCAGCGGGCGCTCGGTGCCTACGGCGTGATCGCCTACATGGACACCGTCGCCGGGGTGTGGTTCCCGCGCGGCGGCATGCGCGCGATGGGCACCGCGCTGGCCGGCGCTGCGGCCGACGCGGGTGCCGAGGTCCGCTACGGCAGCCGGGTGACCCGGCTGGTCCGGTCCGGGGACCGGGTCACCGCGGTGCGGTCGGTCCCGGCCGGCGGCGGCGAGGAAATCGAGACCGCCTGCGACGCCGTCGTCCTCACCCCGGAGCTGCCCGCGGCCTACGACCTGCTCGGCGGCGCGCCGCGCCGTCCGCTGGGGCTGCGCTGGTCGCCGAGCGCGGTCGTCGTGCACGCCGGGATGCCCACCCCGTCCCCCGGCGTCGCCCGGCACCACCACACGATCTCGTTCGGCGGCTCGTGGGAGGGCACCTTCCGCGAGATCATCGACCGCGGCCGGCTGATGAGCGATCCGTCGCTGCTGGTCACCCGGCCCGGCCTGACCGATCCCGGGCTGCAGCCCGACGGCCGGGAGCTGATGAGCGTGCTCGCGCCGTGCCCGAACACCGCCGTCGCCCCCGGCATCGACTGGGACCGGATCGGCCCCGCCTACGCCGAGGAGCTGTTCGGCGTGCTCGTCGAGCGCGGCCTGGCCGATCCGGGGGCCACCCCGAGCTGGACCAGGCTGTGGACGCCGCGCGACTGGGCCGCCGCCGGGATGGCCGCCGGGACGCCGTTCTCCGCGTCGCACACGCTCGCCCAGACCGGGCCGTTCCGGCCGCGGAACCTGGTGCGCGGCGTGTCCAACGCCGTGCTGGCCGGCTGCGGCACCACCCCCGGCGTCGGCATCCCCCCGGTACTGGTCTCCGGGCGGCTGGCGGCGGAGCGGATCACCGGGCCGCGCTCGCCCGAGCGGGCCGGTCGCGGCGCGGGGTCGCGGGTCGCCCGCTGAGCCGGGCGTGGAATCATTCCGGCCACGATGACCGCCCAGCCCTCGCCCCCGATCCCCCGCCCCGCGGCACCGGAGCCGGTGACCGCGGCCGGTGACCCGAGCGACCCGCGCAGCGGGTCCCCGAGGTCCCGCTGGGGCACGCTCACCGCGCGGCTGGGCGACCCGCCGCGGCGCACCCTGCTGCTCGGCCTGGCCGGCACGGTGCTGATGTTCCTCGGCGCGCCGGGCGCCGGCGGGATTCCGGTGCGCGATCCGATCCTCGGCAACTCGCCGCTGTCGTTCTGGCGCTACGGCCACGGGGCGATGATCGCCGGGATCGTCGTCTACACCGGGCTGGCCCTGATGGTCTGGGCGTGGGTCCGGCTGGGCCGCGACGTCCTCGCCCACCGGGTCGGCGGGCGCGCGGTGCTGACCACGGCCTGCGTCTGGATGATCCCGATGCTGGTCACCCCGCCGCTGTTCACCCGGGACCCGTACAGCTACCTCGCCCAGGGCGCCCTGCCGCTGGCCGGGTACGACCCGTACCGGTTCGGGCCGGACACGATGGGCGGGATCTTCACCGACAATGTGCACTTCTTCTGGCAGGACACCCCGGCGCCGTACGGCCCGCTGTTCATCCTGCTGGCACAGGGCATCGTGCTGCTGGTCGGCCAGAACGTCCTGCTCGGCGTCATCGCGATGCGGCTGATGCTGGTCAGCGGCCTGGTGCTGCTGGTGGCGGTGCTCCCGGCGCTGACCCGGCGGCTCGGCGGCCGGCCCGCGGTCGCGCTGTGGATCGCGGTCGCGAACCCGGTGATGGTCGTGCACATGGTCGGCGGCGTGCACAACGACCTGCTGGTCGTCGGGCTGCTGCCGCTCGCGGCGCTGCTCGCGCTGCGCGACCGGTTCCTCTGGGCGATCGTCGTCGCCTCGCTCGCGATGGCGGTCAAGGCCTCGGCCGGCCTGATCCTGCCGTTCCTGGTCCTGGTCTGGGCCGCGAAGCTCACCGGGCCGTTCTGGTCCCGGCTGGTGCGGGCCGGGCTCCCCTCGGTCGCCGTGTTCGTCGCGGTGTTCGGGGCGTGCACCTGGGCCACCGGCTACGGGCTGGGCTGGCTGCCCGCGCTCAGCGCACCGTCGATGATCGTCAACTGGCTGTCCTGGTCGACCGGCGCCGGGCAGGTGGCGCACGCCGTCGCCGGGATGTTCGTGGACGGCCTGAACCAGCAGGCGTTCGTCGAGGTCTTCCGGGCGATCGGCGCGGGCGTGCTGGGCGTGCTCATCGTCGCGCTGTGGTGGCTGGCCCGCGACGGCGGGACGATCGCGATCCGCAACGCGGCGATCGCGCTGGCACTCGCCGCCGTGCTCGCGCCGACGACGCTGCCGTGGTACCTGAGCTGGGGTTTCTGCCTGCTCGCGATGACCGCGTGGAGCGCTCGCGGGCTGCAGTGGGTGGTCTTCGGCTCGATCTGGCTGATGATCGTCTACTTCCCGGACGGCGAGACCGCGCTCTACGCGCCGCCCTATCTCCTGCTGTGCGCCGCCGCCGGGCTGCTCGCCGCGGTCGCGCTGCTCCGGCCGGATCCGCTCGGCCTGCGTGCCGGTCGTCGCCCGGCCGGCCCCTCCCCGGTGACCGACGGTGCCCGCGACGGCGGCTGAGCGGGCGGGGCGCGCGGAGCTCGACGCCGCCGGGGTGACCGACCCGGCGCTGCGGGCCGCGTACACCGCCTGCCGCGCCCTGCACGCCGAACACGGCCGGACCTACTACCTCGCGACCCGGCTGCTGCCACCGGAGCGGCGGGTCGACATCCACGCCCTCTACGGGTTCGCCCGGTACGCCGACGAGATCGTCGACGATCCGGACGGTGCGGGCGGCGGCCGTCCGCGGGCGGCGCTCGACGCCCTGGACGCGCAGCTGACGGCCGCGCTCGACGGGGCACCGCAGCCGGGGAGCAGGCCCGAGGTGCTCGCCGTCGCCGAGACCGCGCGCCGGCACGCGCTGGACCCGTCGCTGTTCCGCGACTTCATGGTCTCGATGCGGATGGACCTCACGGTGGAGGGCTACCCGACCGACGCCGACCTGGCCGTCTACGTGCACGGCTCGGCCGCCGTGATCGGGCTGCAGACGCTGCCGGTGCTCGGCACCGTGGTCCCGCGGGCCGAGGCCGAGCCGCACGCCGCGCTGCTCGGCGTCGCCTTCCAGATGACGAACTTCCTGCGCGACGTCGGCGAGGACCTGGACCGCGGCCGCGTCTACCTCCCGGCGGACGAGCTGGCCGCGTTCGGCGTGGACCGGGAGCTGCTGGCCTGGTCGCGGCGCACCGGGCGGCCCGATCCGCGGGTGCGGCGCGCGCTCGCCCACCTGGTGGCCCGCACCCGGGCCACCTACCGGCGCGCGGACCCGGGGATCCCGATGCTGGAGCCGGTGTCCCGGGCCTGCGTGGGCACCGCGCGCACGCTGTACGCGGGGATCCTCGACGAGATCGCCGACGCCGGTTACGACATCCTGCAGCGGCGGGTCGCGGTGCCGAACCGGCGCCGAGCCGCCGTCGCGCTGCCCGGCCTGGGCCGGGCGGTGCTGGCCAGGGGCCGGGAGCTGGCCCGGGAACGGACCGGGCGGGCCGCGCCGGTCAGAACGCCATCGCCTGGGCGCGGCGCTTGACCTCCTTGTGCCGGCCGGCGCCGATCGCCCCGATCGGCGAACCGGGCAGGGAGTCGTCCTCGGTGAACAACCAGGTCAGGATCGCGCGGTCGTCGTAGCCGCCGTCGCGCAGCACGCTGATCGTGCCGCTGAGGCCGCGCACCACGTCGTTCCCGTCCAGGAACACGGCGGGGACGACCACCTGGCCGTCGTGCTTCAACGACAGGAGCTGGCCTTCCCGGACCAGCTGGTGGACGCGGGATGCGGGGATCGACAGCCGGGAGGCGACGTCGGAGACGGTCAGCGTCTCCTCCGTGACGGCCGCGGGGAGGGTCTCGCTCACAGACGGACACTGTTCCACATCCGCTCCCCGCACCCCACACTCCGGGACCCGGGCCGTGTCGCGCGCGGTGGCCGGGCACGCACCGTCCGCGGGCGGACGCTCGGCGTGCCGTACCCACCCGGACGGCGGGTAAGGGTCGCTGAAGTAGCCTTCCCGGCGTGAGCGCACCGTCCGGACCGGTCGATCCCGGCACGCCGGATGGGGCCGGTCCGGTGATGGCGGACGGCCCCGGCCCCGCCCTGCTCGACGGCCGGTACCGGGTCGGGCCGGTCCTCGCCCGCGGCGGCATGTCCACCGTCTACCACGGCACCGACACCCGGCTCGAGCGTGCGGTGGCGATCAAGGTGATGGACCCCCGGATGGCCGGGGACCACGCGTTCCGCACCCGCTTCGACCGGGAGGCGCGGCTCGCCGCCCGGATCGACCATCCGGCCGTGGTCGCGGTGTACGATCGCGGCACGGTGCCTGCCGGGCCGCTCGGCGAGCCGAGCCTGTTCGTCGTGATGGAGCTGGTCGACGGCGGCACCCTGCGCGACGTGCTGCGGGCCCGCGGCGCGCTCGGCCTGTCCGCCGCGGTGCGGGTGCTGGAGCCGGTGCTGGCCGGTCTGGCCCGCGCGCACCGGCTCGGCATGGTGCACCGCGACGTGAAGCCGGAGAACGTGCTGATCTCCTCGTCCGGCGAGGTGAAGGTCGCCGACTTCGGGTTGCTCACCGCGGCCGCCGAGGCCGGCGTCAGCCACGCCGGGATGATCCTCGGGACGATGGCCTACCTCTCCCCCGAGCAGGTCGTGTCCGGCCGCGCGGACGGCCGCAGCGACGTCTACGCCGCCGGTGTCGTGCTCTACGAGATGCTCACCGGCCACCCGCCCTACACCGCCGACAATCCGCTGTCGGTCGCCTACCGGCACGTGAACGAGGACGTCCCGCCGCCGTCGGCGACGGTGCCCGGCCTGCCGCCCGCGGTGGACGCGCTCGTCGCGCGGGCGACCGCCCGCGATCCCGCGAAGCGGCCGGTCGACGCCGAGCACTTCCGCCGCGAGCTGCTGGAGGTCGCCGACCGGCTGGGGCTGACCGGCGACGGCGTGCCGCGGTCGCCCGGCCCGCCGCCGGTCGACGACGGCGCGACCCTCCCGGCCGGGCCCCGGCGGCACCGGGCGACCGGTGCCGAGCCGCGCGGCCCCGGCGGCACCCGGGCGCAGGCCCTGGTCGGCGCGCACGGCACCGCCGTCACCCCGGCCAGCGAGCCGGAGGCGCTGTCGGCGGCCGACCTGCGCGCGGACCGGCGCCGCAGCCGCCGCGTCTTCACGCTCTGGATGGTGCTGCTGGTGCTGCTCGCCGCGCTGGCCGGCACCGGGGCGTGGTGGCTCGGCTCGGGCCGCTGGACGACGATGCCCGCGGTCACCGGGCTGGACCGGGACCGGGCGACGGCGCTGGTCGCGGAGGCCGACCTGACCCCGTCGATCACCGAGCAGGCCGACGACGACGTCGCGGCCGATCTGGTCGCCTCGGTCGATCCGGCCCCGGACACCCGGGTGCTGCGCGGCTCGTCGGTCACCCTCGTCGTCTCCACCGGCCGGCCCGCCGTCCCGGACGTCCCGGCCGGCAGCGCCGTGGAGACCGCCGAGGAGGCGGTGCGCCGGGCCGGGCTGACCCCGGTGCGTTCGACGGCCGCCGAGGAGTTCAGCGCCGAGGTGCCCAGCGGCGCGGTGATCCGGACCGATCCGGCGGCGGGCACCCGGCTGCCGGGCGGCTCCGCCGTCACCCTGGTGACCAGCCGCGGCCCGGAGCCCGCCCCGCCACCGCCGCCGCCGAGCGACGAGGAATCCGACACCACCGCGGTGCCGTTCGTGATCGGCATGCGCGCCGACGACGCCGAGGAGCTGCTCGAGTCGCAGGGCTTCGACGTCGACATCGACCGGAGCTTCCCGTTCGGCCGCCGGGACGGCCGCGTCGTCGGTCAGGATCCGTCGGCCGGCGACGCCGAGCCGGGCGACACGATCACCCTGACCGTGCTCTGAGCCCGGCCGACCCGCCCGTCACACCAGGAACGCGAGCACCGCGAGCACGACGGCGCCCGCACCGAGCCCGGCCGCGGAGCGGATCGCGTCCCGGCTGCGCCGGCGTTCGGCGTCGAGATGGTCGCTGCGGTCCGCGGTGGTGAGGGTGAGCGGCTGCTCCGGGCCCGCCGCGACCCGCACCCCGCCGGCCGCGCACCGGGCCTCCCCGATGACGGTGATCCGCTCGCCCGGCTCGATCCGCCATTCGGTGCGCTCGTAGCCCTGGGTGCCCGAGCCGATCCGCAGCAGGCCCAGGTCGATCCCCTCGTCCGGGTCCGGGCCGTCCTCGCGGCGCTCGGCGACCGGGAGGTCCACCCGGGCGTCGACCGGATCGACGGTGACGACGGCGTCACCGTCGCGCAGGGTGAACCGGGTGCCGCCGCGGCGGTCGCCGACGACCTCGGTCTCGGTGCCCTTGTCACCGCGGTAGCGGCGCAGCGTCCGCTCCCGGAACCACAGGCAGTCCGCGCCGCTGAGCGGGGCGGCGCGGGTCTCCCCCTCGGCGACGCCGGTGAGCGTGACGACCTGGCGGAACGCCCCGGGGCCCACCTGGGCCGACGCGGCCCCGGCCATCTCGACCAGATCGGCGAGACCGACCTCGGCGGCCCCGAGACCGCGGGTCCACCGCTCGTGGTTCTCCCGGGCGAGCAGGAACCGCTGGTACGCGAGGTAACCCATGATCCCCGCGATGCCCAGGAGAACGATGTGGAAGGTCGTCACGCGAGCGACAGTAGCCGGACGAAGCGGACACGCTGCCCGGTAGGACTACTCAGCCGCGCAGCATCTCCGCGACCAGGAAGGCCAGCTCCAGGCTCTGCTGGGTGTTGAGCCGCGGATCGCACGCCGTCTCGTAACGGCCGGCCAGGTCGGTGTCGGAGATCCGCTGCGCGCCGCCCAGGCACTCGGTGACGTCCTCGCCGGTCACCTCGACGTGGATGCCGCCCGGGTGGGTGCCGAGCGAGCGGTGCACCTCGAAGAAGCCCTGCACCTCGTCGACGATCCGGTCGAAGTGCCGGGTCTTGTAGCCGGTGGACGCCTCGTGCGTGTTGCCGTGCATCGGGTCGCACTGCCAGATGACCTTGTGCCCGGACGCGGTGACCTTCTCGACGATCGCCGGCAGCACGTCGCGGACCTTGTCGTTGCCCATCCGCGAGATCAGCGACAGCCGGCCGGGCCGGTTCAGCGGGTCCAGCCGCTCGACGTACTCGACGGCCTGGTCGGGCGTCGTCGACGGGCCGATCTTCATGCCGATCGGGTTCGCCAGCAGCTCCGCGAACGCGACGTGCGCGCCGTCGAGCTGGCGGGTGCGCTCACCGATCCAGAGGAAGTGGGTGGACAGGTCGTAGAGCTTCGGGGCTTCCCCGCCGGTCTGGTCCCGCTCCAGGTCCAGCCGCAGCATCGCCCGCTCGTAGTCGAGCAGCAGCGCCTCGTGGCTGGCGTAGAACTCGACCTGGTGCAGGTTGTGGTCGCGCACGCCGCAGGCGTCCATGAAGCGGACGGCGCGGTCGATCTCGGCGGCGACCGCCTCGTAGCGGACGCCCGCGGCGGAGGTGCGGACGAAGTCCTTGTTCCAGTCGTGCACCTTCGTCAGGTCCGCCATGCCGGTCGCGGTGAGCCCGCGGACCAGGTTCATCGCGGCCGAGGCGTTGGCGTAGGCGCGGATCATCCGGGACGGGTCCGGGATGCGGCCCGCCGGGTCCGGTGCGAGCCCGTTGACGATGTCGCCCCGGTAGGACGGCAGCCCGGCCGAGTCGACCGGGGAGCTGCGCGGCTTGGCGTACTGGCCGGCGATCCGGCCGACCTTGACCACCGGCATCGACGCGCCGTAGGTGAGGACGACGGCCATCTGCAGCAGCGTCCGGATGGTCGCCCGGATGTGCGGCTCGGTGTTGTCGACGAAGGTCTCCGCGCAGTCGCCGCCCTGCAGCAGGAACGCCTCGCCGTTGGCGACGTCGGCGAGCCGCGACTGCAGCCGGTCGACCTCCGGCGGGAGCACGACCGGCGGGACCGACTCGAGCACCTTCCGGACGTCACCCACCCGCGACGGCTCGGGCCACTCGGGCTGCTGCTGGGCGGGGCGGGAGAGGGCGTCGTCCAGCGCGGAGCGCAGGTCCGCGGGCAGCGGCGGCAGCTCCGGGAGGACGTCGATCGGCGCGTCGACGGACCAGTTCACGACACCCAGACTAGGCCCGTGCGATCGGTGCCGGCGCCCCGGCCCCCGTGCCGAGCGCCTCGGCGATGACCTCCCAGCGGCGCAGGTTGTGCCGGGCGTCGGCGAGCGCGTCGTGCGCGTCCCGCGGCGGCGGGGGCAGCGTGGGGCGGCCCGCGTCCTCCCAGCGCTGGCGCAGCTCCCGGGTGAACCGGGGCATCGGCCGGGGCAGCGCGGGCATCGCGCCCCACAGCTGGCAGAGCGCGACGTGGTCGTAGGCGGCGATCCAGGCCCACAGCTCGACGTCGCCCGGCGCGGAGGTGCAGAACTCCAGCAGCTCGTCGCGGATCCGGGCCCGCGACATCCACGCCCGGTCGGCCGGCGAGGGGAGCTTGGGCAGCACGTTCGCGCGGACCCACCTGCCGGCGCGGTCCGGGTCGAACTCGGTGGACACGGCGTAGAACTCGCGGCCGTCCTCGCCGACGACGCCGATCGACACCAGGTCGATCGTGGTGCCGTCCTCGATGAACTCGCAGTCGTAGAAGAAGCGCATGGTGGGACCTGTGTACCCGGCCGCTCAGCTGGCGCGGGAGTCGGGCACGTTCGCGTCCGGACGACGGGGGCCGGGCCGGGCCGGCGCGGGGGGCGGCGAGCCGGTGGCGGCCCGCTCCTTGACCGAGGCGGCGTAGAGGTCGACGTAGGTCTGCCCGGACAGCTCCATCAGGTTGTACATGATCTCGTCGGTCATCGAGCGCTCGATGAACCGGTCACCGGCCATGCCCTCGTAGCGGGAGAAGTCGATCGGCTCGCCGATCACGATGCGGACCTTGCGCGGCCGCCACATCTTCGAGCCGATCGGGTTGACCTTGTCGGTGCCGACCATCGCCACCGGGATCACCGGGACGCCGCCCTCCAGGGCCATCCGGGCGACGCCGGTCTTGCCCTTGTAGAGCTTCCCGTCCGGCGAGCGGGTGCCCTCGGGGTAGATGCCGAGCAGCTTGCCCTCGCCGAGCAGCCGGACCGCGGTGTCCATCGCGGCCCGCGCGGCCGAGCCGCCGGAGCGGTCCACCGGGACCTGGCCGACGCCGGTGAAGAACTGCTTCTTGAGCCAGCCGCGGATCCCGGGCTCGGTGAAGTACTCGCGCTTGGCGAGGAACGTGACCCGCCGCGGCAGCATCAGCGGCAGGAAGAACGAGTCGGCCACCGCGAGGTGGTTGCTGGCGAGGATCGCACCCCCGCGCTCGGGCACGTTCTCGGCGCCCACGATCTCGGGTCGGCAGAAGACCCGCATCAGCGGGCCGAGCAGCACGAACTTGGACCACCAGTACAGCACCCTGCGCTGCCTCCCTACGACTTCCGGCGACAGCCTACGGAGCCCTCGGTGCTCCCCACAACGGGGCCGTGCCCGCGCCCGGCCGGGCGGTGCCCGGCCCGGTGCGGCCCGGCGGCGGGGCGTGACAGGATGGCCCGGCATGCGCCGGTGGGGCCGGGAAGGACGGGCATGGACCCAGCACGCGGCCGGGGAGACCGACCGGAGGACGACTTCGAGTCCATCGTCGCGGGATGGCGCGACGAGGGCTCGGTGCCCGACTGGCCCGGCGAGCGCGCCGAGCCGGCCGAGCCCACGGTGCAGCCCGGCGAGCGCCCGGTGCACCGGCCGGGCCCGTCGGCCGAGACCGAGGACGACGACCACTACCACCCGCCCGAGCCGCCGCCGCTGCCGCGGCCGGGCCCGCCCGCCGTCGTCGGCGGCGGGCTGATCGGGCTGGGCCTGGTGCTGTGCATCTCGCCGGGACTGATCGGGGCGAGCGGCAGCTGGCCGCTCCCGCTGGGTCTGGTGCTGATGGCGGCCGGGCTGACCTGGCTGGTGCTGCGGCTGTGGACCGGCGAGCCGGGCGACGACGGCCCGGACCCGCACGACGACGGCTCCCGGCTCTAGCCGGCCCCGGGCCCGGCGACGGCCTCCCTGGCCAGCGTCGCCGCGCCCACCACGGCCGCGGCCGCGCCGAGCTGCGCGGTGCGGATCCGGGCCAGCGGCCGGTTCCCGGCGCCGGTGGCGATCCGTGCGTAGTGCTCGCGGGCCGCGTCCAGGAACTGCGGCGCGGACGCCGACACCCCGCCCGCGATCACCACCAGGTCCGGATCGAACACGTCGGCGACCAGCGAGAGCCCCTCCCCCAGCCAGTGCCCCAGCTCGGCCATCGCGGCCCGGCCGATCGGGTCGCCCTCCCTGGCCGCGGCGCCGACCCGCCTGCCGGTGATCCGGCCCGGGTCCCGTGCGGCCTCCCTGGCCAGCGCCGACGGGCCGGGCGGGTGCGGCCCGGAGATCAGCTCCAGCGCGGTCGCGGCCAGCGCGGTGCCGCTGCAGTAGCGCTCCCAGCAGCCGCGCTTGCCGCACGGGCAGGCCCGGCCGTCCGGGACGACGCGCAGGTGCCCCAGCTCGGGTGCGACGCCGTGCGCCCCGCGGTACAGCTCGCCGTCGAGCAGCAGCGCCGCGCCGATCCCGGTGCCCAGCGCGATCAGCACCGCGGCGGACGCGCCCGCGGCGGCCCCGTGCCGGCGCTCGGCCAGCGCGGCCGAGTTCGCGTCGTGCTCGACGACGACCGGCAGCCCGCCCAGGCGCTCCGAGATCCGCTGCGCGACCGGGGCGTCCCGCCAGGACAGGTGCGGGGCGTAGCGGACCAGCCCGCGGCCGGCGTCGACGAACCCGGCCAGCGCGAGCCCGGCCGCGGACACCCGGTGCCTGCCGCGCAGCTCGTCGACGGCGCCGGCGATGGCCGCCTCCAGCGCGTCGTCGGTGCCGGGGGTGGGGGCCGAGACGGTGTCCAGGACCTCGCCGTCGTCGCCGACCACCCCGGCCCGCACGCTGGTCCCTCCCACGTCGACGCCGACGGTGAGGGCGCGGGTCATGTCCGGTGCACCACGATCCGCTGCACGGACCGGCCGCCGTGGGTCCGGGTGCCGGGGCGGCCGTGCCCGGGGCGGGTGTGACCGTGCTGGCCGTGCTGACCGTGCTGGCCGTTCTGGCCGGGCCTGCCGTTCGGGGCGCCGCCCTCGTCGGGCCGGCCGGGCTCGCCGGACCGGCCGGGCTCGCCGTCCTGCTCCAGCACCGCCACCAGCACCGCGAGCAGCCCGGTCGCGTGCCCGGCCAGCGACTCCGCCAGCTCCGACCGCTCGCCGCGGAACACGGCGAGCAGCGCGCACACCGGGCAGGCGGTGCAGGAGCCGGCGGCGCCGGGGGCCGGCTCGGTGCCCGCGCCGCCGGCGACCGGCTCCAGCGCGACCCGCAGCCGTTCGAGCAGGTGCAGCGCGGTCTCCCGCAGGTCGTCCGGGAAGCCGCCGTGGGTGCCGCAGGAACCGGCCGTCACGAGGTCATCCAGGTGCCCGGATCGGGCACGAAGGTGATCACCAGCCGGGCGTGCGCGCCGGTGCCCTCCAGCCGGGCACCGGTGGCCTCGCAGCGCCGCAGCACCGACGGCAGCGACACCATCCGCCGGGAGAACCCGATCCCGACGACCATGTCGTCGCCGACCCGGGCCAGGTCCAGCGGGGCGTCCTCGGCGCCGGGCAGCGCGACGTCCAGCTCGAACTCGGTGTCGGCGGAGACGCCCTGGCCCGCGGTGCGGCGCAGCTCCATCAGCGGCCGCGGCGCGCGCTCCTCGGGCGCCCCGGCCGGGTCCCGGTCGCCGTAGATCGAACGGGCCAGCTCGCGCAGCGACCCCACGCCGGTCGGCTCGGCGGCGGTGTAGCGGACCGCGGTGACCGGCACGTCCGCGGCGAGCTGCTCCAGCTCGCCCAGCACCGCCTGCTGCTCGGTGGCCCGCTCGCGCAGCCAGCGGGCGGCCGGGCCGCGCAGCGACGGCGGCGGGCCGGGCATCACCCGGTTCGCCATCAGCGCGTCCACCCGCAGCTCGTGCAGGGCGAGCGCGGTCAGCGTGCGGCGGGTCTCCGCGGCGACCACCCGCTCCGGGGTGAGGACCAGCCGGATCGAGGTCCGGGAGCGGTCGGCGAGCAGCCCGCGCAGCCCGGCGAGCTGATCGGCCAGCGCACCCAGCGCGGCGACCGTGCGCTCCCAGCCTGCGCCGTCGTTCTTCGCGCCCGCCAGGTTCGCGACCAGCCCGCGGACCGCCCTGCGGTGCGCCGGGAACAGGCGCTCCAGGTAGCCCGACAGCGCCTCGGGCAGGGTGAGCAGCCGCAGCGTCTCCGCGGTCGGTCCGCAGTCGACGACCACCACGTCGTACTCACCGGAGTCGGCGAACCGCTGCACCTCGACCAGCGCGAGCAGGTCCTCCACACCGGGAAGCACGGTCAGCTCGTCGGCCACCAGCTCGTCGACCCCGGCGCCGGCCAGCATCGTGCGCAGGTGGCCCTGCAGCTCGCCCCAGGCACCCTCGAGCAGGTGCCGGGCCTCGATGTGCGCGGCCCACAGGTTCTCCGCGACCGGGGTGGGATCGGCGCCCAGCTCGGCGTCCAGCGCGTCGCCCAGCGAGTGCGCGGGATCGGTCGAGACCACCAGCGCGGACCGGCCGGACCCGGCGAGCAGCGCGGCAGTGGCCGCGGCGAGGGTGGTCTTGCCGACCCCGCCCTTGCCGGTGAACAGCACGACGCGCACGCCGCGGAGCGTAACGATCGCTGCGACACCGGCTCCGCCTGACCCGCCGAAGCGGATTGCGGAGGCGGGCCTCAGCCCTTCTCGACGCGCCGCTTCAGTCCCTTCAGGGCGGCGTCGATGATCACCTTCTCGGCCTTGCGCCGGAGCATCCCGATCATCGGGAAGTTGACCTCGACGGACAGCTCGTAGGTGACCGTGGTGCCGGAACCGTCCGCCTCCAGCCGGTAGGCGCCGTCCTGCGCGCGCTGGATGCCGCCCTTGACCAGCGTCCACCAGACGGACAGGTCGTCGTCGGCCCAGGTGTAGTCCAGTGTGTACGAGTCCTTGATCGCGCCGGCGTCCATCGAGAACCGCACCTGGGAGGCACGGTCGCCGCTGCCCGGGTCGAGGATCTCGACCGCGGTGATCTGGTCGGTCCACTCCGGGTACGACGCGAAGTCCGCGATCACCGCCATCACCTGGTCCGGCGGGGCGTCGATGTGGATCGAGGAGGTGGTCGCGTCGGCCATGGCGGGAGGCTATCCCGTGCTCACAGGTGCAGCACGCAGGGCCGCTCGAGTGCGCGGAAGTGGCCGACGTTGACGCACTCCGTCCGGCCGAGCCGGGTGCGCCGGTGCAACGGCTGGTGGACGTGCCCGAACAGTGCGTGCGACGGCTGCTCGCCGCGGATCCGGGCGGCCAGCGGCAGGCTGGCGATCTCGCCCCGCCGGGTGACGACGTCGTAGGTCAGCAGCGGGAGGTCCGGCGGGACGTGCGTGCACAGCAGGTCGGCCGGGCCGAGCGCGTCGAGGCGGGCGGTCCAGTCCTCGTGCCGCAGGAAGTGCGGCTGCCACGGTCCGCTCCGGCGCGGATCGACGCCGGGCGGGAGCGGCACCCCGCCGAGGAAACCGATCCGGCGGCCGCCGATCTCGATCACCCGGCCGTCCGCGCGGACCACCCCGTCGACGTCCGGCCAGACCTCGGGCATGTCGACGTTGCCGGGGATCGCCCAGACCGGGACGTCCAGCCCGCCGAGCACGCCGAAGATCTCGGCGTACTGCGCGGTGACCGCCTCGACGACGGCGGCGGCGGGATCGGCGAACCGGCTCCAGGACCGTTCGAGCAGGCCCTGGACCTGGGCGCGGGGCGCGCCGATCCGGCGCATCCGGCCGAACTCGGCGGCGATCCCGGAGCCGAGCAGCCGGGAGATGATGCCGTTGTCCGGGTCCCGGTAGTCGACGAACTCCAGCAGGTCGCCGAGCACGAGCAGGCCGTCCGCGCCGTCCGCGGCGCGGGCCAGGGCACGGGTGTTGCCGTGGACGTCGGAGACGACGTGCAGCCGCACTCAGCGACCCCCGTCCGGTGCGACGCCAGCCCGGCGCCCGGCCTCCAGCCTGCGCTTCAGCGCGAACGCGTGCGCCTTGAACGCGCGGTGCCGCCGGTCGGACTCGGCGCGGCTGCGAGCCGCGCGCCGGCCGTCCGGCCGGTCGGCCGACGCGCGCAGGAACCAGTGCAGGACGGTGCCGTCGAGCACCTCCTCGCACCAGACCTCCATGGTCCCGGTGAGCGCGCCGGTGACGGTCCAGCGGATCCCGGCGGGGCCGCGGTCGTGCGCGACCTCCGGCTCCAGGTCCGGCCAGTAGGACGGCCAGCGGGCCGGGTCGGCGAACTCGGCGGCCACCCGCTCACGGGGGACGGCCAGGAACGTCTCGTCGACGACGTCCACCGACGGGGGCACGGACCGGCCCGGCTGCACTGGTGACGCGCTCGGCACGACGGTCAGCGTGCCACCCTGCCCACGGTCCGCCGACAGGGGTACCGTGCCGCCGTCGATACGGCCGGACGGGTCCGTTCCGTATCCGTTATGCCCGAGTCGATGTACTCGGACCCTACTTGACGGTAGGTTCGTGTCCCAGCAGGTCGGCATGCGTGCCGCCGACCGCATTTTGCCTGTCGAGGCCGCCAGGAGGTCGATCCCCGTGCGTGAGTACAGCGTCCCCGCCACGGTGTCCGTGGGTGCCGACGAGTCGGTCTCCGATGCCGTCTTCGAGAACGCCGCGCAGCATGCCGCGGACGTCCTCTACCGCCGCAAGGGCGCCGACGGCGTGTGGAGCGACATCACCGCAGCCGAGTTCGCCGAGCAGGTCACCCGGGTCGCCGCCGGCCTGATCGCGGCCGGCGTCCAGGCCGGTGACCGGATCGGTCTGCTGTCCCGGACCCGCTACGAGTGGACCCTGTTCGACTACGCGATCCTCGCCGCGGGCGGGGTGACCGTGCCGATCTACGAGACGTCCTCGCCGGACCAGATCTCCTGGATCCTGTCCGACTCCGGTGCGGTCGGGATCGTCGTCGAGACGGCCGAGCACACCGCGTCGGTCGACAAGATCCGGGCCGACGTGCCCGAGCTCCGGCACGTCTGGCAGATCGAGCCCTCGGGTGCCGCGCCGGACAGCCCGTCCGCGGTCGAGCAGCTCACCGGGCTGGGCTCGGACACCGCCGACGACGTCGTGCACGAGCGCCGCAACGCGGTGCGCGCCGACGACCTCGCCACCCTGATCTACACCTCCGGCACCACCGGCCGGCCCAAGGGCTGCGAGCTGACCCACCGCAACCTGCTCAGCGAGTGCCGCACGATCGCCTCGACGATCCCGGACCTGCTCGCCCACGGCGGTTCGGTGCTGCTGTTCCTGCCGCTCGCGCACGTGTTCGGCAAGGTCATCCAGTGCGGCGCGCTGACCACCCGCACCGTGGTCGGGCACAGCCCGGACGTGAAGAACCTGCTGCCCGACCTGGCCGAGTTCAAGCCGACCTTCCTGCTCGCGGTGCCGCGGGTGTTCGAGAAGGTCTACAACGGCGCGCGGCTGCGGGCGCACAACGACGGCAAGGGCCGGATCTTCGACGCCGCCGCCGACACCGCGATCGCCTACTCCGAGGCGATCGACACCGGCGGCCCCGGTCTGGTGCTCAAGGCCAAGCACGCGCTGTTCGACAAGCTCGTCTACGGCAAGCTGCGCGCCGCGGTCGGCGGGAACGTCACCGCCGCCGTATCCGGCTCGGCCCCGCTCGGCGCCCGGCTCGGCCACTTCTTCCGCGGCATCGGGCTGCCGGTGCTCGAGGGCTACGGCCTGACCGAGACCACCGCGGGCATCACCCTGAACACCCTCGACGCCCAGCGGGTCGGCTCGGTCGGGCGCCCGGTGCCGGGCTGCGCGGTCCGGATCGCCGAGGACGGCGAGGTCATGCTGCGCGGCGACATCGTCTTCCAGGGGTACTGGCACAACGAGGACGCCTCGAAGGAGGCCCTGGAGGACGACGGCTGGTTCCACTCCGGCGACATCGGCGAGCTCGACGACGCCGGCTTCCTGACGATCACCGGCCGGAAGAAGGAGATCATCGTCACCGCCGGCGGCAAGAACGTCGCCCCGGCCGTGCTCGAGGACCGGCTGCGGGCGCACCCGCTGGTCGGCCAGTGCATCGTGGTCGGCGACCAGAAGCCGTTCATCTCGGCGCTGGTCACCATCGACCCGGAGGCGCTGCCCGGCTGGCGCGAGCGCAACGGCAAGCCGGAGGGCGCAGGCGGGTCCGCGTCCGACCTGGTCGACGACCCGGAGCTGCGCGGCGAGATCGCCGCCGCGGTCGAGGAGGCCAACCAGGCGGTGTCGCGGGCCGAGCAGATCCGCAAGTTCCGGATCCTGCCCGCCGACTTCAGCGAGGCCGGCGGCGAGCTGACGCCGACCATGAAGGTGAAGCGCAAGGTCGTCGTCGACACCTACTCGGGCGAGATCGAGGCCCTCTACTCCGGGGCGGCCGCCGAGCGGAGCTGATCCGCCGCCGTCCGTCCGGCCAGGTGGGCGTGCAGCCGGGCCGCCGCGGCCCGGCCACCCCAGATCCGCCGCACCCGGTCCCGCCCGGCCCGGCCCATCGCCAGGGCCCGGGCGGGATCGGTGAGCAGCCCGGCCAGCCGGTCCACCAGGGCCGCGACGTCCCGGCCCGGCACGACGTGGCCGGTGACGCCCTCGGCGACCGTCTCCGGGGCGCCGCCGGAGTCGCCGGCGACCACCGGTAGCCCGGCGGCCGCGGCCTCCAGCAGCGCGATGCCCAGCCCCTCGACGTCCAGCCCGCCCAGGTGGGTCCGGCAGGGCAGCGCGAACACGTCCCCCGCCGCGTGGTGCGCGGCGAGCTCGGCCGCAGGCACCCGGCCGGTGAAGACCACCGCGTCGTCCGTCCCGTGCCGGGCGGCGAGCCGGTGCAACCGGTCCCGGTACGGGCCGCCGCCGACCAGCAGCAGCCGGGTGCCGGGGACCCGGCGGCGCAGCAGCGGCAGCGCGGCGACCAGGGTGTCCTGGCCCTTGCGCGGCATCAGCCGGGACACGCAGCTGACGACCGGCGCCTCACCCAGCCGGTACCGCGCCCGGATCTCCGCGCGGGCCGCCGGATCGGGTGCGAACCGGTCGGTGTCGACCGGTGGCGGCAGCGGCTCCAGCGCGGCGTCCGGCCCGAACGCGGCGGCGATCCGGTGCCGGGTCCAGCAGGAGACGGTGGTGACGACGTCGGCGTCGGTCCCGATCCGGCGCAGCGCCTGCCGGGCCACGGGAAGCATCGACCAGCCGACCTCGTGCCCGTGCGTGCTCGCGACGACCCGGCCGATCCCGGCCCGCCCGCGCAGGTGCGGCCCGAGCAGGCCGAGCGGGGCAGCGGCGCCGAACCACACCGTCTCCGCGCCGTGGCCGCGGGCGAGCCGGACCGCGCGGCGGGCCACGTCCGGCACGGGGAGCATCAGCGGGCCGGGATGGCGGTGCACCGGGAACGGGGCGAGGGCGTCGAACTCCGCCGCGCCGGGCCAGTCCGGCGCGTAGACGGCGAGCTCACCGGGCGGCAGCGCGCGGGCGAGATCGTGCAGGTAGCTCTGGATCCCGCCGGTGCGCGGCGGGAAGTCGTTGGTCACCAGCAGCGTGCGGGGCACGTCCGCGACGGTATCCCGGGTGGTCGGCGGCCGGTGCGCACGGCGTCCGACGGCCGGTGCGCGCGCCCGGGCCGGGCACGGCACGGGCAGGTCCGGACCGGGCACGTCCGGGCCGGGGACGGCCGGGACGGCGGCGCCGCACGCGGGGGGACGCGTCGGGGATGCGGGCCGCCGTCCGGCTCTCGGGGAGCGGACGAACCGCGCTCCGCACCGGTCCGCCGTGTCGCCCTCGGGGTGGGCTCCACGACTCGGCCGTCCGGGTGGCGGGGGACCATCCGTCGACACGGCCGGTGAGGAGGTCGTGCTGTTCAGGTGAACGAGCGGGAACGTCTCCGGTTACGGATCGGCAACGAAAAGATCTGCCGGGTCCCCGCAGCGGTCCGGTGGGCCGTTTCTGTCGGACCCCTCCCCTAGCGTCCGCGGTGATCGATCGACGACCCACCGGTACGACCCAGAAGGAGGCGTGATGATCGTCGACTGCGACCGCTGCCAGGTGCGCGACACCGCCTGTGGCGACTGTGTGATCGGGGTCCTCATGGATGTGCCCGAGATCGACCGCCCGATCCCCTACCTGCCCGTCGACGTGCCGGGCGAGCTGCCCGGCACACCGGTCCGGGCCGAGCACGCCGGCGGCCCGGCGAGCGGGCCGCTGGAGTTCTCCGAGCCGGAGCGGCGCGCGCTGCAGGTGCTGGCCGAGCAGGGGCTGATCCCGCACCTGCGGCTGGTGGAGGCCGGCGCCGGGCGGGCGCAGCAGCCGGCCCGCCCGATGCTGCCGATGCCGGTGGTGCCGCCCCGGCAGCGCGATGTCGGCTGAGCCCGGCGCGACCGGCCCGGGCCCCGTCGCCGGCGGGGCGTGCCGGTCAGCCGCCGAGCCGGCGCAGCAGCACCGCGGAGGGCACCGAGTGCGCGCCGCGGCGCCGGACCGAGCGGACGACCTCCTGGTCGGAGGTCGCGACGAGCAGCGGCCTGCCCCGCGGCTCGGCGGCGACCAGATCGCGGATCACGTCGTCGGCGATCACCCCGGCCTCGCTGAACAGCACCCGCACGCCGCGGGCGCCGCGCAGCGGGGCCGCGCTGACCGCGGCGCCGTCGAACACCACGGTGATCTCGGCGCCGGTCCGCGCGCCCAGCGCACCGAGCTGCCCGACCAGGCGGGTGCGCTGGTCGGCCAGCGGCAGGTCCGGGTACCCGGTCTTGCTCACGTTGTAGCCGTCGACGATCAGGTGCACCGAGGGCATCGCGAGCAGCGTGTCCAGGGCCGCGAGACCGTCGACCGGCAGCCCGGCCCGGCCGCCGGTCGCGCCGGCGGCGGTGTCCGCCGTGCCCGCGACGAGATCGGCCGGTCGCGGGCCGCCCGCCCCGACGTCGAGCTCGCGGCGGAGCCCGGCGATCGCGCCGCCGACCGTGTCGAGCAGCAGCTCGAGGCGCACCTCGTCGCCGCGCCGGGCCTCACGCGCCGCCTGCCGCGCCGCCGCCACCTCGCGCGCCGCGGCGTCCGCCCGCCTGCGCTCGGCGGCGGCCCGCTCCCGTTCCCGCTCGGCGTCCGCGCGCGCCGCGGCCAGCCGGTCGTCGGCGCCCGCGCGCAGCGTCGCCACCTCGGCCTCCAGCTCGGCCCGCGCGTCCAGCGCCGCCCGCAGCCGGGCCCCCTGCTCACTGACCCGGCGGCGCATCTGCTGGTACTCGGCCTGGTGCTCGGTCACCACCGACCGGACCCGTTCGCGCTCCTCGGCCAGCTCGGCCTGCGCACGTTCCAGCTCGGCGGTGACCTTCTCCACCTTCGCGATGGCCTCGTCGCGCTCGGCCCGCAGCGAGGACAGGTCACCGGTCTGCTCGGCCTCGGCGACCCGCCGGGCGGCCAGCGGATCACCGGTGAGCAGGGCGACCGCCGCGGCGTCCAGCTTGTCGACCGGGGCGGGTAGCGGCGGGTGGTCCCCGTCGGCGCCCGCAGCGGAGCCCGCACCGGATCCCGCCGGGCCCGGTCCGGTGGCTGTGCCGTCGTCCGGGGCGCCGGCCGGCGGGAGCTCCAGCTCGCCCGCCCGGTTCTCGGCCCACCAGGCGACCACGGCCGCCCGGAACGCCGGATCCTGTTCGAGGCGGGCGACTAGCGCCTGGCCGCCGAGCCGGGCCCGCTTCGCCGGGGTGAACCGGGCGAACCGGCGCAGCGGGCCGGGCACGTCCGCCGCCGGCATCCCGGCGAGGGCGGTGCCGGCGATCTCCGCGAGCCGGGAGCGCAGCGGCGCCGTCAGCGGCGGCCAGTCCTCGGCGTCTGCGGGGGCGGCGGCGGCAGTGTCCGCGGGGGCGGCGGCGTCCGGCGCGGCCGCGGCGTCGCGGGGCTCCGGGCCCGCGCACGGGGCCCCGGCGGGCTCCGGGCCCGACGGGGCGCCGCGGACCGCAGGCCCCGGTTGCTCTCCGTCGTTGTGCGCCATCGGTCAAGGCTATCCCCGACCGTGTCGGGTCGCCGCCGCCCGCGCCGGGCCGGTGGCCGGCCGTGCCCGATCGGTGACCGACGCCGCGGCCCGCAGAATCGGCGTAGAACACCGGGTCGGAGCCGCTTCCGCCCGTCCCGGTCGGATTCTTCTCCGCCTGCGCGGGGTCGACCGTACTGCCGCGCGGCCACCGGGACCGGCGCACTCGAACATACTGTCGGACCCCGGCGCTACCGTCCGGCCGTGACCACCTGCTCCCCGCAGCTCACCTTCGACGAGCTGGGCACCCCCCTGCGCGACGTCACGTTCTGCGTCGTCGATCTCGAGACGACCGGTGGCAGCCACCGCACGGATGCGATCACCGAGGTCGGCCTGGTCTCGGTGCGCGGCGGCGAGCGGCTCGCCGAGCTGTCCACCCTGGTGGCGCCGGGCACCCCCGTCCCGCCGGACGTGTCCCGGCTCACCGGGATCACCGACGCGATGCTCGCCGGGGCGCCACCGCTGGGCGCGGTGCTGCCCGGCGTGCTCGACCACCTGCGCGGATCGGTCCTGGTCGCGCACAACGCGCCGTTCGACACCGGGTTCCTGCGGGCCGCCTGCCAACGTCAGGAGCGCCCGTGGCCGTCGCCTCCGGTGCTGTGCACCGCCCGGCTGGCCCGCGCCGTGCTGCCGCACTCCGAGTGCCCGAGCGTCCGGCTCGGCGCGCTCGCGGCGCACTTCGGCTGCGCCACCACGCCCGACCACCGCGCCCTCACCGACGCGCGGGCCACCGTCGAGGTGCTGCACCACCTGCTGGAGCGGATCGGCAACCTCGGCGTGCAGAGCATCGAGGAGCTGCTCCAGCTGGTGCGCGACCGCGCACCGCACCGCCCGACCACCGCCCAGCGCCGGCGCAGGCACCTCGCGAACGACGTCCCCTCCGCCCCCGGCGTGTACCTGTTCCGGGACGGTCGCGGCGAGGTCCTCTACGTCGGCACCAGCGGCGACCTGCACCGCCGGGTCCGCTCATACTTCACCGCCGGGGAGCGGCGGCGCCGGGTGCGCGACATGGTCGCCCAGGCCGAGCGGGTCGACACCGTCGTCTGCGCGCACGCGCTGGAGGCGTCGGTGCGGGAGCTGCGGCTGATCGCGGCGCACCGCCCCCGCTACAACCGGCGTTCCCGCAACCCCGGCCGGGCCTGGTGGGTGGCGCCGACCGCGGAGGCGTTCCCGCGGCTCTCGGTCGTCGCGACGCCGCGGCCCGGTGCGCTCGGCCCCTTCACCTCCCGGCGCGGCGCGACCGACGTGCTCGACGCCGCGCTCGACGCGGTGCCGCTGCGCCGGTGCACGATCCGGATCCCGGCCCGCAACCCCGCGGCCACCCCGTGCGCGCTGCACGAGCTGGGCCGCTGCGCCGCCCCGTGCGCCGGCCTGCAGCCCGCCGAGGAGTACCGGCCCGCGGTGGACGCCTGGCACGACCTGGTCACCGGCCGGGACGACGCGCCGCTGCGGGCGCTGGCCGCCGATGTCGCGTCCCGGGCCGCCGAGGGGCGCTACGAGGCCGCGGCCCGCGCCCGGGACCGGCTGGCCCACCTGGCCTCCGGGATCGACCGCGCGGGCACTCTCGCGGCGCTGGCCCGTCTGGACGAGGTGGTGGGTGCCCGGCCGGACGGTGCGGGCGGCTGGCAGCTCGCCGTCGTCCGGCACGGCCGGCTGGCCGCCGCCGGGAACGCACCGCGCGGGGTGCGGCCGATGCCGGAGGTGGAGTCGCTGCGGCGGAGCGCGCAGACCGTGCTGCCCGGGCCGGGGCCGCTGCGCGGCGCGCACGCCGAGGAGGTGCGGCTGCTGCACCGCTGGCTCACCGACGGCGGCACCCGCCTGGTGCGCAGCGATCCGCCGTGGGCCGAGCCCGCACACGGCGGCGGGCCGTGGCGGTCCTGGGCGGAGCAGGCCAGGGACGCGGCGCACCGCACCGGCGAGGAACCGCGGTGATCACACGCGGAAGGGCCCCGCCGGTGGCGGGGCCCTTCCTGTCGTGCGTGTCGTGCGCGGGGGTCAGTCGCCCGGCTGCTGCGGGCGGCCGCCGTCGTCCGGCCGGCCGGACAGCTCCTCCCGGCGGGACTCCAGCTCCCGCCGGGCCGCCGCGCGCTCGTCGCGCTCGGCGAGCTCGCGCTCGTGCACCTCGTGCCGGGCCTGGGCGAGCGCCCTGGTCTCGTCCGCCGGGTCCGGCGAGAGCAGCGAACCGGGGACCGGCTCGCCGGCCGAGCCCAGCTGGTTCATCCGCTTCGGGACCGAGGTGCCCTGGTACTCCAGCTCGATCGGGTGCCCGTGCGAGTCGACACCGGCCAGCGGCTGGTGCACCTCGATGAACTCGCCGTGCGGGAGCCGCTTGATGATGCCGGTCTCGATGCCGTGCTCGAGCACGGCCCGGTCCGACTTCTGCAGGCCCAGGCACCAGCGGTAGGTCACCCAGTACACGATCGGCGGCACGATCAGCAGACCCAGCCGGCCCGCCCACGTCGTCGCGTTCAGCGAGATGTGGAAGAACAGCGCGATCCAGTCGTTGAACCCGCACATCACGAGCCACAGGTAGAACGAGATCGCCATCGCGCCGAGCGCCGTGCGGACCGGGACGTCCCGCGGGCGCTGCAGCAGGTTGTGGATCGCGTCGTCCCCGGTGAACCTGCGTTCGATCGCCGGATAGGCGGCCGCCACCAGGAACAGCACCGGGAGGAAGCCCGCCGTCGGGATGAACGCGGACGGGATCGTGTACGTGTCGAAGAGGTAGAACTCCCACGGCGGGAAGATCCGGGCCATCCCCTCGGACCACAGCATGTAGAAGTCCGGCTGCGAACCCGCGGAGATGTGCGAGGCGTCGTACGGGCCCAGATGCCAGATGCCGTTGATCTGGAACAGGCCGCTGATCAGGCAGATCACGCCGGCGGTGACGGCGAAGAAGGCGCCGCCCTTGGCCGCGAACTGCGGCATGATCCGCACGCCGACGACGTTGTTCTCGGTCCGGCCCGGCCCCGGGAACTGGGTGTGCTTCTGGTACCAGACGAGCCCGAGGTGCACCGCGATCAGCGCCAGGATGATCCCGGGCAGCACGAGCACGTGGATGATGTAGAGCCTCGGGATGATCTCCGTGCCGGGGAACTCACCCCCGAACAGCGCCCAGTGCACCCAGGTGCCCATGACCGGCACGGTCAGCGTGATGCCCGAGGCGATCCGCAGGCCGACACCGGAGAGCAGGTCGTCCGGCAGCGAGTAGCCGGTGAAGCCCTCGAAGGTGCCCAGCAGGATCAGGACGATGCCGATGACCCAGTTCGTCTCACGCGGCTTGCGGAACGCGCCGGTGAAGAACACCCGGAACATGTGGATGATCATCGAGGCGACGAAGAGCAGCGCCGCCCAGTGGTGCACCTGGCGCATGAACAGGCCGCCGCGGACCTCGAACGAGATCTCCAGCGCCGACTCGTAGGCGCGCGACATGTGCACGCCGCGCAGCGGGTCGTACGGGCCGTTGTAGACGATCTCCTCCATCGAGGGATCGAAGAACAGCGCCAGGTAGGTGCCCGACAGCAGCAGGATGATGAAGCTGTAGAGCGCGACCTCACCGAGCATGAACGACCAGTGCGTCGGGAAGACCTTGTTGAACTGCTTGCGCAGCCCCGCGGCCGGGTGGAAGCGCTGGTCGAGCTGGTCCAGTACGTCGGCGGCCTTGGACGACCCCCCTCCCGGGGAGGACGTCGGTGTGGTGATCGAACTCATGTCGTCTTCGGCCTCTCCCAGAACGCAGGTCCGACGGGCTCGACGAAGTCGCTCACCGCGACGAAGTAGCCCTCATCGTTCACCGTGATCGGCAGCTGGGGCAGCGGGCGGGCGGCCGGCCCGAACACGGGCATGGCGTCCTCCGTCGCCAGGAACTGCGACTGGTGGCAGGGGCACAGGATGCGGTTGTCCTGCGCCTGGTACAGCGACGTCGGGCAGCCGACGTGCGTGCACACCTTCGACCAGGCGTAGTAGTCGCCGTAGTTGAAGTCCTCCTGACCGGGGCGCGCGTTCACCACGGTGCCGGGGCGGAGGCGGATCAGCATGACCGGCGCGTCGGAGGCGCGCTGCGCGTGCAGCAGCTCCTCCTCGTTCCCGCGCTCGCTCTCCCGGTACGGGAAGACGGTCATCATCGATCCGGGCTCCATGTCCTCGGGCCGCACGCGTGCGATCTCGCTGAGGATACCGGTGTCGGTGCGCAGGTACACGGTCTCGCCGTTCTCCGGGCGCCATCCGGTGTGCCACAGCGGGGCCTCGTCGCCCTCGGCCCACGGGTTCCGGATGATCCCGCCGAGCGCGACCACACCGGTGCCGATCCCGACCACCGTGGCGGCCAGCCCGGCGCTACGGATGATCAGCTTCCGGCGCCCGAGGGTGGTGCCCTTCCCGGCGTCGGTCAGCTGGGCGATCACGGTCCGGCGGTCCAGCTCGTCGGACGGCCCGTCGTGCCGCTGCTGCACCGACACCTCGTGCGGGAACAGCTTCTTGACCGCCTGGATCACCGCGATGCCCAGCGCCAGGATGGAGAACCCGAAGGTGAAGCCGATCACCGGGGTGTACATCGAGTAGATCGTGTAGCCGGGCTCGCCGACGTTCACGTACTCCCACGGCCACCAGATGAAGGCGACCACGAACGCGAGCCCGGACAGCGCCGAGATCACGAACCACAGGGCGACCGACCGCTCGGCCCGCTTCTCCGCCCGCGTCCCCGGGATCGGGAACGCCGGCGTGTTGTGCACGACCTCGACCTCGTCGAGCTCGCCGGCCAACCGGGCCAGCTGCTCGGGCGACATCTCGTCGAGCTCCTCACGGGTCGGACGCCTGTCCGCCCCGGTGCTGACCTCGCTGCTCAACTCTTCGCCCCCAACCAGATCGCGAAACCGACCAGCCCGGACATGACGAACACGAACACGAAGATGCCCTCCGCCGTCGGGCCGAGGCCCAGCAGCGAGTAACCACCCGGGTCGTTGGTCTCGTTGACCGACTTGATGTACGCGATGATGTCGCGCTTCTCCTCCGGCGTGAGCTGCTGGTCGGAGAACCGCGGCATGTTCTGCGGACCGGTCTGCATCGCCGTGTAGATCTGCGACTCGCTGGCCGGGGCCAGCGCCGGGGCGTACTTGCCGGACGACAGCGCGCCGCCGACACCGGTGAAGTTGTGGCAGGACGCGCAGTTCAGCCGGTAGAGCGTGCCACCGCGGCCCGGGTCGTCCCCGCGCAGCGCCTCGCCCCGCTCGGCCGGCGTGATCGGCCCGCCGCCGTTGACCTGGATGTAGGCGCCCAGCGCCTCCAGGTTCGCGCGGCCCTCGGCGGTGTCCGGGTCGAAGATCGGCAGCGGGTGCTTGCGGGCGGCCTGCGCCTCCTGGCGGGCCATCGGCATCCGGCCCGACGAGACCTGGAAGTACACCGCCGCGTCGCCGACGCCGATCAGGCTCGGCCCGCGGTCCTGCTCGCCCTGCAGGTTCGCACCGTGGCAGGTGATGCAGGTGTTGTTGTAGAGCTGCTCGCCCTGCGCGATCAGAGCGGCGTCCGGCTGCGCCTCGGCGACCTGCGGCTGGGGCGCCAGGGCGGTGTAGAGGAAGCCGACGGTGACCAGGCTGAGGCCGATGGCCAGAGCACCCGCGATCCTGCGGTGGGTCTTGCCGTGCGGGCGGGAGCGGCGTCCGGCCTTCTGCTCGGGCCGGCCGCCCGGTGGTGGGTTCTGGGCTGCGCTGTCAGCGCCCTCGGGATTCTCGGTCATCGCTGGGGGTCTTCCAACCTCGACGTCGTGGCGGGTGCGGTCAGGGGGTCAGCCGGCTAGCGGATGAAGTAGATGACGGCGAACAGCGCGATCCACACCACGTCGACGAAGTGCCAGTAGTAGGACACGACGATCGCAGCGGTGGCCTGTGCCGGGGTGAACTTGCTCAGCTTGGTCCGGATGATCAGGTAGACGAACGCGACCAGACCGCCGATGACGTGCAGGCCGTGGAAGCCGGTCGCCATGAAGAAGACCGACCCGTAGGCGCTGGACGAGATCGTCGTCGCGTGGTGGGTGGCCAGCACGTAGTACTCGTAGGACTGGCCGATGACGAAGAAGGTGCCCATCAGCAGGGTCACGACGTACCAGCGGCGGAGCCCGAACACGTCGCCGCGCTCGGCGGCGAACACACCGAACTGGCAGGTGAACGACGACGCGACGAGGACGATCGTGATCGTCAGCGCGTACGGGACGTCGAGCTCCGTCGGGGGCGGGGGCCACGGTCCGTCGTTCTGCGCCCGCGCGGTGAAGTACATCGCGAACAGCCCGGCGAAGAACATCAGCTCGCTGGCGAGCCAGACGATGGTGCCGATACTGACCAGGTTCGGGCGGTTCAGCGAATGGATCCGCGCGCTGATGTTGGGTGCCGCTGTCGTCACGCCGGGCATTATGACCCGAGCCGAACTTCTACGGCTTGTCGGGATACCCATCCGCGCATCACGATCGGCGAACGGTGCCCGTGATCAGCAGATCCTCGGCCGGCCCGGGCGGCGGGCGTGTCGCGCCCGGTGCCGCAACGGTGGAACGAACGACGACCCCCGCCGGGTTCCCGGCGCCCGGCCGCCCGGGCGGACCGCCCGCACCGTCTACTATCCGACGGGTGGCGAGCGGAGCAGCGGCAGAGATCGGCGGCGCGACCGGCGGAACGGCGGGCGGCACCAGCACCGTGCTGGTCTACAGCCACCGTCCCGAGGTGCGCGAGGGCATCATCAACGCGGTCGGGCGCCGGCCCGCCCCGGACGTCGGCCGGGTGACCTACCTCGAGGCGAGCGGCATCGCCGAGGTGCTCGCGGCCTGCGACGCCGGCGCGGCGGACCTGCTGGTCCTCGACGGCGAGGCGCAGCCGACCGGCGGGATGGGCGTCGCCAAGCAGCTGCGGCACGAGATCGTCGACTGTCCCCCGATCGTGCTGACCGTCCGGCGCCGCGACGACCGGTGGCTGGCCACCTGGTCGGAGGCCGACGCCGTGCTGGTGCACCCGCTCGACCCGATCGAGTCCGCCGAGGTCGTCGCCCAGGTCCTGCGCGAGCACCGCGCCGGAACCCTGACCGCACAGAAGTAGAAGGACACATCGCGTGAGCGCACCCACCTGGCCCTCCGTGATCGGCCGGCTGGTGAGCGGCCGGGACGTCAGCGCCGAGGAGGCCACCTGGGCGATGGGTCAGGTGTTCGCCGGCGAGGCGACCCCGGCCCAGCTCGCCGGGTTCCTCGTGGCGCTGCGCGCGAAGGGCGAGACCCCCGCCGAGATCTCCGGCATGGCCGACGCGATGCTGGCGCACGCACTGCGGGTGGACGTGCCCGGGCGGGCCGTCGACGTCGTCGGCACCGGCGGCGACCAGGCGCACACGGTGAACATCTCGACGATGTCGGCGATCGTCGTCGCCGCCGCCGGTGCGCCGGTGGTCAAGCACGGCGGGCGGGCCGCGTCGTCCCAGTCCGGCACGGCGGACGTGCTGGAGACGCTCGGCGTCGCGATCGAGCTGACCCCGGCCGCCGTCGAGCGGTGCGTCGCCGAGCTGGGCATCGGGTTCTGCTTCGCGCAGGCGTTCCACCCGGCGATGCGCTTCGCCGGCGGGGTCCGCCGCGAGCTGGGCGTGCCGACCGCGATGAACCTGCTGGGGCCGCTGTCCAACCCGGCCCAGCCGGCGACCGGGCTGATCGGCTGCGCCGATCCGGTGCACGCCCCGACGATGGCCGAGGTGTTCGCCCGGCGCGGCAAGTCGGTACTGGTCGTCCGCGGCGACGACGGCCTCGACGAGCTGACCACCACGACGTCCAGCTCGGTCTGGATCGCCGACGGCGGCGAGGTCCGCCGGGCCCGGCTGGATCCGGCCGATCTCGGCGTCCGCCCGGCCACCGCCGACGACCTGCGCGGCGGGACCCCCGAGGTGAACGCCGCCGTGGTGCGCGACCTGCTGGCCGGGAAGACCGGCCCGG
Source organism: Pseudonocardia kongjuensis (assembly GCF_039526905.1). Taxonomy (NCBI): domain Bacteria; kingdom Bacillati; phylum Actinomycetota; class Actinomycetes; order Pseudonocardiales; family Pseudonocardiaceae; genus Pseudonocardia; species Pseudonocardia kongjuensis. Next base: position 174,420 of record NZ_BAAAJK010000004.1, on the reverse strand, counting down.
TGCGGGACGCGGTGCTGCTCAACGCGGCGGGTGCGCTGGCCGCGCACCGCGGGATCGGGGACGACCTCACCGCCGCGATCGGCGACGCGCTGGAGACGGTCGCCCGGGCGATCGACTCCGGGGCCGGGGCCGATCTGCTGGCCCGCTGGGCGGCGCTGTCCACCGAGCTCGCCGCGGGCTGACGCCCGGCCGGTCCCCGAGCGCCCCGCGCCGGCCGGTCAGTGCGCCCCGGCGCCGCCCCGGACCGTCGTGCGGACGAGCTCGGCGACCGCGGCCGGGTCCTCCAGCGGCATCGCGTGACCGAGACCGGCGAGCTCGACGCAGCGCGCGTCCGGGAGCATCCCCTGCAGCAGGGCGGCGGTCTCGGCGTAGGCGCCGGTGCGCTCCGGGCTGCGGGCCCCGTGCACGATCAGGACCGGCCGGTCCAGGCCGGCGGCGGCGCCCGGATCGAGGTGCCACTCGATCGCGGCCCGGATCTCGTCGTCGAAGAAGTAGGTCGCGTCCGCCAGCAGCTGCGCGTCGGCGCCGTCGCCGTTGCGCTGCACCGGCAGCGGCGCCCAGTGCGCACCGCAGACGCCGTCCAGGAAGATCCTCGCGGCGGCGCCGGCCCCGCCGGCGCCGAGCGCGGCCATCGCCGGCCCGACGACCCGTTCACCCAGTTCGGCCCCGGCCGGACCGGACGGGCTGGGTGCCGGTTCGAGCAGGATCAGCCCGGCGACCAGGTCCGGCCGGTCGAGCGCGGTCTGCAGCGCGATGGCGCCGCCCGAGGAGTGCCCGACGATCCAGGACCGGCCGGCGCCCAGCCGGTCGAGCACGGCGGCGCAGTGCCGGGCGTGGTCGGCGATCGTCAGGTGCCGGTCCACCCGCGGGCTCGCCCCGTAGCCGGACCGGTGGGTGCGGACGATCCGGTGGCCGTCGAGGGCGGGCTCGCGCAGCAGCGGGGCGAACCAGTCGCCGTAGAGGCCGGCGTGCACCAGCAGGACGGTGTCGCCGGTGCCGCGCTCCTCGTAGTGGATGCGGACGCCGTCGCCGACGTCGGCGAGGCCGGAGATCGCGGTGTTCGATGTGCTGGTCATGGCCACGACGATCGCGGCCGGGGCGCCCGCGCGGATCCGGGAGCCTCACGGATCTAGTCGGGCCGGGGCGCGAGCCAGTGCGGGAGGGAGCCGCGGCCCGGTTCGCCGGTCTTCGCGAGCAGCCTGCTGACGTGCGTCTCGACGGTGCGCCGCGACAGGTGCAGGCGGCGCGCGATGCCGGGATTGTCCAGGCCCTCGGCGACCAGGCCGAGCACCTCGAACTCGCGCCCGGTCACCCCGCGGGCGCGCAGGTGCACCGGGACCGGTCCGTTGTCGCGGGCGGGCCGGGGCACCGCTCCCCCGGCGCGACGCAGCAGCACCCGGCACCGGCGGACCATCCGGACCTCGCCGGTGCCGGCCAGCCAGGCGAGCGCGGCGTTCAGGGTCGCGATGGGGTCGACGAGGCCGTCCGCCGTGCAGAGGAAGGAGTCGAACAGGGCCCGGTGGAACGGGCTGCGCACCAGCAGGTCGCGGCCCTGCGCCAGCAGCCGGGCGGCCCCGGCGGCGTCTGCATCGTGGTGCGCGGCGACGGCGTCGGCCAGCCGCAGGGCCGCCCGGTTGATCACCTGCACGCCGACGTCGGAGCGCCGGAGCTCCGCGCGGGCCCGGCCGTCGGCGGGATCGGCGATCGTCGTCAGCAGCGCCCACTCCCCCCAGATCGGGGTGGCGTTGGCCCCGGGCGCCCCGCGCAGGACGCCGACGGCGCGGCCCAGCCCGGTGACCGCGCGCTCCGTGTCGCCGTCCAGCCAGGCGTCGAGGCCGGCCAGGTGGTGGCGGGTGGCGTGGATGTGCACCGGGCTGACCGAGTAGCGCAGGGCCTCGTCGAGGATCGGGCCCGCCTCGTCCGGGTGGTCCGCGAGGACCCGGCCCCGGGCCACCCACATCAGCGCGTGCCCGCGCACCCCGTCCAGGCGCAGCCGGGCCGCCCGGTCGGCGCACCGCCGGGCGCGGGCCGCCGCGCCGACCATGCCCTCGGTGCCCGCGGCAAGCGCCGTCTGCTGCAGCTCCAGCCCGAGTGCGGTGCCGAGCATCCCCGCCTCGACGGCGAGCGCCTCGGCCTCCCGCAGCGCCGCGCCGTCGCCCGCCTCGAACAGCTCCTCGACGCCGAGCTCGGACAGCGCGCGGATCCGCTGCGGGACGAGCCCGTGCTGCTCGGCGGTCCGCAGCGCGGCCCGCAGCGCCTCCCCCGCCCGGCGCGGGTCGGAGCGGCGCCGGGCGCGGCCCGCGATCTCGAGCGCCGTGCAGAGCAGGTCCGGCCGGCCGGCCCGCCGGGCCGCGGCGGCGGCGCGGTCGGCCAGCCCGGCCGCCGCGCCGGGATCGCCGCGGCCCAGTGCGAGCTGCGCCGCCAGGCCGAGGGCGCGCGGACCGGCCGGGTCGGCGATCTCGTGCAGGTAGCGCTCGGCGTCGTCGAACCGCTCGGCGGCGAGGCAGGCGTCGGCGAGCGCCGCCGCGAGGTCCGACCGGCCGGTCCCGGTGGCCCGGCGCAGCTCCTGGTCACCGCCGGCCAGCGCGTCGCCGACCCGGGCGGTGAGCGCGAGCGCCCGGACGTGGTCGACCCGGACCGCGACGGCCAGGGCGGGATCGCCCGCGGCCAGCACGACGGCGCGTTCGAGGACGTCGATCCCGGCCGCGAGGGCACCGGCGCGGACGTGGTCGGCGGCCTGTCTGCGCAGCAGCGCGGCGGCGCGGTGCGGGCGACCCGCGCGGGCGTGCAGGTCGGCGAGCAGGGCGGGTTCGTGCTCGGCGGTCCCGGCGCCGGCCAGCCGGTCGGCGACCGTCGCGGCAAGATCGGCCCGTTCCGGCGCGGACAGCCGGGCGAGCACGGCGTCGCGGGTGAGCGCGTGCCGCCACCGCGGTGTCCCGGCCGGATCGAGGGCCAGCAGCCCGCCATCGGCCCCGGCCCGGATCGCGGCGGCGACGAGCGAACGCCCGGCCCCGGTCGCGGCGGGCAGGAGCTCCCAGCGGACGTCCTGCCCGAGCAGCGCCGCGACGACGATCACCTCCCGGTGCTTGTCGGTCAGCCGGGCGGTCCGGTGCTGCACGATCTCCGCGAACCCGGGCGGGACGGTGCCGGCGAGGTCCCGCACGGCGGGCCGTCCACCGGGGCCGTCGCCCGGCGCCCCGCTGCCCAGCAGGTGCGCGACGAGCTCCTCGAGGAGCAGCGGCAGCCCGCCCGCCGCGTCCACCAGGTAGGTCTCGAGCTCCGGGGCCAGCTCCCCGCCCGCGCACATCCGCGCCAGCCCGGCCAGCTCGGCGCGCCCCATCGGGGGGACGGCGACGTGGGCGGCCTCCCGGCCGTCCAGCAGCCGGGTGAGGCCGTCCGGTCGTCGCTCGTCGCTGCGGGCGGCGCCGACGACCCGCACCCCGGAGCCGGGCAGCGACGGCGCGACGTACTGCAGCACCGCGAGGGTGTCCTCGTCCGCCCAGTGCAGGTCGTCGAGCAGGACCAGGCACCGGCCACCGTCGCGGACGACGTCGAGCAGCTCCAGGACCGCCTCGCCCAGCACCAGGGCCGGATCGACGAGATGCGTCGACGGCGCCGTCCCGGCCGGCCACGACGGCAGCACCCAGGCGAGCACCGACCGGAAGGGCGCCAGGCGCCGGTCCGCCGCGAGTGCGGGCGGCGCGGCGCGCACCAGCGCCTCGGCCAGCGGCCGGAAGGCGCCGCCGCCGGGGACCGCCCGGCCGCGGAGCACCCGCGCCCCGGCCGCAGCCGCCCGGTCGCCGAGCTCGGACAGCAGCCGGGTCTTGCCCGATCCGGCCTCGCCGGTCAGCAGCGTCAGCCCGCCGGCACCGCCGATCGCCTGCCGGGTGAGGGCCGCCAGCTCGGCCTCCCGGCCGATGAACGACGCCGTGCCGCCCGGCCGTTGCACCGGGGCAGTATGGGGCGCGCAGGCACCGGTGCACCAGGCCGGACGGCCGTCGCCTCGGCGCCGGGCACCGCACCGTCTAGCCTGGACGCGACCACCGGTCCCGACCCGAGGGGGAGTCCCCGTGATCACCGCGATCGTCCTGGTGCACACCGCTGCCGACCGGATCCCGGAGACCGCCCAGGCGATCGCGGACCTGGATGGGGTCGCCGAGGTGTACTCGTGCGCCGGGGACGTCGATCTCATCGCGATCGTCAAGGTCCGCGAGCACGAGCAGCTCGCCGACATCATCGCCGGCAAGCTGGGCCGGGTCGACGGGGTGATCGGCACCGACACCCACATCGCGTTCCGCTCGTACTCCAAGGCCGACACCGACGCCGCGTTCGCGATCGGGCTGGACTGACCGTCCGCGGCACCGGGCCGGTGTGGCGCAGGCCGCACCCGCTTGCTACTGTGATCGTCATGCGCCCCGTCGAGCACATCCTTGCTCCGGCCGCAGCGCTGCCCGCAGCACGACTTACCGCGGCAGTAGCACTGCGCGTCGGCTGATCCAGGCCGCCGACGCGCCGCGCCCCATCCAGGCGCACCCCTCCCGTCCACTGTCACGACGGTCGAGACCTGGCTCGCGTTCTGAGCCTCACTCGCGCAACGCACGGAGCCCTCCCATCATGAGCATCACCGCCGACCGACCCACCACCTTCAGCTTCCCCGCCGCCTCCGGTGGCCCCGCGGACATCGCGGCCCGGATGCCCCGCCGGCACACCGTCGTCACCGGCGACGGGATGGACGGCGTCATGCAGCTCGCGACCGCGCTGCAGACCTGCGGCCGCCCGCTGCGGGAGTTCTCGGTCGACGTCCGCGAGGGCGTCGCCTACAGCTCGGTCACCTGCACCATGTCGATGACGCCCGCCGAGGCCGACGAGTTCGAGAGCCGGATGCTCGCGATCCCCGGCGTCCTGGCGGTCGACCCGTACTGAGCGCCGCACCGCCCGGCGACCCCTCGGCGACCGCCCGGGACCTGCTCGCGGTCGGCGGCTCCGTCGTAGTCGCGGCGGTGCTCGGCGGGTTCTGGGTCGCGATCGGGCCCGGCCATCCGGTGTTCGCCGTGGTCGCCGCCACCTGGACCCTGCTGCTCGGCGCGCTGGTGGGCGAGCCGCTCACCCGGCGCACCCCCGACGGCTGGCTCCGGGTGCCGCCTGCGGAGCGGATCTGGCACCGCAGGCTCGGCGTCGCACGGTTCGACCGGCTGCTCGACCGGATCCGCTGGAACCGCGTCGTCGCCCGGATGCGCTCCTACGACGGGACCCGGGCCGCCCTCCCCGCGCTCGACCGGGCCGTCCGGGAGAGCCTCGTCGCGCACGCCGCGGGGTTCGCGGTGCACGCCGGGCTCACCGTCGCCGCCGCGGCCGCCGGGTACGGCTGGGGCGCACTGTGGCTCCTGCTCGGCGGCCTGGCCGTGCACGCCTGGCCGGCGCTGCTGCAGCGGTCGCTGCGCCTGCGGCTCCAGCCGCTGCTCCCGCGCACCGGCTGACGCTCAGGACCGGGCGCCGGTCCCCCGGGCCGCGTCGAGCATCAGTGCCCGGTCGGCGATCTTCACCCGCTCGGTGCCACCGCGCCGGGCACCCAGCCCGATCTCGGCGGCGTCCAGGCGCAGCCAGTCGTCCCACAGCACCGGCTCGATCCCGTGGTCGCGCAGCCGGTCCAGCACCGCGTCGCCACCCGGCCGGGGCGGCGTGCCGAGATCGGGCAGGTCCGCCAGCACCGACGCCGCGGTCTCCGCGCCGTCGGCCTTGTTCGTGCCGATCACGCCGGTCGGGCCGCGCTTGATCCAGCCCGCCACGTAGCTGCCGCGCAGCGGCTCGCCGCCGAGCACGACCCGGCCCGCCTCGTGCGGCACGGTGCCGGTCGCCGCGTCGAACGGCAGGCCGGCGATCCGCTCGCCGCGGTAGCCGATCGCGCGCACCACCAGCCCCGCGTCGAGCACCGCGGTCTCCCCGGTTCCGCGGATCCGGTCGTCCGCGGTGATCTCGTTGCGCTCGACCTCGACGCCGGTGACCCGGCCGCCGGTGCCGAGCAGCCGCACCGGGGAGCGCAGGAAACGCAGGTGCAGCCGCCGGCGGCCGCCCCGCCCGGGCGGCTCGGCCGCCCACTCGGTCAGGGTCTCGACGACCTGGCGCATCCGCCGCTCGGCCGGTTCCGGGACGCCCGCGGCGAGCACGCCGTCGTCGTGCACCCGGATCTCGACGTCGTCGAGCTTGGCGAGGGCGCGCAGCTCGGCCGGGGTGAACCGGACGTGCTGCGGGCCGCGCCGGACGAGCACGTGCACGTCGGTGACCGAACCGGCGCGCAGCGCGTCGAGCACCGCGTCGTGCGCGTCGGTGGCGGCCAGGTCCTCGGCCGGGCGGGCGAGCACCCGGGCGACGTCGATCGCGACGTTCCCGGCGCCGACCACCACCGCGCCGGGCCGGTCCAGCGCCGGGCCGGGGCCGCTCGCGTCCGGGTGACCGCAGTACCAGGACACGAACGCGCCGGAGCCGACCGACCCGGTCAGCTCCTCCCCCGGGACGCCGAGATCGCGGTCCACCGCGCTGCCGGTGGCGTGCACGACGGCGTGGTAGTGCTCGCGCAGCGCCTCGCCGGGGATGCCGCCCTCCCCCACGTGCACGTTGCCGAGGAAGCGGACCCGGTCGGCGTCGTCGAAGGTGGTGACCAGCGCGCGGATCACCGACTTCATCTTCAGGTGGTCCGGTGCGACGCCGTAGCGGACCAGGCCGTACGGCGCGGGCAGCCGGTCGATGATGTCGACGTGGACGCCCGGATCCCCCTCCAGCAGGGCCTCGGCCGTGTACAGCCCGGACGGACCGGAGCCGATCACCGCGACCCGGTACGGGCGGGGGGTGGGCACCTGCGCGGACGTCACGATCGCACCTCCGTGAGCGGTTGGTGACGACGCTAACAGCCGTCCCCCGTCCGGGCGATCACGCAGCGGGACGCAGTCCGGATCCGGTCGCGCGGACCGCGACGCGGCCGTCGGGCAGCAGCAGCTCGGTGCGCATCGCCCAGAACCGCCTGCCGTCGCGGACGGTCGTGGTGCGCGCCCGCAGTGCGACGTCGACGTGCGCCGGGCGGAGGAACTCGACGGCCAGCGACAGCGGGCGGGCCGCGGGGTCGCCGAGGTGGGCGGCCTGCGCGGCGGCGGCGAAGCCGCTCAGCACGGCGCCGTGCGTGGTGCCGTTGAGGTTCACCGTGGACGGGCCGGGGGTGAGCACCGCGTCGGCGCCGTCGAACTCGAGCCGCTCGGGCCGCAGCCGCTGCGGGTCGAACGGCGGGATGGCGGACCGGAAGTCGGTGCCGGGACCGGACCCGCCGTCCCGGGACCCGCCGGCGGCGGGATCGATCGCGCCGCCGGGCCGGGCGAGCCCGCCGGGCCGGTCCGGGACGGCGGTGACCGCCATGCTGACGACGGCGTGCGCGACCAGGACGCCGGTGTCGTCGCGCATCTCGGCGCGGCCGACGCCGATCTCGTCGTCGAGGTGCAGCAGGCTCAGCTCGGCGGTGAGCCAGGCCGCCTGCGGTGCGGGCGTGCCGGCGAGATCGAGCCGCAGGTCCACGGTGGGCGCGCCGGCGGCCAGCTTCCCGGTGGAGAACACCAGGTAGCCGATGCCGGAGTCGGCGAGCAGCGCCGGGAGCAGCGGCAGCACCCGCCCGGTGGCGTCCCGGACGCCGTCGTGCAGCGGGATCCGCAGCCGCACGTCCTCCCGGGTGGACGCCGGATCGGGCGCCATCCCCAGGCCGGTCTCGACCGGGGCGCGGCGCATCCGCTCCCGGGTGGTGGTGGTCGTCGGTGCCGGTCCGGTCATCCCGTCATCGTGCGATACGGACACGTTTCGCAGGCCCGGGAAGGGCTGTGCGGTCGGTCACGCGGGCTCGACGGCCCGGTTGCAGCGGAAGGTGCTCCGGTAGTCCGCGGGTGAGACGCCCAGCGCCCGCCGGAAGTGGTGCCGCAGCAGGGCCGCGGTGCCGAACCCGGCGCGGGCGGCGACCGCGTCCATCCCGAGCTCGGTCTCCTCCAGCAGGGTGCGCGCGTGCAGCACCCGCTGCGCGGAGATCCACCGGTGCGGGGTGGTGCCGGTCTCCTCGACGAAGCGGCGGGCGAAGGTCCGCTCGGACATCGCCGCCCGCCGGGCGAGCGCGGCGACGGTGTGCTCGGCGTGGAGGTGCTCGAGCAGCCAGGCGAGCAGCGGGGCGAGCGAGTCCGCGGTGCACTCGGGCACCGGCAGCTCGACGAACTGGCGCTGGCCGCCCTCGCGCTGCGGCGGGACGACCATCCGGCGGGCGATGCCGTTGGCGACCGCGCCGCCGAGCTCGCGGCGGACCAGGTGCAGGCAGGCGTCGATCCCGGCGGCGGTGCCGGCGCCGGTGACCAGGTCTCCGTCGTCGACGTAGAGCGCGTCGTCCTCGACCAGTGCCTCGGGATGGGTGGCGCGCAGCTCGTCGGCATGCTTCCAGTGCACCGTGCAGCGCCGGCCGGAGAGCAGCCCGGCGGCGCCGAGCACGAACACGCCCGAGCAGACGGACAGGATGGTGGCGCCGCGGGCGCGGGCCTCGCGCAGCGCGTCCAGCGCGGCCGGCGGGAACTCGCGCAGCGCGGTGGCGGCGACGCAGACCAGGTCGGCGCCGGGCAGCGCGTCGAGCCCGCGATCGGGGGTGATGGTGAAGCCGTTCTTGGTGGTGACCGGGCGGCCGGCCTCGGGGCCGCAGACCACCCAGTCGAGGACGGGCAGGCCGTCGTCCGAGCGGTCCAGCCCGAACACCTCGCAGAGCACGCCGAACTCGAAGACGGCGAGCTCGTCGAGCACGAGCACCGAGACGCTGCGCAGCATGCACCGACGGTAGGACGGCAGGAACGCCCGGTCCAGCAAGATCCTGCCAGTCGGCGTCGGTTTCCGGCCGGGGCGGCGTCAGGTTGCGTGCCAGGCCGCCAGCCGCTCCGCCTCGTCGGCCACCGCGCGGGCGTCGGCGGTGCGCAGCGGCGCGAACGGGACCGTCTCGATCCGCCCGTCCCGGTGGGTCCAGGTGCCGGCGACCCGGCCGTCGACCAGGAAGGTCGGCGCGGACCGGGGCCGGGTCGTCGCGAAGACGTGATGGCGGTGCGCGGCCGGCAGGATCCGGGCGCGCGCGGCGTGCCCGAGCAGCAGCACGGCGTCGAACGGGCCGAGGAAGCGCACCGGCGCCGGGGTGCGCGGATCGGGCAGCGGTGCCCGGGGAACGTCGACCAGCTCGGCGCCGTCCTCGCCGGTGAACCGGCGGAGCTCGGTCCCGGCCAGTGCGGTCCGGGCGACGCCGACCGGCCAGCCGGCGAACCGGGCGACGTCCGGTACCGACGCCGGGCCGAACGCGCGCAGGTAGCGGCGCGCCAGCCCGGTCCGGGCGGCGCCGGACGCGGTGCCGGACACAGCGCCGGGCTCGGGCGCGGTGCCGGCCGGGGCGAGGCCGTAGACGTGCGCCCGCGGCGAGTCCCAGGTCCCGGCGGGCGGCACCCGGACCAGGTCGATCCAGTGCTGGACGCCGGGGAAGGCGGCGGCGGGCAGCCCGCGGGCGGTGAGCCCGGCGGTGATCTCGGCCTGTCGCAGCGGCCCGCCGGCGAGCAGCCCGGCCACCGCGGCCGCGGCCGCGGCCATGTCGTCGGCGGTGAGCTCGCGGCGCAGCCGCAGCCAGCCAGCCCGCTGCTCGGCCCGCACCGCCGCGGTGAACGGGGCGTGATCGCGGCGGGCCAGCATGTGGATCGTCGAGCGCATCGCCCACGCCTGCACGACCCGGCCGTCGTGCAGCATCGTGGTCAGCTCGCCGCGGTCGAACCGGGCCAGCCGGGCGTGCAGGCCCAGGTAGCCGGACGGCGCGTGCTGGGTCTGCAGGCCGCACAGCCGTTCCAGGGCGCGCGGCACCGGCAGCTCGGCCCGGTCGAGCAGCAGCTGGCGGGCCAGCAGCGCGCGCAGACTCTGGTCCGCGGTGAGCTCTCGCACCCCGCGGAGTCTGCCGGTCAGGCGACCGGGGCGGTGTACCGGTTCGCCGGGCGGGACAGGCCGAACCGGTCGCGCAGGGTGCCGTCGTAGGGGGCGGGCGCCCAGGTGTCGCCGAGCGCGGGCAGCAGGCCGTCCACGATCTCGTCGATGCCGGTGGGCAGCGCCAGCGGGACCAGCACGAACCCGTCCGCGGCGCGCTCCTCGGCGGCGTCGCGCAGCAGCTCCGCCAGCTCGGCCGGGTCGCCCACGTGCCGCAGCGTCGACGGCGCGATGTCCGCCCCGGCGGGAGCGAGCCGGTCCAGCTCGGCGAGCCGGTCCGCGGCGCCGGGCCCGAGCAGCGTCTCCACGTCGAGCAGCACGGCGACCTGCTCGGGATCGCGGCCCGCGTCGGCGACGGCGGCGCGCACCCGGTCCCGGGCCTCGGCCGCGGCGGCGATGCCGTCGGCGGTGACCCGGACGACGTCGGCGTACCGGGCGGCGACCGCCAGCGCCGCCGGCTCGTCGCCGCGCAGCACCGTCAGCGGGTGCCCCTGCGGCGGCCGCGGCGTGATCGAGGGCCCCTTCACCGAGAAGAACTCACCGGCGAAGTCGATGTGGTGCAGCTTGGACCGGTCGGCGAACCGGCCGGTGGCGGCGTCCCGGATCTCGGCGTCGTCCTCCCAGGAGTCCCAGAGCCGGGCGACGACCTCGGCGACCTCGCCGGCCTCCCGCCACAGCGAGCCGGGCTCGCGCGGGTCGGTGGTGCGGCCGAACAGGTCGGCCTCGGCGCGGGTGCGCGACACGTCCGGCTGCCAGCCGGCCCGGCCGGTCGCGACGAAGTCGAGCGTCGCGATCGCCTTCGACAGGTGGAACGGCTCGGTGTGGGTGACCGTCACGGTCGGCACCAGCCCGATCCCCGGCACGACCGGCGCGACCCGGGCGGCGATGCCGACCGCGTCGAGGGTGCCGGGCAGCGCCGCCGGGTCGTCGGACGGCGGGAGCAGCGAGTCGGGCAGCGCGACCAGGTCCAGCCCGCCGCGCGCCGCGGTGCGGACCAGCCCGACGTGGTGCTCGGCGCCGAAGAGCCGCTCCGCGTCGGTGTCGATGCGCCGCTCCGCGTCGGTGTCGATGCGCCGCTCCGCGTCGGTGTCGATGCGCCGCTCCGCGTCGGTGCTGAGCCGCCACCCGCCGGGATGCCGGCCCGCCGCGCCGAGTTCGACCGCCAGGTGCAGACGTCCGCTCACCGTGCCTCCGTAATGCTCGTGCCTCGTCCTGGCCAACCCGCGCCGCCGTCCCGATGTTCCCCGGCCCGGCCGGCCGGCGTCACCCGGAGGCGCGCAGGTCCAGCTCGATCGCGGCCGCGCAGGCCCGCAGCTCCGGCAGCACCTCGGCGCGCAGCGCGGCGGCGTCCCGGCGGGACGCGTGGGTGGACACGTTCGCCGCCGCCGTCACCCGTCCGGAACTGTCGTGCACCGGCACCGCGATCGACCGCAGCCCGGCCTCCAGCTCCTGGTCGACGACGCAGTGCCGGTCCGCGCGCACCCGCTCCAGTTCGGCGCGCAGCGCATCGGCGCCGGCGACCGTGTGCTCGGTGAGCGTCTCCGGCCGCAGCCCGTCCAGGTAGGTGTCCAGTGTGGAGTCCGGGAGCGCCGCGAGCAGCACCCGGCCCATCGACGTCGCCCAGGCCGGGAACCGGGTGCCGATCGTGATGGTGACCGTCATGATCCGGGCGGTCGGCACCCGGGCGACGTAGACGACGTCGTAGCCGGTCGCCGGGTCGCCGTCGAGCACCGAGACCGACGCCGAGTCGCGCACGGTCGCGACCAGCCGTTCCAGGTGCGGCGCGGCGACCTCGGGCAGGCCCATCGCGGACAGGTAGGACCAGCCCAGCTCCAGCACCCGCGGGGTCAGCGCGAAGAGCCTGCCGTCGGTGCGGACGTAGCCCTCGTCGGCCAGGGTGAGCAGGAACCGGCGGGCGGCGGCGCGGGTGAGACCGGTGGACCGGGCGACGTCGGCGAGCGTCTGCTGTGGATGGTCGGCGTCGAAGGACCGGATGACGGCCAGCCCGCGGGCCAGCGAGCGGACCTGCTCGCGGCGCTCCTCGCTCATCCGGGCCGCCCGGCGAGCACCCGGTCGACCAGCTCGGCGGCGTGCCCGCTGCCCGCGCCCTGCGCGCCGGCGGCGAGCGCGAGAGTGCGGGCCATCGCGTCGGGGTGCACCTGCAGTCCGCTCAGACAGACCCGTAGCCGGGCGGCGGCGCCCGCGGTGACCCGCAGCAGCTCGGTGAGCGTCCCCCACTCGGCGTGCCAGGCACCGGCGGCCCGCTGGAACTCGTGATCGGCGTTCGCCAGCAGGGTCGCGACCAGCCCGGGTGCCCGGCGGGCCGATCCGCGCGCGGTGACGGCGGCCGCCGGGTTGCGCTTGTGCGGCATCGACGACGAGTCGCCGGGCGCGGCCTCGGACACCTCGCCGAGCTCGGTGGCGGACAGCAGCACGACGTCGGTGGCCGGCTTCGCGCACGCCCCGGCGGCGACGCCGAGCGCACCGGCGAGCTCGCCGATCCGGGTCCGCTCGGTGTGCCACGGGACGCCCTGCGCGGCGAGCCCGAGCCGGGCGGCGAGCGCGTCGGCGACGGCCGGGCCGTGCGGGTGCGACGCGGCGAGGGTGCCCGCGGCGCCGCCGAACTGGACGGGCAGCGCGTCGAGCAGCGCGCCGAGCCGGACCCGGGCCCGGTCCAGCCCGGTGCACCAGGTGGCGGCGACCAGGCCGAACGTGGTCGGCAGCGCCTGCTGGCCGAGCGTGCGGGCGGCGCACGGGGTGTCCCGGTGGGCGGCCGCGAGTGCGGCGGCGGCGTCGGCGCAGGCGGTCAGGTCCTCGACGATCCGGTGCCCGGCCCGGCGGGTGAGCAGCACCAGGGCGGTGTCCAGGACGTCCTGGCTGGTGGCGCCGGGGTGCACGGCGCGCTCGGCGCCCGGCTGGATCCGGGCCGCGGCCGCCTTCAGCCGCTTCACCAGCGGGATCACCGGATTGCCGCCCTCGACCGACTCGGCGGCGAGCGCGGCCGGGTCGAGCCCGGCGACGGCCGCGACCGCCCGCTCGACGCCGTCCGCGTCGTCCGGGTCGACGGCGCCCTGCTCGGCCGCGACGGCGGACAGCGCCAGCTCGACCTCCAGCAGCGCCGCGATCCAGGCGGCGTCGTCGAGCACGGTGTCGACGCGTGCGGTGCCGGACAGCGGACCGAAGAGACTGTTCGACATGCGGACGAGTGTACGGAGGCCGCACGAACGGGATGGGCACAATGGGGGCGTGCTGACCCACATCCTGCTCGATCTCGACGGCACTCTCGTCGACTCCGCCCCCGGCATCCTCGGTTCGATGCGCCGGGCCATCGACGAGGCCGGCCTGGAGGTACCCGACTCCGCGCTGGGCACCCACCTGCTCGGCCCGCCGCTCTACCGCTCGCTGCCGCCGATCCTGGGCGACGAGGGCACCGCCCGGGTGCTCCCGATCTACCGGCGGATCTACGGCGACGAGGACGGCTGCCTGGACTGCGCCCCCTACCCCGGTGTCGAGGACCTGCTCCGCGCGCTGTCCGACGCCGGCGTGACGATGGCGCTCGCGACCAGCAAGGCCGAGCCGTCGGCGCGCAAGATCCTCGCCCACCACGGCTGGACCGACCTGTTCGCCGAGATCGTCGGCGACACCCGCACCGCGGACCGGCCGACCAAGGGTGCGGTCGTCGCCGAGGCGCTGCGCCGGCTCGGCGGGCCCACCGGCGCCGACGAGCCGCTGATGGTCGGCGACCGCCTGCACGACGTCGAGGGCGCGGCCGAGCACGGCCTGCGCTGCGTCGGTGCGGGCTGGGGCTACGCCGAGCCCGGCGAGCTGGAGGCCGCCGGCGCCACGACGGTGTACGCATCCGCGGACGGACTGCGCACCGCACTCCTCGGCTGAGGAGGTGCTGGGCGGGGCCGGTTCGCGACCGGTAGACACACCGCCATGACCGTCGTCTCCCTGCACCGGTACCCGGTGAAGTCCATGCTCGGCGAGAGCCTCGACCGGGCGGACGTGTCCGCCCGCGGCCTGCTCGGGGACCGGGCGCTGGCCGTGTACGACGTCGAGTCGGGCACCGTCGCCAGCGCCAAGGTCCCCCGGCTGTGGTCCGGGCTGCTGGACTTCTCCGCCCGGTTCGCCGCCGATCCCGAACCCGGCCGGCCGCTGCCCGAGATCGAGATCCGGTTCCCGGACGGGTCGATGCTGCGCTCCGACGATCCCGGGATCGACACCGCGCTGTCGGCCGCGCTGGACCGGGAGGTGCGGCTGATCGCCGAGCCGCCGGAGGGCAGCCAGTTCGAGGAGGTGTGGCCGGAGATCGAGGGCCTGCCGGTCGACCAGCTGGCCCCCGAACAGCTGATCGCGGGCACCACCGCCCGGCACGAGGAGACCGGCGAGCGGGTCAGCCGGTTCGACGTGTCCATGTTCGGCGCGCCCGGCACCTTCTTCGACCTGTCCACGCTGCACGTGCTCACCGAGTCGACCCTGGACCGGTTGCGCGAGCTCGCGCCGGAGGCGACCTTCGACGCCCGCCGGTACCGGCCGAACGTCGTGCTGCGCGGGGCCGACGCGGGCTTCGTCGAGAACGACTGGCCGGGCCTGGAGTCGCTGATCGGCGGCGTCCGGGTGCGGTACTCGTTCGCCACCATGCGCTGCGTGATGACCACGCTCGCCCAGGGCGACCTGGACCGGGACCCGGACACGCTGCGCGCGATCGCGAAGCACAACCGGATCGAGATCCCGCAGATCGGCGGGATCTGGGCGTGCGCGGGGGTGTACGCCGACGTGGTGTCCGACGGCGAGATCGCGGTCGGCGACGAGCACTCCGGTCCCGTCGCCGGGTAGGTGTTCGCACAGCGAACGATTGTGCGTGAGTCGAACACCGCGGTACCGTGGCGCCCGACGGAGGTGCGTGATGGACAAGGTGGTGGTATCCGCCGCGGAGGCGGTCGCCGACATCGGCGACGGCGCGTCGCTGGCGGTCGGCGGGTTCGGCATGTCCGGGGTCCCGACGGTGCTGATCGCGGCGCTGCTGGAGCAGGGCGCGACGGACCTGGAGACGATCTCGAACAATCTCGGCGTCGACGGGTTCGGCCTGGGCACGCTGCTCGCGGCCGGCCGGATCCGGCGCACGATCGGCTCCTACGTCGGCAACAACAAGGAGTTCGCCCGGCAGTACCTGGCCGGCGAGCTGGAGCTGGAGCTGACCCCGCAGGGCACCCTCGCCGAACGGCTGCGCGCCGGCGGCGCCGGGATCCCCGCGTTCTTCACCCCCGCCGGGGTCGGCACCCTGGTCGCCGAGGGCGGACTGCCCTGGCGCTACGCGCCGGACGGGTCGGTCGCGGTGATGTCACCGACCAAGGAGGTCCGCGAGTTCGACGGCGTGTCCTACGTCCTCGAGCGCGCCCTCACCCCCGACTTCGGGCTGGTCCACGCCTGGAAGGGCGACCGGCACGGCGACCTCGTCTACCGGCGCTCGGCGCGCAACTTCAACCCCGACGCCGCCGCCGCGGGCCGGATCACCATCGCCCAGGTCGAGCACCTGGTCGAGCCCGGCGAGATCGATCCCGATCACGTGCACACCCCCGGCATCCACGTGCAGCGCGTGGTGCACGTGCCGGACGTCGACAAGCCGGTGGAGTTCCGGACCGTCTCCACCACGACCGGGACGGAGCAGGGCTGATGGCGCGCACCCGCGACGAGATGGCGGCCCGGGTCGCCGACGAGCTGCCCGACGGCTCGTACGTCAATCTCGGCATCGGCATGCCGACCCTGGTCCCCGGCCACATCCCGGCCGGCCGCACGGTGATCCTGCACTCCGAGAACGGCATCCTCGGCGTCGGCCCCTACCCCACCGACGACGAGGTCGATCCGGACCTGATCAACGCCGGCAAGGAGACCGTCACCGTCAACGACGGCGCCGCCTACTTCGGCTCCTCGGACAGCTTCGCCCAGATCCGCGCCGGGAAGCTCGACGTCGCCGTGCTCGGCGGGATGGAGGTCGCGGCCAACGGCGATCTCGCCAACTGGGCCGTCCCCGGCAAGATGATCAAGGGCATGGGCGGGGCGATGGACCTCGTGCACGGCGCCCGCACCGTGATCGTGATGATGGACCACGTCTCCCGGGACGGCACACCCAAGATCGTCGAGCGGTGCAGCCTGCCGATCACCGGGCTGGGCTGCGTCACGAAGATCGTCACCGATCTCGCCGTCGTCGACGTCACGCCGGACGGCCTGACGCTGGTCGAGACCGCCCCCGGCGTGACCGCCGACGAGGTGCGGGAGAAGACCGGCGCCCCGCTGCACTGACGTACGGGAACCGAAACACCCCCGTCACGGACGGCCCCTACCGTCTGTTGAACCGCTCGGTTCAACAGGAGGTCGTGATGGATGTCGGTTCCGCCGCACTGGTCCCCCGACGGGTGTCCTCGCCCGCCGAGGCCCGCGAGGTCGTCGAGCAGGAGGGGGCCGCGCTGGTCTCCGGGATCCTCGACGAGGACGCCGCGATGGACTTCGGTCGCGCCATGCTCGGCGACGAGCTCGTCCGCATCGGACGGCAGATCGAGGCGACCAGGGCCCGCGCCGAGACCGAGGGCGCGGTGGTGGAGCGCCAGCCGGTCGACGCCCGCGGCCGCAAACGGCAGCTGAGCCGGGACACCACCGTCCCGATGCCGCCGCACAACGACGGGTTCGCCTTCGGCGACGAGGCGCCCGACCGGCTGTTCCTGCTCCAGGCCCGGCCGGCCCGTGACGGCGGGGACAACTTCCTGATCGACGGGCTCGCGCTGGCCGATCTGCTGCCCGACGACGTCGCCCGGTTCGTCCGGACCGTGCCGGTCGACCACTCCGAGCCCGGGTTCCCGCAGCCGGAGTGCTCACCGATCCTGCGCACCACCCCGGCCGGACGGCCGCAGGTCCGCCACCACCCCTACCTCGCCCCGGCGCTCGGACCGGACGAGGCGGCGCACTGGCCGATGGTCCGGGCCTGGCTGGACGCCGTCGTCGCGGCCCGCGACACCGGCGCCCGGTTCCGGATGGAGGCCGGCGAGATGGCCGTCGTGGACAACTACCGGGTGTTCCACGGCCGGCACGGCTACACCGACCCGGACCGGCTGCTCTACTCGATCTGGGGCTGGACGACGTCCGCGGTCGCCGTCCCGCACCGGGTGCTCGACATCGTGAACCCCGTTCAGCCCGCTGTGTGAACGCCCGCCCGGGCGCACCGCTCGGCGAGGGCGGCGGACGCGGCCGAGTGGATCCGCGCCACCTCGGCCGCGTCCCCCGTCGAGAGCAGGTCGAACTGCAGGCCCCGCCACAACGCGACGATCTCGCGGCCGAGCCGGGACGCCTCCGGGTCCGGCACGCCCTCCGCCCGCAGCCGCTCGGCCACCAGTGACGCCCACTGGGCACCGACCGAGGCGAGGAAGCGGTCGAACCGGCCGGGCTGGTGCAGCGCGGTGCCGAACACCTCGAAGAACAGCCGGTGGAACGGGTGGTTCCCGGCGGCGGCGATGCCCGCCCAGCAGTCGTCGAGCCGCTCCTTCAGCGGGCCGGGGCCGCCCAGCCGGTCCAGCGCCCCGGCGAGCTCGGGGAACGTGCCGGACGCGGTGAGCAGGGCCTGCTCGATCAGCCGCTCCTTGGACTCGAAGTAGTACAGCAGCATGCGGTTGTTGGACCCGATGGCCGCGCCGAGCCTGCGCAGGGTCAGCCCGCCGACCCCGTGCTCGACCACGTACGCCGCAGTGAGGCGGAGCAGCCGCTCGCGCTCCGATTCCCCGGACGGACCCATGCGCCCACCGTAGCCAGCGGCCCGGTCGTCGGTTACGCGGGAGCGCCCGGGCAGCAACACCGTGGCAATCATCCGTTCCTACCGTTCTGAACCGAACGATTCATCGCCCGTTTCGTACCGGGGAGATCCATGCCGGAACCCGCCATCACCCTGCACGGCGTCGTCAAGGACTTCCCGCTCGGCCGCGGCACCACCGTGCGCGCCCTCGACCACCTCGACCTGGACGTCGCCGACGGTGAGTTCGTCGCCGTGCTCGGGCCGTCCGGCTGCGGCAAGTCCACCGTGCTGCGCCTGCTCGCCGGGCTGGAGCAGCCCACCCGGGGCAGCGTCTCGGTCGAGGGCGCGAGCCCGTCCGAGCTCATCGCGGGCCACCGGCTCGGCGTCGCCTTCCAGGAGCACGCGCTGCTCCCCTGGGCGACCGCCCGGGAGAACATCGCGCTGCCGTGGAAGGTCGCCGGGCGCCGGGTCGACACCGACCGGGTCGACGCGCTGCTCGGCCTGGTCGGCCTCGACGGCTTCGCCGACGCGCGGCCGCGCCAGCTCTCCGGCGGCATGCGGCAGCGGGTGGCGATCGCCCGGGCACTCGCCCTGGAACCCGACGTGCTGCTGCTCGACGAGCCGTTCGGCGCGCTGGACGCCGTCACCCGCCGGCGGATGAACCTGGAGCTGGCCCGGATCTGGTCCGAGCAGCGGATCACCACGCTGCTCGTGACGCACGACGTCACCGAGGCCGTGCTGCTCGCCGACCGGGTCGTCGTGATGACCGGCCGGCCCGGCCGGATCCGGCAGATCCGCACGATCGGGCTCCCCCGCCCGCGGGGCACCGGCGCCACCCGCGACCCGGAGTTCCACCGGATCGTCGACGAGCTGACCGCGCTGCTCGACGGGCCGGACCCGGCCGCCGAGGAGCCCGCCGCATGACGACCGTCGCACCGCGCCGGGACCGCCGGGGCGTGCTGCTCGCCGCGACCGGGATCGCGCTGCTCGTGCTCGCCGCGGACCTCGTCGGCCGGACCGGGCTGGCCGGGCCCGCCTGGCCCACGGCCACCGACCTGCTCGCGTTCCTCGGCGGGCCCACGGCCGGACCGCTGCTGCTGCGCGCGATCGGCGCCACCGGCACCGCCGCCCTGCTCGGGTTCCTGCTCGGCGGCCTCGCCGCGCTCGCGGTGGCGGTGCTGGGCGTCGTGCTCCCGGCGCTGCACCCGGGCCTCGACCGGCTGGCCGCGGTGCTGCACGCCGTCCCGCTGATCGCGCTCGGGCCGCTGCTGGTGACCACGGTCGGGCGGGAGGGCACCTCCACCGTGGTCGCCGCGATCGCCGCCGGGTTCGCCGTGTTCGTGGCCGCCACCTCGGGGTTGGCCACGCCGGGCGAGGCGCAGCAGGACGTGTTCCGGGTGCTCGGCGCGTCCCGCTGGACGACGTTGCTGCGGCTGCGGTTCCCGGCCGGGCTCCCGACGATCGTCGACGGCCTGACCCTCGCCGCACCGGCCGCGGTACTCGGCGCGGTGATCGGGGAATGGTTCGGTGCCCGCCGCGGCATCGGGGTGCTGCTGGTCAGCGCGATGCAGAACGTCCAGATCCCACTGCTGTGGACGGCGGCGCTCAGCGCGGCGGGACTCTCCCTGCTCGCGTACCTGCTGCTCGTCGGCCTGCACCGGTACACCGTCCGGAGGTTCACGTGACCCTCGCCGACACCGTCCCCGGCCCGCGCACCCGGGACCGCGGGCGGCCCGCCCGCTCCCCCGGCGCCGGGCCACGGATCACCGCCGCGCTCACCGCGTTCGTCTCCCGCTACTGGACGGTGCTGGCGTTCGTACTGGCCTGGCAGCTGTGGGCCACCCTCAACGGCTACAACCGGATCGTCGTCCCGACCCCCGGGCTAGTGCTCGCCGACGTCGCCGGCAACCCGGGCGCCTACCTGCCCGATCTGCTCGTCACCGTGGTGATGGCGGCCGGCGGGCTCGCCGCCGGGATGGCGCTCGGGGTCGCGCTCGCCGTCGTCGTGTGGGCGTCGCCGGTGCTGTCCGGGATGGTGACCCCGGTCGCCCTGGTCATGCGCTCGGTGCCGGTCGTGGCGATGATCCCGGTGCTCGCCAGGGTGTTCGGCTACGGCGCCCTCACCGTGCTGGTGATCACCACGATCGTCTCGTTCTTCCCGGCGTTCGTCTTCGTCGGCTCGCGGCTGCGCGCCGCACCGCGCGCGACCGGCGACGTGTTCGCCGTGCTCGGCGCCTCCCGGCTGACGGTGCTGCGCAGGCTGCTGCTCCCGCACGCGGTGCCCGGACTGCTCGTCGCGTTCCGGCTGGCGGCCCCGACCGCCGTGCTCGCCGCGATGCTCGCCGAGTACCTGATGGGCGGGCGCGGCCTGGGCGTGCTGTTCGCGAACTCGGTCAGCTTCTTCGAGCCGGTGCGTGCCTGGGGCACCGCGCTGGTCGCGACCGTCGTCTCGGTCGCCTGCTTCGTCGGCGCCCGCGCGGTCGAGCGCGCGGGCCTCGCCCGGATGACCTGAACCCCCGACCGCCCCCCACCACCGACGGGAGCCTTCCGTGACCGACACCCCGACCTGGTCCCGACGACGACTGCTGCGCACGGCCGCGTTCGCCGGCCTCGGCCTCGCCGCGGCCCCCGGCCTGCTCACCGCCTGCGGCGGAGGCGGCGGGGACGCCGCGACCGTGCGGGTCGCCCTCGGCTGGATCGCCAACGTGGAGTTCGCCGGGTTCTGGCTCGCCCAGGACCGCGGCTACTACGAGGAGGAGGGCCTGCAGGTCGAGTTCATCCCGGGCGGGCCGAACGCCCCGCAGCCGACCGCCACGCTCGCCGCGGGCGGGGCGGAGATCGCGGTCCCGGTCGCGCTGCAGGCGTTCCTGTCCGCGGTGAACGAGGGCAACGACTTCGTCACCTACGCCACGATGTTCCAGAGCGCCCCCTCGGCGCTGCTGTCGCTGGCCGACCGGCCGGTCCGGACCGCGGCCGACCTGGTCGGCGCCCGGGTGCTGGGCCAGCAGGGCGTGCAGCCCTACATCGAGGCGGCGATGCGGCTCGCCGGTGTGCCCACCGACTACACCTTCATCCCGGCCGGGTTCGAACCGAGCCCGCTGCTGGAGGGTCAGGGCGACGTCTACACCTGCTTCGCCACCAACCAGCCGATCTACCTCGAACAGCAGGGCATGGTCGAGGGGACGGACTTCTTCGTCACCACCTACGAGGAGATGGGCCTGCCGCAGTACGCCGGGATGCTGTGCAGCGACCGGGCCTGGCTGGACGCCAACCGGGACACCGTGGTGCGCTTCATGCGCGCCACCGTGCGCGGCTGGCAGGACAACGCCGCCGATCCGGCGGTCGCCGCGAACCTGGCCGTCACCGACTTCGGCGCGGACCTCGGTCTCGATCTCGAGCAGCAGATCCGCGAGAACGAGCTGCAGCTGGAGTTCACCACCAGCGAGCTGACCGAACGGTCCGGGCTGCTGCGGATCGATCCGGACCGGATGGCCGGACCGATCTACGAGGCGTACACCGCGGCGGGCGTCGCCCCGCTGCCCGAGGTCGGCACGGTGGTCGACACCTCGATCCTGGACGACGTCTTCGAGGGGCAGGCCACCGTATGACCGGCGACCTGGCCACACTGCCGAAGGCGCACCTGCACGTGCACCTGGAGGGCGCGATGCGGCCCGGCACCCTGGCCGACCTGGCCGAGGCCGCCGGCGTCGAGATGCCGCAGGTGCGCGGCTACCGTTCGTTCACCGAGTTCGGCGACCGGTACCGGGCCGCCTCCGCGCTGGTCGCCACCCCCGACGACCTCCGGCGGGTGGTCCGCGAGGTCGTCGAGGACGACGCCGCCGACGGCGCGGTCTGGGTGGAGCCGCACTTCTACCCGTTCCGCTACACCGGCATCCCCGGGTTCGGCGACGCCGACGACGTCACCGCCGTCGTGGTCGAGGAGGCGCGGCGGACCGCCGACCGGCTCGGCATCGGCTGCGGGATCATGATCTCGGCCCTGCGGGACGCGCCGCCGGAGCAGGCCGTCGAGCTCGCCCGGCTGGCCGCCCGGTTCGCCGGCCGCGGCGTCGTCTCGTTCGGGCTCGCCGCCGACGAGTCGCTGTTCGGCCCCGAGCCGTTCGCCGAGGCGTTCGCGATCGCCCGGGACGCCGGCCTGATCAGCGCGCCGCACGCCGGCGAGCTGGCCGGGCCGGAGTCCGTGCTGGGCGCGCTCGACGCGCTCGGCGCGCAGCGCATCTGCCACGGCGTCCGCTCGGTCGAGGACCCGGCGCTGCTCGACCGGCTCGCCTCCGACGGGATCGTGCTCGACGTGTGCCCGACCTCGAACGTGATGCTGGAGGTCGTCCCCGACCTCGACCGGCACCCGCTGGTCCGGCTGCTCGACGCCGGCGTGCGCTGCACGCTCAACGGCGACGACCCGCTGCTGTTCGGGCCGGGCCTGCTCGCCGAGTACGAGCTGGCGCGCACTTCGTTCGGCCTGGACGACGCCCGGCTCGCCGCCATGGCCCGCACCTCGGTCGAGGCGTCCGGGGCGCCGCCGGAGATCGTGCGCCCGGCGCTCGACCGGATCGGGGCGTGGACGGCGTGAGCCGCTACCGGCTGCGCGGCCCCATCGTGACCGGCATGCTCGTCAGGCCGCGGACCAGCGTCGACTCCCGGTAGGTCAGGTCGTCGAGCCCGACCGCGAGCGCCAGCTCCGGGCGGTCGGCGAACAGCCGCCCGATCGCGACCCGGCCCTCCAGGCGGGCCAGCTGGGCACCGAGGCAGAAGTGGATGCCGTGCCCGAAGAACACCCCGCCGGAGGCGTCCCGGGTGATGTCGAGCCGGTCCGGCTCGGCCGCCCAGTCGCCGTCCCGGTTGGCGGCGGCGAGGCCGAGCATGACCATGTCGCCGGCCGGGATGGTCACCCCGGAGTAGGTGACGTCCTCCGCGGCGAACCGGATCGGGGCCTGCGAGACGGGCGAGTCGAAGCGCAGGAACTCCTCGACCGCCGAGCCGATCAGCGAGGGGTCCTCGGCCAGCAGCTTCCGCTGGTCGGGGTTGGTGAGCAGGGCGAGCACGCCGTTGCCGATCAGGTTGACCGTCGTCTCGTGCCCGGCGATCAGCAGCAGCATCGCCATCGCGACGAGCTCCTCCTGGGAGAGCCGGTCGCCGTCCTCGTCGGACACCGCCAGCAGCGACGACAGCAGCGCGTCGTCGGGCTCGGTGCGCTTGCGCTCCAGCAGCTCGGACAGGTAGCCGTGCAGCTTGCCCATGGCCGCGTTCTTGTCGTCGGCCGGGGACTCGTCGACCAGCACCGAGGACCAGGCGGAGAAGTCGTCGCGGTCCTCGGCGGGCACACCGAGCAGCTCGCAGATCACCTGCACCGGGATCAGGAAGGCGTACTCGCGCATCAGGTCGACGGTGCCGTCGTCGGGCAGCCCGGCGAGCAGGCCGTCGGTGATCTCGGTGATCCGCGGCTCCAGCTCGTTCATCCGGCGGACCGTGAACGACCGCCCGACCAGCTTGCGCAGCCGGGTGTGGTCCGGCGGGTCCATCAGCAGCATCATCGGCGTCGGCGCCGCGGGCATGTCCGCCCGCTGGTCCTCGGGCAGCGTGTAGCGCCAGTCCTTCGACAGCCGCGCGTCGACGAACGCCTCGCGCACGTCGTGGTAGCGGGTGAGCAGCCAGACGGGGCCGTCCGGCAGCGCGAGCCTGCGCACCGGCTCCTCGGCGCGCAGCGCGGCGTAGGCGGGGTGCGGGTTCTGCCAGAAGGTGCCCGAGAACAGATCGTGCCGCTCGGAGCCGGTGGTGGTCAGCGCCATGGGGCCCATCGTGCCAGCGTGACGTAAGCAGGCGCTTACATCAGGCCAGACGAGTGACCGAGCACACAGCCGGGTCGAGCGTGACGTCGTCCGGGACCGCGGTGCCGACGATCACCGACGCGGCCAGCGCGGCCAGCGCCGGGGACGACTCGATGCCCGACCCGCCCTGGCCGGCGACGAAGTGGAAACCGGGATGGCCGGGCCACTCCCCCAGCACCGGGGCACGGTCGGGCGCGAACGTCCGCAGCCCCGCCCAGGCCGTGCGGACCGAGCGCAGGCCCAGCGTGGTGATCTCGCCGACCCGGTCCAGCCCGCGCGCGACGTCCAGCTCGTCCGGCCGGGCATCGCCGGGCGGCTGCGGGGTCTCGTCGGCGGGCGACACCAGCACGGTGTCGGCCTCCGGCTTGAGGTACCAGCGCTCGGCGGCGTCCGCGATCAGCGGGAGCGGGGCGCCGGCCACCCGCAGCGCGGCCGGGTCCGGCACCGGGCAGGCCGCGATCGTCCGGCGCAGCGGGGTGAGCCCGGCCCGGGGCACCCCGGCGAGCCCGGCGATCTCGTCGGCCCACGAGCCGGCCGCGTCGACGACGGCGGCGGCCCGCACCCGGTGCCCGGCCGCCGTCGCCACCCGCCAGCCGGCGCCGTCCCGGGTCACCGCGGTCACCCGGGCGCCGCGCAGCACCGTGCCGCCGCGGGCCCGCAGGCCGCGCCGGTAGCCGTCGTGCAGGGCGATCGCGTCGATGTCGGCCGATCCGGCGGTCCAGGCGGCGGCGCGCGGCGCCCGGCGCAGCACCGGTGCCCGCCGCAGCGCCTCGGCCGGGTCCAGCTCGACCGGGGCGTGCGGCTCGCCGCGCTGCTCGTCGAGCATCGCCGCGATCCCGGCGGCGCCCGCGTCGTCGTCGCCGAGGTGCAGCACCGGGCGCGGGGACAGCAGCGGCGGCGTGTCCAGCTCGGTCTGCAGCGCGCCGAACCGCGGCCCGGACGCGTCGATCAGCGCCCGGAACGGGCCGGACCCGTGTCCGGGGATGTAGGTCGCCGCGGACCGTGCGGTGGAGTGCACCGGCATGTCCGCCTCCGCCTCCAGCAGCACGACGCGGCCGTGCGCGGCCAGCTCGTACGCCACCGAGACGCCGGCGATGCCGCCGCCGACCACCACCAGGTCCGTGTCATGCGCGTCCACCGGGCCGACGGTAGCCGCGGAAAACCGGTGGACCGCCGGCCGGGCCCGGCCTACCGTCGCCGTCATGCTGATCCGGTTCCTCTGAGCGGCCCGCGGACGACCGTCCGCGCTCCCGCCGGCCCGTGACGTCCCACGCACGCAGGCCCGGAACCGATGCTGCGCCGTCCCTCCGGCATCCCTGCGTCCGGCAGTGCGTCACCGGCCCCCGGTCCGTGCGACCGACCCTGCCCGACCCGATCCGTTGGAGGCCCGTATGCGCACCACCCCGTCCCGATCGTCCGGCACCGACCCGGCGCCGCAGCCGGCCAACCGCGCCGAGCGCCGCGCGGCCCGCCGCGGCCGCCCGGTGGAGGACACCGGCACCGGTCCGGCGGCCCCCCGCCTCACCGGCCCGGCGCCGCACGCGAAGCCCGCGCACGTCCGCACGGACTTCGCCGCCCGGCGCAGCGGCTGAGCCACGCTGATCACGGATCGGGCACCGGAACGGTCGCCAGGCGACCGTCCGGGTTCCCGATCCGTGATCAGCCGGCGCGTGCGAGGCTGGACGCCGTGACCGTGACCGTGTGGTGGGCCGCCCCGACCGATCCCGGTGGGCGGCCCGATCTCGTGGCCCTGCTCGACGCGCACGAGCGCGAGCGGATGGCGGCGCTGCGCCGCGCCGGGGACCGGGCCCGCTACCTGGCCGCGCACGCGCTGGCCCGGCTGGTGCTGGCGGAGCACCTGGGCGCCGATCCGGCGTCGATCGACATGGACCGCACCTGCCGCTGCGGGAAGCCGCACGGCAAGCCGCGACTCGCCGGGCACGGCGACGCCGCCCCCGGCTTCTCGCTGACCCACTCCGGCGCGCTGGTCGGGGTGGCGCTGGGGCCCGGCCCGGTCGGCGTCGACGTCGAGCAGCACCGCGAGCTGACCGGGCTGGACGGGCTGGCCCGGCACGCACTGTCCCCCGGCGAGCGCGAGCGGGGGCTGCCCGGCCCGGCCGGGTTCCTGGTCACCTGGACCCGCAAGGAGGCCCTGCTCAAGGCCACCGGCGACGGGCTGTCCGCGCCGATGGACGCGATCACGCTGTCCGCGCCCGGCGACCCGGCGCGGGTCCTGCACTGGCCGGACGCGACCGGCTCGTGGTGGCTCGCCGACGTCGACACCCCGCACCCGGACCATCCCGGCGCCGTCGCCGGCGCCGGTGCCGACGTGCCGCCGATCACGGTCGCCGACGGCGACGCGGTCCTGTCGGTGGTCCGGGGCACCATGGGCGGGTGAGCTCGCCGGACCGGCCGGGCGCGACCGGGGCGCGCTGGGTGCTGCACCTCGACATGGACGCGTTCTTCGCCTCCGTCGAGCAGCTGACCCGGCCCACCCTGGCCGACCGTCCGGTGCTGGTCGGCGGGGCGGGGCCGCGCGGCGTCGTCGCGGGCGCCAGCTACCAGGCGCGGGTGTTCGGGGCGCGCTCGGCGATGCCGATGGGGCAGGCCCGGCGGCGCTGCCCGCACGCCACCGTGCTGCCGCCCCGGTTCCCGCTGTACAAGGCGGTCTCGGACGAGGTGATGGCGGTGCTCGCCGAGTTCTCGCCGGTCCTCGAACCGGTCTCGGTGGACGAGGCGTTCATCGAGCCCCCGGCGCTGGCCGGCGCCTCGCCGGACACCGTGCGGGACTTCGGCACCCGGCTGCGCGCGGCGGTCCGGGAGCGGACCGGGCTGCCCGCCTCGGTCGGCGCGGGCTCCGGCAAGCAGATCGCCAAGATCGCCTCCGAGCTGGCGAAGCCGGACGGGCTGCGGGTCGTCGCGCACGCCGAGCAGGGCGCCGTGCTCGATCCGCTGCCGGTGCGCTCGCTGTGGGGCATCGGGCCGGTGTCCGGCGAGGCGCTGCGCCGGATCGGGATCGAGACGATCGGCCAGCTCGCCGCGATGGACGGCCGGGAGGTCACCGGGGTGCTGGGCACGGCGATGGGCACCGAGCTGCACCGCCTGGCCCGCGGGATCGACGACCGGCCGGTCGCCCCGCGCGGCGCGGCCAAGCAGATCAGCGCCGAGACCACCTTCGACACCGACCTGACCGCGATGTCCGCGGTGCACGCCGCCGTCGAGTCGATCTGCGTGGCGGTGCACCGCAGGCTGGTCGCCGACGGCCGGGCCGCGCGCACCGTCACCGTCAAGGCGCGCACCGGCGACTTCGTCACCCACACCCGGTCGGAGACGACGCCGTTCCCCAGCCGGGACCTCGCCACGCTGGTCGCGGTGGCCCGCCGGCTCGCCGACACCGCCGTCGGCGAGGGCGGGGTGCGGCTGCTCGGGGTGTCGGTGTCGGGCTTCGGCGAGGAGCCGCCGCTGGCCCTGTTCGACGCGGTGCCCTCGGCACAGGGGTGGCGCGCGGCCCCGGTGGACCCGGACGGCGCGGGAACGGGCACGGCGGCCCCGGGCGGCGAGGCCCCCGGCACAGCGGCCCCGGGCGGCGCCGGACCGGGCACCACAGCCCCGGGCGGCGCGGGACGACCCGGCACCACAGCCCCGGACGGCGCCGGACCCGGCACCGCGGCCCCGGGCGGCGCTGCGGCCGGGCGGATGGGCACGCCGGTGGCGGTCGAGGAACCGGCGGGGTACCCGGCGGTGCCCGGGGAGGAGCCGGCCGGCCGGGCGGCTCCCGGGGAGCCGCCCGGCGACGACCGGCCGTGGCGGGCCGGTGACGACGTCGGCCATCCCGAGCACGGCCACGGCTGGGTGCAGGGCGCCGGGCACGGCCGGGTCACCGTCCGGTTCGAGACCGCGCTGACCGGGCCGGGCCGCACCCGCACGCTGGACGCCGCCGATCCGCAGCTGACCCGCGCCGATCCGCTCCTGAGCTGGCGGCCGGCCGGCTGAACCGGCCGGACCGGGCCCCACCGATCCGACCCAGCCGATAAGCGGGCTCCGCCCATCAACGCTCAGCCGACCAGCGCTCAGCTGACCAGGGCTCAGCCGATCAGCGGGCTCCGGTGCGGCGGGGCGACCCGGGTGCCCGCGGCGACCCGGATCCCGAGTCCGGGTGCGGTGCGGGCGAGGCCGTCGAGCACCGCGCCCAGCGCGACGTCGGCGGCGGGCTCGCCCGCCACCAGCAGCACCCCGTTGCCGGCCGGGTGGTCCGCGGCCCAGGCGGTGATCCGGCCGACCGCGTCGCGCGGGGAGATCCGTTCGACCCGCCACGCCTCGGCGTAGAACAGGGCCACCGACTCCGGCCCGCGGGGGAACGTGAAGACGGTGTCGGCGTCCGCGAGCAGGCCCTCCAGCCCGTGCCCGGCCGACTCACCGGCCGGCTCGGTGCCGAGAACGACCAGGGTGGGGAGCGGGTCGACGCTCATCGCAATGTCCTCCTCGAGGGTCCGCGCCCTCAACAGTGGGAACTCCTGCGACGACGGCCAGTCTCCTGGCTCCCGGATCGACGCGCTCCCCCGCCTTCCCACCCTCGCCGGGCAGTGGCTGCGGGGTGGGGAGCGCTCCCCGGTGACAGTGGCGGGACCGCGCCGGACTCGCACCGGCTTCCTGCACCGTCGTCCGGGTCAGCCCATCACGAGCCGGTCGGGGGGTCAACAACGGGTGACGGTGACGCCTGTCCGGCGGCGAGGTCCCGCACCACCGGGGCCAGCGCCCCGGCCAGCCGCCGGTGCGAGTCCGCGTCGAGATGGCAGCCGTCGATCCCGGTCCGGGTGATCGGGGCCGCATCGAGGAACGCGTGACCACCGGCGGCCGCCAGCGCGCGCAGCGGCCCGGCGAGCCGTCGTGACGCGGCGGCCGAGGCCGCGTCGTAGACCCCCGGGGCGGGCATCGACGCGACGAACCGCTCGGCGGTCCCGTCCATCGGCGGCGGCGCGACGACCACGAACCGCGGCACCGGCAGCCCGAGCGCCGCCGCGGACCCGGCCGGATGGTCCAGGTAGCGGCCGAGCGCGCGGGCGACGTCGTCCGGGGTGCGGGCGTAGCGGGTCCGCAGGTCGTTCGTGCCGAGCATCAGGACGATCACGTCCAGCGGCAGGTGGCTGTCCACGCAGGCGGTGAAGTAGCCGAGCCCGGCGCGGCCGGGCCGGCCGAGGATCGTGTCCTCGAGATCGGTGGTGCGCCCGGGGAGCCCCTCCTCGACGACGTCGTGACCGGCGCCGAGCAGCTGCTGCAGCACCCCCGGCCAGCGGACGCCGGCGGCGTACCTGGCCCGCTCCCCCGGCACGATCCCGTAGGTGTTGGAGTCGCCGAAGCACAGCACCCGGGAGGTGCCGGGCGCGGTCATCACGGCCGGGGCTCCGGCGCCGGCCTGCGCCCGGGCGGGATCACCAGCAGGCAGACCAGCGCGGTCACCAGGGACAGCCCGGACGCGACCGTGAACGCCGCGGCGTAGCCCTGCACGGTGGCCTCCGCCCCGCCACCGGCGGCGACGGCGACCGTCGCGGCGACGGTGGACAGCGCCGCCGTGCCGAGCGAACCGCCGAGCTGCTGCATGACGTTGGTGGTGGCCGAGGCGACCCCGACCTGGTCGGCGGGCAGGTCGCGGGTGGCGCTGCTCATCGAGGTGCTGGAGGTCATGCCCTGGCCGACGCCGAACACGATCAGCGCGGGCAGCAGCCCGGTGGCGTAGCCGGTCCCGGTGTCGATCAGGGCGAGCACGGCCAGCGCGGCACCGGACACGGCGAGCCCGAGCGAGGTCACCCCGCGCGCCCCGAGCCGCTCGATGAGCAGCACACCGGCCAGGTTGGAGCCGGTCACGATGCCGAGGATCATCGGGACGATCGCCGCGCCGGCCCACAGCGGGGAGAGACCGAGCTGGTCCTGCAGGAAGAACGTCATGAAGAAGACGACGGCGAAGTTGGCGACCGAGGCGACGAACCGGCTCAGGTAGGCGCCGGCCCGCCTGCGGTCGCGCAGCACGGTCAGCGGGAGCAGCGGGTGCCGGGCCAGGTGCTGGCGCAGCACGAACCCGCCGAGCAGCAGCACGCCCGCGACCAGCGGCACGATCACCGTCGGCGCGGCCCAGCCCGCCGTCCCGGCCCGGGCGAGCCCGAGCACGATCCCGGACAGCGCGCCGACCACCAGCAGCGCGCCGGGGACGTCGATCGGGGTCCGGGAGCCGCCGCCGGTGCGCCGGGGCAGCAGCCACAGCGCGGCGGCCAGCACCACGCTCCCGACGACGACGTTGACGTACAGCGTCCAGCGCCAGCTGAGGAACTCGGTCAGCACGCCGCCGAGCACCAGCCCGGTCGCGGCGCCGGAGCCGACGACCGCGCTGACCACGCCGAACGCCCGGGCCCGTTCCCGGCCGCTGGGGAAGGTCTCGCTGATCAGGGAGAGCACCGTCGGCGCGAGCAGCGCCGCGAACACGCCCTGCACGATCCGGGCCGTGACGAGGGTGCCGAGCCCGGTCGCGGCCCCGCCGGCGGCCGAGGCCGCGGCGAACCCGACCAGGCCGATCAGGAACGCCCGGCGGCGGCCGAGCAGGTCGGACAGTCGCCCGCCGAGCAGCAGCAGGCAGCCGAAGGCGAGTGCGTAGGCGGTGACCACCCACACCCGGTCGGCGCTGCCGAACCCGAGATCGGCCTGCGCGGACGGCAGCGCGACGTTGACGATCGTGTTGTCCAGCACGACCATCAGCTGCGCCGTGCCGAGCACGGCGAGCACCAGCCAGCGCCGGTCGGCCGGTCGGCGCGCCGGATCGGCCGGGCCTGCCGGGTCCGAGGCCCGCGTCCGCACCCTCTGCACGGTGTGCTCCTTCTCGTTCGTGGTCGTCGGGTGGGCGCCGCGCCGGCGGGCCCGGCGGGCGCTCAGCCGTCGCTCCGGGCGGGTCGCAGCGCGTCCAGCACGAGCGCGCGCAGCGAGGCGAAGTCGGCCTCGGCGCTGTCCCGCTCCCAGGCCGCGGCGTGCGCGGGATGGTGGAACCGGGTGACCGCGTTCAGCACGGCCGCGGCGGTGCCGGTGAGGTCGGGGCCGGGTGCCAGGGACCCGTCGGCGGCGCCGTCGGCCAGGATGCCCGCGATCTGCCGTCGCAGCTCGGCGACGTGCGCGTCGACCACCCCGCTCTGCTCACGCACCAGCACCAGGAACGTCGCGAACAGCTCCGGATCGTCGGCGACCTGGCCGCGGGTGGTACCGAACAGCGTGCCGAGCCAGCTCTCCAGGCGGGCCGGCGGCGGGAGATCGGTGCGCGCGGCGATCCCGGCGAGCACCCCGTGTCCCGCGGTCAGCCACCGGCGGGTGACCTCCTCGCGCAGCGCCGCCTTGCTGGGGAAGAATCGGTAGACGCTGCCGTGGCTGACGCCGAGCTCGCGCGCGACGTCGAGCACGGTGGCCTTCGCCGGGCCGTGCCGGCGCAGGATGGTGGCGGTGGCATCGAGGATCGTCTCCTCGTCCAGGATCTCCCGGCGCCGTGCGCTCCGCGTGGTCACCGTTCCATCATGCACGCGGATCGACTGAATGACAAAAAATGATTGTTGTCATGTGACAGACGACTCGTCCGCCACGAACGACGACAGCGGGCCCGCACGTGGCGGACCCGCTGTCGGGTGAAGGGGTGCGAGCCGGGCCGGGTATCCGTCCGGCTGCCCGGCCTAGTGCCCGCCGCCCCCCGCGGCGCCCGGGATGTCCAGCATGAACCAGTTGTCCGAGGTCAGCCCGGCGAGCTCGCGGCCGGACGCGCGGACCACGGCCGGCCCGCTGGTGATGTGCTGGGTGCCGGCGTGCACGTCGCGGTAGAGCCGCTGCATGGTGCCCGCGCGCAGCGCGGACGTCCCGGCCGAGCGGTAGGCGAACGAGGCGATCTCCTCCGCGGTCCAGGTCGCGTGCGACACGGACAGGCGCACCAGCGTCTCCTGCCGCCGGCTCAGCCGGTCCCCCGCGCACAGCGTCTCCCAGGCGTCCGCCCAGGACTCGAACGCCAGCGCCCTGGCCGCCCGCAGCTTCGCCTCGGCCTCGGCGAACGCGGTGTGGAACGCGTCGCTCTCGGCGATCTGCCCGGCCCGGCCCGCCTTCGCGCGGGCGGTCGCGGCCAGCTCGTCGAGCACCCGGCGGCCGACCCCGAGCGCCCAGCCGGTGTGCCCGATCAGCGCCGTCTGCACCAGGCCGACCCGGTAGAGGGCGCCGCCGCGCGGGGACTCCTGCAGCAGCGCGGAATGGGTGAACGGCTCGGGCACCTCGACGTCGCGCAGCCGGTAGTCCAGCGACCCGGTGGCCCGCAGGCCGAGCACGTCCCACGAGTCCTGGTCCAGCTCGGCCCGGTCGATCGGGGCCACCGTCACCCGGAACTCGCCGGTCCCGGCGACGACGGCGGCGCTGTAGATGTACTGGGCGTGCCGGACGCCGGAGGCGAAGCTCCAGTCGCCGCTGACCGAGAAGCCGCCGGGCACCGGCGTCGCCTGGCCGGGCCGGGTGCCCTGGCCGGCCAGGATCGGGGTGCGCGCACCGGGGGTGAACAGCTCGTCGATCGCCTCGTCGCCCAGGTAGCCCGCGGTGGTGCCGGTCGACAGCGAGGCCGCCATCAGCACCCACCCGGCCGACGCGTGCGCCCGCGAGGTCTCCTCGATGACCGTGAGCGAGGTCAGCGGGTCCAGCTCCAGCCCGCCCAGCGAGCGCGGCACCCACATCCCGTACAGGTTCGCGGCGTGCAGCGCGTCGTCGGCGACCGCCGTCAGCCTGCCCAGCTCCTCCGACTCGGCCGCCTCGCCGTCGAGCAGGTCGTACAGCGCACGGGCCCGCTCGACCGCACCGGCCGGGCCGATCCCGTCGTCCACCGGACGTTCCCTGCTGTCCACGGTCATCGTCGTCCACCTCTCTGTCGGTACGCCGGAACCACTGCTCCGAACGTAGGCAGCCCCCCGGGGGGTCGGCGATCCGTTCCCGACACGACGCCGTCCACTTTCCGCACGGTCTGCCGGATCGGGACCCACGGCGCTGTCCGGGGCACGTCACCGCTGGTAGGAGGTGCTGCAGTACCGCGTCGTCGCGGTGTTCGAGGAAGGACCCTGGTGATGCCACGCTCCCGCACCCGGCCGGCCGGACCGGCCGGTTCCACCGATCCCGACGCGGTCGTCGTCGGCTCCGGCATCAACGGCCTGGTCGCCGCCGCCGAGCTGGCGACGGCCGGCTGGTCGGTCACCCTGGTCGAGGCCAACGACCGGCTCGGCGGCTTCCTGGCCTCCGACGAGCTCACCGTCCCCGGCTTCCTGCACGACACGTACTCGTCGTTCCATCCGATGTTCGTGGCCGGTGCCGCGCACGCCACGCTCGGCGACGCGCTGCGCCGGCACGGGGTGGAGTACCTCGACGTCGAGGACGTCGTCACCGCCGGGGTGTCCGAGCGCGGCGTCGTGCTGGCCCACCGCGATCCCGGCCGGACCGTGGCGGCCTTCACCGAGGACGCCGACCGGGCCGCCTACGGCGAGATGCTCGCCGAGTTCGGCGCCTGGTCCCCGCAGCTGCTCGCCGTGATGGGCGGCGAGCCGACCCCGGCGGCGCTGGCCCGGGTCGGGCTGTCCGCGCTGCGCAGGCACGGACCGGCCGGGACCGGCCGGATGGCCCGCGCGCTCGCCCAGAGCGGCCGCGCCCTCATGCGCGAGCGGTTCACCGGCTGGGAGGCCGACCAGCTCTGGACACCCTGGCTGCTGCACGCCGGGCTCGCCCCGGACGTCGCGTCCGGCTCGGTGATGGCCCGGCTGCTCGCGGCGATGATGCACCGCGGCGGGATGCCGCTGGTCCGCGGCGGGCAGGGCCGGTTCGTCGAGGCGTTCGCCTCGCTGTTCGACGAGCTGGGCGTGCGCGTGCTGCTCGGCGAGGCGGTGACCGGGATCGTCGTCGAGGGCGGCCGCGCGGTCGGCGTCCGGCTGGGTGACACGCAGATCCGGGCGAACCGGGCCGTCGTCGCGAGCGTGCTGCCGCAGCACCTCTACGGCACGCTGCTCCCGGCCGGATCGGTGCCCGCACCGGTCGTCGCGCAGGCGTCCCGGTACCGGCCGGGGCGCGCGGTGATGATGGTGCACGTCGCGCTCGACGGCCCGGTGCCGTGGGCCGATCCGCGGCTGGCCCAGGTGCCGGCACTGCACGTGGGCAACGGCGCCGACGACGCCGGCATCGCCTGCGCCCAGGCGTCGGCCGGGCTGCTCCCGGCCCGGCCGACCGTCGTCGTCGGGCAGCAGCACGTGCTGGACCCGGGCCGGGTCCCGCCCGGCAAGGCCGTCCTCGCGCTGCAGCTGCTGGAGACCCCGTCCGATCCGCGCGGCGACGCCGCGGGCGAGCTGGACACCTCCCGCGGCTGGGACGACGCGCTCGCCGACGGCTACGCCCGGCGGGTGCTGGGCCGGCTCGCCGAGTTCGCGCCCGGCCTGTCCGACCTGGTGCTCGGCGTGCACCCGATCACCCCGCGCGGGTTCGAGGCCGCCAACCGCAACGTCGTGCACGGCGACGCCTACGCCGGCAGCGCCGAGCTCGACCAGAACCTGTTCTGGCGCCCGTTCCCCGGCGCGGCCGGGCACCGCACCCCGGTCCGCGGGCTGTGGCACATCGGTGCCGCCACCCACCCCGGCGCCGGCCTGAACGGGGCGTCCGGCCATCTCGCCGCGCAGGCCCTGCTGGGCTCCCGGCGCTGACCAGCACATCCCCGACGAACGAGGAGATCGACATGGGAAGCATGGAGGGCACGGTCGCCTTCATCACCGGCGCGGCCCGCGGCCAGGGCCGCAACCACGCCGTCCGGCTCGCCGAGCAGGGCGCGGACATCATCGCGGTCGACGTCTGCGCGCCGGTCGACACGGTGCCCTACCCGACCGCCACCGAGGACGACCTCGCCGAGACCGTCCGCCTGGTCGAGGGGCTGGGCCGCCGGATCGTCGCGCGCACCGCCGACGTCCGCGACCTCGCCGGCCTGACCAAGGCCGTCGACGAGGGCGTCGGCGAGCTCGGCCGGCTCGACGTCGTCCTCGCCAACGCGGGCATCACCGGCGGCTGGCCGACGCTGGAGATGCCGGAGGAGGCGTGGCAGACGATGCTCGACGTCAACCTCACCGGCGTCTGGAAGACGGTGCGGGCGAGCGTCGGGCACATCCTGGACGGCGGCCGCGGCGGCTCGGTGGTGATCACCAGCTCCACGCTGGCTTGGAACACCTTCCCGAACACCGCCGCCTACGCCGCGTCCAAGGCGGGCCTGCTGATGCTGATGAAGGTGCTGGCCAAGGAGCTCGCGCCGCAGGGCATCCGGGTGAACACCGTGCACCCGACCACGGTCGCCACCGACATGGTGCTCAACGAGAGCACCTACCGGGCGTTCCGGCCGGACCTGGAGAACCCGGGCCGGGCCGACTGGGAGGAGGCGGCGCGCACGATCAACACCCTCCCGATCGCCGCGGTGGAGGTCGACGACATCACCGGCGCCGTGCTCTACCTGGTCGGCGGGACCGGCCGGTACGTCACCGGGACCGCCCTCGAGGTCGGAGCGGGCACCGGACTCTGATCCGGCCCGCG
>NZ_BAAAJK010000004.1:0-139132 GCF_039526905.1 Pseudonocardia kongjuensis | reverse complement strand
CGCTCGGCCTCGCGGCGCAGCACCGGCAGGTACTTCTCGCGCATGTCGGTCATCGTCACCTGGGCGGCGAACGCGCTGACCGACATCGCCGCGTGCGTGACGCCCGCCGAGTCCACCACCGGCACCGCCATCGTCCGCACGCCGAGCTCGAGCTCCTCGTCGGTGGTCGCGACCCCCTCCGCCCTGGTCGCCGCGATCCGCTCCTTGACCTCCTGGATCGTGACCACCGTGTTCGCGGTGAACCGGTCCCGCCGGGACTCGGTGATCACCGCGGCCGCCTCCTCCTCGGGCAGCGCCGCGAGCAGCACCCGCCCGGTCGACGACGCCCACAGCGGCAGCGTCGCACCGACCCGCACCCCGGCGGAGACGATCCGGGTCGACTCGGCGCGGGCGACGAACAGCGAGTCCGCCCCGTCCCGCACGGCCAGCGACGCCGACTGGTCCAGCTCGTCGCGGATCGCCGCCAGGCACGGCTCGGACAGCGTCGGCAGCGACGCGGTGCCGTGGTACGCCGAGGTCAGCCGGACCACCCGCGGCGTGGGCCAGTAGTACTTGCCGTCGTGCAGCAGGTAGCCCAGGTCGACCAGGGTGAGCAGGCAGCGCCGGGCCGCCGCCGGTGTGGTCCCGGAGTACTGAGCCGCCTCGGAGACGGTGAGCCGGGGCCGCCCCGGTCGGAACGACTCCAGGATGGCCAGGCCCTTGGCCAGCCCACCCATCGCCTCGGTCCGCGGCTCCTGCCGATCGTCCGCACGTACCACTCGCCGCCACCCATCGTCTGCTGACCGAGACGGCCCCATTCAATCAGGCGGGGGCCGGCCCGCCGTCGTGCGCGCCGGGCGAGACCGGGTGCGCCGAGCACCGTCGGGCGCTGGTTGACGGATCTTAGCGCCCGCGGCTAAGTTGAAAATCCTTCGCTTAGCGAAATATTCGTGAGAGTGCGACGCCATGGATGCCGTTGGCCACGAACAGGAGCCCGATGTGACGACGAAGCCACACCCCTCCACCGCGCGGCGGCGGGCCGGCCTGCTGGCCCTGCCCGCCTGCGTGGCCCTGGTGGCCGCCTGCGGCACCGGCGGTGCCGGAGCCGACCAGACGGTCGAGGAGTTCTACGCGGGCAACCAGGTCACCCTGGTCGTCACCCAGCCCCCCGGCGGCGGTTTCGACACCTACGCCCGCCAGTACGCCACCTGCATGCCGGCACACATCCCGGGCAGTCCGACCATCGTCGTCGAGAACATGCCGGGCGCCGGGAACATCGTCGGCATGAACTACCTCGACACCGCCGCCGCGCGCGACGGATCGGTGTTCGGGACCGGCGAGGGCAGCGTCGCCATCCAGCAGCTGCTCGGCGCCGAGGGCGTGCTGTTCGACATGGCCGACTTCCAGTACATCGGCATGCCCGATCCGCCGGTCAACATGGTGCTCGTGGCCCGCAGGGAGGCCGGCGTGGCGTCCATGGACCAGCTGCTCGACGGCAGCGGGACGCTCAAGATCGGCATCCCGGCACCCGGGTCGCTGCTGTCCGACCCGGCGATCCTGCTCCGGGACGTCATCGGGGCGAACGTCCAGCTGGTCCCGGGCTACGAGGGCACCGGCCCGCTCGGGCTCGCCACCGACCAGGGTGAGATCGACGCGTTCCTGGTGGGCGACTCCTCGCTGCTCGCCGAGTACTCCGACAAGCTGAGCAGCGGCGACTGGATCGCGCTCGCCCAGACCGCCGAGGCCGGCGAGTCGCCCAAGGGCGCCGAGCTGATCGGCGACGCCCCCAGCTTCGAGTCCCTCGCCGGCAGCGAGGACGACAAGCTCCTGATCCGGGTCGGGGTCAGCGACCGCACCTACCACCGGCCGTACTTCACCCCGCCCGAGGTCCCGCAGGACCGGTTCGACGCGCTGAAGTCCGCCTGGGAGGCGTGCAACGACGATCCGGCGTTCGTCGCCGACTCGGAGGCCGGCGGACGCCCGATCGACCCGGTCTCCGGCGAGGAGCTCGACGAGATCTACGCCGGGTTCCTGCGCGAGACCCCGCCCGCGGCGGCCGAGCGGCTCAAGCAGCTGCTCTCCGCCGACACCTGAGCCGCGGCCGCCCGCAGATGACAGTGCCCGCCGGGCCGCTCCCGGCCCCCGTCCCGGAACCGGTCGAGCTGCCCGCCGGCCGCACCGCGGTGCTCGCACTCGACCTGGGCCGGGGATGTGACGCCGGGTCCGATCCCGGCCATCCGATCCTGCCCGCGGTCAGGACGCTGCTCGACGCGGCCCGGTCGTCGTCGGTGCCGGTGCTGCACACGCTCTCCCGCGGGCTGCTCGGAACCGAACGCGGTGCGGTTTCCGAAGCACTCGGCGCCACCGACCGGGAGGAGGTGCTGTTCCCCGACGCCTTCGACAAGTTCCACGGCGGCGGCCTGCAGCAGCGCCTCGTCGCCGCCGGCGCCCGGGAGCTGGTTCTGACCGGCTCGTGGATCAGCCTCTGCGTGCTCTACACCGCGACGACCGCACTGCGCGAGCACCGCTACGACGTGGTGATCCCGCTGGACGCCGTCGCCTCCCCCACCCCGTACGAGTTCGAGTACTCGGTCCACCAGCTGACCAGGGTGGGCACGCTCGCCCCCGGCCTGACCGGACGTCTCCGGTGGACCCGCACCGATCTCCTGCGGTTCGCCCCGTGATCCCGACCCACCTCACGCGAAGGTGCTGACCATGCTCGACGCGCTGGGCTCCGGCCTGCTGATGCTCCTGACACCGGCGGTCCTGGCCTATCTCCTGCTCGGCGTCCTGATCGGCCTGCTGGTCGGCGTCCTGCCCGGGCTGGGCGGACCGGCCGCGCTCGCCCTGGTGCTGCCCTTCACCTTCGGGATGGAGACGGCGGAGGCGTTCGCGCTGATGCTCGGTCTGGTCTCCGTGGTGGCGCTCGCCGGCGACCTGACCGCGGTCCTGATCGGGGTGCCGGGCGAGGCCGTGTCGGCCGCCATGATCATGGACGGCTACCCGATGACGAAACGCGGCGAGGCCGGCCGGGCGCTGGGCATCATGCTCACCGCCTGCCTGGTCGGCGCCGTCTTCGGGCTCCTCATCATCCTGCTGCTGATACCGGTGATCAGACCGCTCGTCCTGCGGTTGCAGTCACCAGAGCTGTTCATGCTCACCCTGCTCGGCCTCAGCTTCGTCGCGGTGCTCAGCCGGGGCAGCAGGCTCAAGGCGCTGATCGCCGGCGGGATCGGGCTGCTGATCGCCACCGTGGGCATGGACCCGCAGACCGGCATCGCCCGGTTCACCTTCGGCGAGATGGGCCTCTGGGACGGCATCGGCATCGTGAGCGTCGCGATGGGCCTGTTCGCCATCCCCGAGCTGCTGCAGCTGTTCCTCAACTCCGGATCCGGCTCGACCCGGCCGATGGAGGTCGGCGGCGCCCGCCGGGGCGTGCTCGACGTCGTCCGGCACTGGTGGCTGACCCTGCGGTGCAGCGCACTCGGCGCGGCCGTCGGGATCGTCCCCGGGCTGGGCGGCGCGGCCGGCCAGTGGGTCGCCTACGGCTACGCGGTGCAGACCACCAAGGACAAGCGGCGGTTCGGCAAGGGTGCCGTCGAGGGCGTGATCGGACCGGCCGCGGCGAACAACTCGAAGGAGGGCGGCAGCCTCATCACGACGATCGCCTTCGGCCTCCCCGGCGGGACGATGATGGCGATCCTGCTCGGCGGCCTGCTCATCCAGGGCCTGGTGCCCGGACCGGCGATGCTCGACGAGCAGCTTCCGCTGACGATGTCGTTCCTCTGGATCATCCTGTTCGCCAACATCGTCGCCGTCGCGATCTGCCTCCCGCTGGCCGGCCGGATCGCGTGGCTGACCAACGCCAGGGCGTCCGTCCTGGTGCCGGTCATCACCGTCTTCATCTACGTCGGGGCGTTCGCCGAGGAGCGCCAGCTGGTCGACGTGTGGCTGATGCTGATCTTCGGGGCGATCGGCATCGTGATGGTCTCGTGCAACTGGCCGCGGCCGCCGCTCATCCTCGGGCTGGTGCTCGGCGACCTGGCGGAGCGCTACCTGTTCCGCTCGGTGGCCGGGGACGACTGGAACTGGGTGACGCGACCGAGCGTCATCGTCATCGCGGTGGTGATCGCGTTCGTCGTGCTCAGCGGCACCACCGGATTCGGCAGGGTGATCAGCAGGCGCGTCCGGCGGGCGGGCCCGGTGAAGGTGGGCGGGGAATGACCGACATGACCGAGACCGGCGGCCGGGCACGTCCGGCGGGCCTCCTCCCCCGGCTGCTGCGCGAGCTGGCGCCGGACGCCGTGGTGCTCGCGATCGCCGGGTACGCACTCCGGACCTCGTCGGGCTGGCCCTCGCAGGCCGCACTGTTCCCGCGCTACATCAGCATGGTGGTGATCGGCCTGGTCGCGATCCGGGTCGTGGTCGTGCTCGTGACCGAGCTCCGCCGCAGACCGGCCGGGACCGCCGACGCCGCGGGAGCCGCCGGCGGCCCCGGTGGCTCCGGTGGCGCCGGTGGCGCCGGTGACCCGGGCCGCGCCCCGGACGGCGCGGTCGCCGCGGAGGACGCCGGGCCGGACCCCTCGGCGACCGTGATGGACGTGCAGCTCGATCTCGCCGGCCAGGGCCGGCAGGTCGGCCTGCTGGTGCTGGTCCTCGCCCTCTTCGGGGCCGCCGTGCTCGGCCTCGGCTACGTGGTCGGCACCGCCGTGGCCTGCCTGGTCTACGTGCGGTTCATCGCCCGGGACAGCTGGCTGACCGCGCTGGTCACCACGGCGGCGCTGACCGCGATGGTCTGGGGACTGATCGAGTTCTTCAACCTGGACTTCCGGGTCGGGCTGTTCTTCTGAACCGCCGCGGCCGGGCCGGCACACGACGAGATCCGGAGCGAACAGGAGACCGATGAGACCGACGATCGTCACGCGGCGCCCGTGGATGCCGGTCCTGCACCGGATCAAGTACCGGATCGCGCTGAGCGGGCTGCCGGCCTGGCTCGGGTCCGACCGGGTGCAGGCGGTGCTGCGGCAGGTCGACCGGATCCCGGTCCGCCCGTTCCGGCACCGCTACATGCCGCGGACCGGGCCGCGGTCGCTGCAGATCCCGGAGCTGCCCGAGGCGTGGAAGGGCGAGCCCGGCGTGCCGCGCGACCGGACCGCCGCGGAGGCCGACATCGCGGCGCACGGCCGCCCGCCGACCTTCTTCAAGCTGCACCACGAGGCGTTCGCGCTGAACCTGCGGCAGAAGTGGCCGATGCTGCTGGGGCACCTGACCCGGCTCGGCAAGGACGTGCACGCGGCGATCGCCGAGCGCCCCGACGAGCCGGCCGTCGTCGCCACCCGGCGGGACCCGGCGGACCTCACCGCCGGGCTCAAGGAGCGGGCGGCGGAGATCGGCTTCTCGGCGATCGGGATCACCGCGCCCGACCTGACCGTCACCTACTCCGACCAGGACCTGCTCCCGCACGAGCGGCACGTCGTGGTGTGCGTGCTCGAGCCGAGCTGGGAGGCGACCCAGGCGATCCCCGGGCGGATCGGCGAGAACACCGAGTTCGCGACCGTGTTCCGGCTGCGCGAGCTGTGCCTGGAGCTGGCCGACCACCTCAACGCGCTCGGCTACCGCGCGCGCATCGACAACCCGCGGGTCGGGCACACCGTCGCCTACGGCGTCGAGGCCGGGCTGGGCCAGCTGGGCCTCAACGGCCAGCTCCTCACCCCGTTCGCCGGGTCCCGCGGCCGGCTGTCGCTGATCTTCACCGACGCCCCGCTGGTCGACGACGGCCCCCGGGACTTCGGGGTGCCCGCGCTGTGCGACGAGTGCCGGGTGTGCGTGCCGAACTGCCCGCCGCGGGCCATCCGGTCCCGGCGGGACTGGCACCACGGGGTCTACAAGGCGGCCGTGAAGCCGGAGCGCTGCTTCCCGGTCGTCACCACGTTCGACGGCTGCGGCATCTGCCAGAAGGTGTGCCCGGTGCAGCGGTACGGGCTGCCCGCGGTGATCGAGGAGTTCCACGCCACCGGGCGGATCCTCGGCAAGGGCACCGACGAGCTGGAGGGCTACTGGTGGCCCGGCGACGGCCGGTACTACGGCCCCGGCCAGGCTCCGCGGCCCGATCCGGAGATGCTGTCCCCGGAGGGCTTCGTCATGGACCCGGCGCGGACGGACTACGCGCCCGAGGTGAAGGCGCAGGGCCAGGACTACTACCGCAGGCGGGCGGTCGGCACCGTCGAGGACGACGACGCCGGATGACCGGGCACCGGTCCGGCGGGACGCGCACCGCGCCCCGCCGGACCCGGAGCTCACCAGCGGACCGGCAGCGACTCCAGGCCGTAGATGTTCGAGTCGTGCCGGAAGACCAGCTCGTCGCGGGGCACCGCGACCTGCAGCGTCGGCACCCGGTCGAACAGCGTGGTGAACACGATCCGCAGCTCGGCGCGGGCCAGGTTCGCGCCCAGGCACAGGTGCGGCCCGTAGCCGAACGCCAGGTGCCTGCGCGCCTCCTCGCGGTCCGGGTCGAGCTCCTCGGGGGCGGGGAACGCGTCCGGGTCGTGGTTCGCCGCGTCGGTGAGCAGCACGACGCCCTCCCCGGCCCGGATCCGGACGCCCGCCACCTCGATGTCCTCGGCGGCGACCCGGACCGTGACCCGCTCGGCGACGGTGAAGTGGCGCAGCAGCTCCTCCACCACGTCGGGCACCCGGTCGGGCTGCTCGCGGACCAGCTGGAGCAGGTGCGGACGGTCGAGCAGTGCGACGGTGCCGAGCGCGATCATGTTCGCGGTGGTCTCGTGCCCGGCGATCAGCAGCAGGATCGCGAGCTCGACCAGGTCGTCGTGCCCGGTGCCGGCCTCGATCTGCCTGCCGATGAGGTCGTCGGACGGCGCGGCCTCCTTGGCCGAGACCAGGCCGTGCATGTAGTCGCGCAGCTCGTCGACGGCGCCCGCCCGCTCCTCCCGGGACGC
This sequence comes from Pseudonocardia kongjuensis, assembly GCF_039526905.1. Taxonomy (NCBI): domain Bacteria; kingdom Bacillati; phylum Actinomycetota; class Actinomycetes; order Pseudonocardiales; family Pseudonocardiaceae; genus Pseudonocardia; species Pseudonocardia kongjuensis. Next base: position 132,197 of record NZ_BAAAJK010000004.1, on the reverse strand, counting down.
GGCGGCGGAGAGGAACCGGGCCGAGCGCGTCTCGAAGAACTCGTGGTCGTCGTAGGGCACCCCGAGCAGCGCGCAGATGACCAGCGACGGCACCGGGAGCGCGAGCAGCCGCACCAGGTCGGCCGGCTGCGGGGCGGCCAGCAGCGCGTCGATCCGCTCGTCCACGATCTGCTGGATCCACGGCCGCAGCGCGGCGATCCGCTTCGCGGTGAACTCGCCGACCACCGCGCGGCGGGCCGGCCCGTGCTCGGGCGGGTCCATCGCGATCATGTTGCGCGGCACGTCGGTCCGCCGGGGCGGCTGGCTGGTGGTGAACACCGGGAAGCCGGGCCGCCTGCGGTCCGAGCTGAGCCGGCTGTCGGCCAGCAGCGCCCGCACCTCGGCGTGCCCGGACACCGCCCAGACCCGGCTGCCGTCGAACAGTTCGGTGCGTGTGACCGGCGGGCTGTCGAGCAGCTGCGCGTAGTCCGTGGGCGGTTGCAGCGGGTCGGTCCGCGGTGCGGGGAACCGGCGCATCGGGCAGCCGCCCTCGTCCAGGGAGAGCGGAGCGGTCTCCGTCATCGTGGCTCCTCCTCGTGGGGTGTGGGACGGGAGAACGGCCGGGCGCCCGGTCGTGGGCGCCCGGCCGGCAGATCAGGGCAGGATCAGGACGGGGCCGGGGCCCCGGAGGCGGGCTCCGTACGGGGCTCCACCTCCTTGCGTTCCGCCAGCTCCTCCAGGTTCGCCCCGGTGGTGTTCCGGGTGAGCGCCAGCGGCACCGCGAGCAGCATGAAGATCACGCCGAGCACGATGAACGTCCCGGAGAAGCCACCGAGCGCGAACGCACCCAGCGCGACGTAGGGACCCGCGACGCCACCGAAGTCGCCGATGGTCTGCGGGATCGCACAGCCGCGGTTGCGGATCCGGGTCGGGAAGTGCTCCGCGGTGAGCAGGTAGAGCAGCGGCGCCGAGAGGCCGATGAACATGCCGATGCCGGCGAAGGCGAGCACGATCAGGGCGTTCGTCGGGAAGAAGGCCATCAGCAGCACGACCACGCCGCAGCCGATGGTCATCGCCATCGCCGAGTACTTGCGGGCCCAGCGGTCCGACACCATGAAGGCGACACCGGCACCGACGACGACACCGACGCTCTGGCCGATCGTCAGGGTGATGCTGGTGGTGATGTCGAAACCACGCTCGGTGAGCAGGGTGACGCCGAGGCCGAGCACCGACTTGACCGGGATCTGGATCCCGAACCAGATGATCGCGAACAGCAGGACCCAGCGCCGGTGCGGCGGCCGGAGCAGCTCCGCCCAGGTGCCGCCGCCGGAGGTGGCGGCCGCGCGGTCGGCGGCCACGTCGGGCTCGGGGGCCGCGAGCTCGCCGGGGATCCGGGAGCGCACGTAGGCCTCGGACTTCTCGACGATCTCCCGGGCCTCCTCGCCGCGGCCGTGCGCCACCAGCCAGCGCGGGGACTCGGGGAGGAAGCGGTAGCCGGTCAGGAAGATGATCGTGCCGAGCACCGGCACCAGGAGCACCAGCCGCCAGCCGTTGTCGAAGAACGGGATGATCGCCAGACCGATGAAGGGCACGCTCGCCATGCCGGCCATCGCCGGCATGATGCTGACCGCGACGTAGCGGCCGCGCTTGCCGGCCGGCGCCAGCTCGCTGAGGTAGGCGGCGATCGAGATCGTCGCCATCGCGCCGCCCATCACCGCGATGAACCGCATCGCGGTGAACATGGCGACGTTGGGGGCGAAGGCGGTCAGCGCCGAGCCGATGCCGTAGATCAGGGTGGCCATCAGGATGGCGGCCTTGCGGCCGAAGCGGTCGGAGACCCAGCCGCCGACCATGGTGCCGAGGATGGCGCCCCACATGGCGATGCTGACGATGGTCGCGGCCGCGGCGAAGCTGGAGCCGAACGCCTCGAGCGCCCCGGGGAGCGCGACACCGAGGTTGACACCCTCGAAGTAGGCGAAGAAGAAGCCGACGCCCGCCATCAGCAGGACGACGCGCCGGTACGGCCATATGGGCAGGCGGTCGATCCGCGCCCCTACCTCGTGTTCGGTGATCGACACAGTTGACTCCTCAACCCCGTTGTCGGTGTCGCGTGGTGGTCCGGGACGGCCCGCCGAGCAACGATTTCGCTCAGCGAATATTCTTCGGTAAGGGTAGAGAGCGGTGGGTACCTCGTCAATGCGCTCGAGGTGCCCTGCGGCGAATCCGGGGCGGCCGGGGCGGCCGGCCCGGGCGGCCCGGCGAAATGACGGCAGCATCGACCGGCCGGCGTCCGGGCGGGCCCACCGGAAGGAATGCGAAATCGACCGGTCGCGCATTTCCGAGCGAAACCGGAATGACCGCGGACGCGCGTGCCGGATCGGGCGACGACCCGGCCGGGCCGCGCCCGTCCACCGTCGGAGCACGCACCCGCCGGACGCTACGAAGCGTCCCCCCGGCCCACCAGCGATGCATTCCGGTGAGCGAACCGGTCCGCCCCGCCGACCCGACGAGCCCGAGGACGACAAAAACCTTGACACACCGGAGAGACCGGCACCACACTCGCCAGATGCGGTCCATTGAACGAACCGCCGGCCCTTCCGTCCTCGGGCGGGCGTTCTCCCTGCTCGACGTGCTGAGCACGGGGACGGGGTCGCTCGGCCTAGCCGAGCTGGCCCGGCGGGCGGACCTGCCGAAGGCCACCGCGTTCCGCCTGGCGAACCAGTTGATCGAGCTCCAGGTGCTGGAGCGCGTCGGGTCGGAGTACCAGCTCGGCGTGAAGCTCTTCGAGCTCGGCACCGGGACCCGCAACCAGGAGCTGCGCGAGGTCGCGCTGCCCTTCCTGGAGGACCTCTACGAGGCCGTGCACGAGACCATCCATCTCGCGGTGATCGACGGCAGCGAGGTGCTCTACGTCGAGAAGATCGTCGGGCGGCGCACCTGCGCGGCCTCCTCGGCCCGCGGGGCCCGCAAGCCGATGTACACCACCGCGCTCGGCAAGGCGATGCTCGCGTTCGCCGGCCCGCGGATGCTGGAGACCGTCGTGCAGAACGGCCTGGTCCGGCGCACGCCCTACACGATCTCGACGCCGGGGCGGCTGCACCAGGACCTGCAGCGGATCCGCGAGTCCGGGGTCGCCTACGACCGCGAGGAGCACGATCTCGGCATCACCTGTGTGGCCAGCCCGCTGCTGGACCGGCAGGGCCGCAGCCGCGGGGCCATCTCGGTCACCGGGCCGACCACCCGGTTCAAGCCGGAGCGGTTCGCCCCGGCGGTCCGCACCGCCGCGCTCGGCCTGAACCGGCGCTGGCTGGAGATCGGCCGCCCGGACGACCCGGACGGCTGAGACGACCCGGTCGGCCGGGACTGACCCGGACGGCCGGGACTGACCCGGACAGCCGCGGCGACCCGGGGCCAGGGCCGGGTACGAACAGGGGCGGCCCCGCGTGCGGGACCGCCCCGGGCCGGTGCGGCCGGGCCGGTCGGGCCCGGCCGGTCACGGTCGGTTCGCGGCCAGTCCGCGGTCGGTCCGCGCTCAGGTCGCGGCCGGTTCGCGGTCAGGTCCCGCTCAGGTCGCCGCCAGGTCGACGACGTAGTCGGGCGCCATCGCCTCGCGGTCCGGCTCGCCGCGCATCAGCACCGTCTCCAGCACCCATCCGCCCAGGCCGGGCCCGGTGTCGTGGTAGCGGAAGGCGGCCCCGCCGCCGAACAGGTCGGCGCCCATCACGACCGGCGCGCCGGCCGCGTCGAGATGCTTGGCGGTGCCCTCGAAGGCGGCCTCGTCGGTCGTGGCGTGCAGCTGGATGTGGTGCACCCCCGGCCCGACGACGTCGCGGAAGTCCCGGTTGTAGTGGCTCGGCCCCAGGGTCGGCTGGATGATCTCGAAGCCGAAGTCGGAGATCTGGGTGCGCGCGGTGAAGTACTCGTGCTCCACCGGGCCGCCCTGGTAGGTGGCGTTCTCCAGCCGGCCCGGCTCGGTCCGCCAGTTCCGGATCTTCCAGCTGCCCAGGCCGAGCAGCCGGTCGTACTCCGGGAGCGTGGCCATCAGGTCGTCCACCACGACGCCGAAGTGGTTGACGCCCTGCACCTCCACCGGTCCCTCCCCCGCGGACCGGCGGGCCGGGGTCCACCGGTCGGTGACGGCGAGCTCGTCGCCGCCGGGGCGCAGCGGCACCCGGATCTCGACCAGGTAGCCGCCCAGGGCGGCGCGGGTGTCGACGAAGTGCCGCTCCAGCGTGCCGTCCAGGGTGAGCGAGCCGGCGATCGCGAGCCCGGCGCCGGCCAGCTCGTCGCGCAGCCGGGCGAACTCCTCGGGGCCCTGCACCGCGACGGTGAGGTGGCTGATGCCCTGCCCTCGGACGAACCGGAACTCCTGGAACGGGCTCTCCCCGCGCAGCGGCTGGACCAGCTCGAACGTCACCGGCACGATCGGCGTGCCGAGCGCGGTGGTGGCGCCCTCCGGCGGCGCGGTGGTGCCGGTGGCGGTGCGGAAGGTCGGGGTGACCGGCCGCCCGTGCGCGGTCGCCGCGTCCACCCGGTCCGGGCCGAACTCGCGCACCTCCCACTCGTCGATGCCGAGCATCTCGGCGTAGGCGGCCGTCGCCGCCTCCAGGTCGCGCACGACGACGCCGATCGCGTACAGCCGGTCGACCGGCAGCAGTCCGGTCATCGGTTCCACTTCCTTCCGTTCGGGAGGCGGGTCAGGCGGGCCAGACGACGGTCTGCGACCAGGCGTCGGACTCCTCGGGCGCCCACCGGTCGTACAGGTGGACGAAGGACCGGTGGTGGTAGAACTCCATGCCGTTGGCGCCGATCCCGCGCGGGACGCCGGACCGGTTCCCGCCGCCGGCGACGGCGCCGGAGGCGCGGGCCTCCAGCCGCAGCCGCCAGTGCAGGTCGTAGCGGATCTGGTCGGTCCACAGCTCCAGCAGCACGATGTCCTGCGGGTGCTCCAGCCCGCGGTAGGCCCGGAACTGAAGGCAGCCCGGCTCGCGCCGGGTCTCCGCCGCGGCCTCCGGGCTGCCCGGCCACGGGCCGTGGTCGGCCGGGTCGGAGCTGCTCAGGCTGATCGCGCGGACCGCGCCGGACGACGGCCAGCGGATGGTGCGCGGCTCCTCGCCGCGCCCCTCCGGGACCCAGACGCCGTCGGCCCGGTCGAAGCGGGCGTGCCGGTAGAACTCCGAGCCGGCCGCCGCGTCGCCGGGGGCCGGCGCGGACAGCAGCGCGCGGGTGGTCTTCTCCTCGCGCACCGCCGCCCAGTTCGCGGCGTAGGCCGCCTCGTCCGACCAGAGCTCGAGGACGACCACCCGCTCCGGGGCGTCGACCGCCCGGAACACCGCGGCCTCGGTGCACCCCTGCGCGGCGCGGCTGCGCGCCGCCCAGGAGACCAGGTCGTCGTCGGTGCTGTCGACGGACTCCCGCTCGTGCAGGACCCGTACCGTCACGCGTCGTCCTCGTCGATCAGGACGGCGTCCGCCGGGCAGAGCCGGGCACCCTCCCGGACCGCGGGCCACAGCGCCTCGGCCGGGTTGGGGTCGGTGACGTCGGCGATGCCCTCGTCGTTCACCTCGAACACGTCGGGTGCGGCGGCCTCGCAGAGGCCGTGGCCCGCGCACAGCCACTCGTCGACGGAAACCTTCATCGTCTTTCCTCTCCGGGGAGGCGGTTCAGAACAGGATCGCGAGGTTCGACGACTCGAGCACCGGGGACGGGTAGTAGATCCGCCGCTCCTCGAGCTTCCAGTCGTCCTCCTCGATGTTCACGGTGTCGACCCGGCGGACCACCCAGCGGTCGCTCTGGTTGGCGAACCGGCTGCGGTCCACCGTCGACACCGACCGGATCACGCAGCGGCCGTCGGCGACCGACTCGACCTGCACGTTCGAGATCGCGTGGATGGTGCGGCTGGACGGGTTGTCGGTCCAGGACATGCGGTGGCGCATCTTCTCCACCCGCATCCGCAGCGCCTCGTAGTCCTCGTCGAGGAAGGCGACGCCGTCGTCGTAGGTGGAGTACTCCCGGTCGAACTCGGTCGACTTGCGCACGAAGCGGGTCGGCATCCAGTACCGGATCTCCGGCGAGAGCCACATCAGCCACTGCTCGAAGTGGGCCTCGTCGAGCAGCCACGCCTCCTGGTAGAGGCACTCGCAGACCTGGCGGTAGAAGTCGCCGTCGGTGCCGCGGTCGAGGGTCTGGGGTCGCACGGTGTCGCTCTCCGTCCGCATCAGGGCTTCGCCATCAGCTCGTGCCAGCGGGTCAGGAAGGCGCGCTGGCCGTAGTCGTTGAAGCCGCCGTCGTAGGCGTCGGGGACGCCCGGGCGCTGCACGACCTGCTCGCGGCCGAAGCCCATCTGGTAGTTGAACGGCAGCCGGGAGGCGACCACGCCCTGGCAGGCCGCGGTGGCCTGCTCCCAGTTCTCGCCGTCGTCCTCCTCGAAGAAGCCGCCCGGGCCGAAGTGCTGGTCGGCGTGCCGGCGGACCCACGCCTTGACGTCGTCCGGCGCGTTCTTGTCGACCAGAGGGATCAGCCAGACCTCGGTCTCCATCGGGCCGCGCGGGTGGAACAGGTGGATCGTCTGGGCGCTGGAGTGGAACCCGGCGTTGGGGAAGACGTTGGCGTTGTACCGACGGATCTGCCGGGCCCGGAACTCGCCCAGGTGCGACGCCGTGAGCTCGCGGTTCTCGTAGAGGTAGCGGGCCAGCGGGTTGTCCAGCTTCGGCGGCTCCCCGTTGTCCGGGCGGCGGTCGCTCCAGTTCACCGCGTGGCCGTGGTCGCTGGTCAGCGTGCCGCCGGTGTCGAGGACCTCCTCCGGCTTGTCCCGGTCGTCGTCGCCGTTGCGCGGGGTGGCGATCGCGGTGTGCCCGACGTCCAGCGCGGACCGGTGCGTGGTCCCGCCGTGGTAGAGGTCGCCGCCGGAGTTCTCGGCGCCGAACTTCCAGTTCATCTTGATGTTCCAGCGCAGGAAGCCGTTGCCGGCGACCTCCACGCCGCCCGGGCGCGGATCGAGGCTGACGTCGAGGATGTAGGCGAAGTCGCCGAGGAACTCCGCCAGCGGCGGCGCCGTCGGCTCGAAGGTGGCGAAGACCAGGCCCTTGTACAGCTCGACGCGCGCCGGGTGCAGCCCCCACTGCCGCTTGTCGATGTCGTTGCCGTAGACCTCCTCGAAGTGCGGCGCACCCTTGAAGGCGCCGTCCACGTCGTAGGTCCAGCCGTGGTACTGGCACATGAAGGCCCGGGTGTTGCCGATCTCGGCCCGGCAGACCTTGTTGCCGCGGTGCCGGCAGCTGTTCAGCAGGACCCGCACCTCGCCCTCGCGGTTACGGACGACGATGACCGATTCCTCGCCCATGTAGGACTCGATGAAATCGCCCGGGCGGGGAATCTGGGTGTCGTGTGCGACGACCAGCCAGGAACGGGCGAAAACCCTTTCCTGCTCCAGCCGGTACAGCACCGGATCCGCATAGATCCGACGGTCCACGAGACCATTGTCGAGAAGACCAGCAGATTCGCTGATCAGGTCGGCGGACGCCGACGTCACCGCATTCATGGTTCGGACTCCCTCACCCGTGACCGGGGGACATGATGAACGAGACGGCGTGCGGGGTGATGTCCGGATCCGTCGGAACCGCACCGTTGCCGTGCCGCTTTCCTCGACCATGGTGACCGCGGAGTTTCCGCCCGCCAAGCGGATCGTGTCGCTGAACGAAACGCCTGCGCCGCCCGGACCGCTGAGCGGGACGCGGGGGAAGCGGTCCGGGGCCCGGACCTGGTACGAGAGAGGTACGCGCCGCGACGACGCTGCGACCACCACCGAGGTGACACCGTGACCACGAGTTCCACCGCTCTCCGTGACCGTCCCGTCCCGGCACCGGCCGCCGCGGCGCGGTCCCCCGAGGACCCGGTCGACCGCCGCTTCACCGCACTGGTCCCGCCGCCCTACCGCCCGGTGCTGGGCGGCTCCGGCCATCCGCTGGAGCGCGCGGTGCAGGTCGGCCGGTTCGGACCGGCCGAGGTGCACGTGATGCCCGCCGGCGACCGGGCGGCGGTGGACCGGCTGCCGTCGGCGGTGACCGTCTCGGTGATCCTGCCGCTGACCGGCTGGATCGACGTCCGGCACCTGCACCGCTCGTTCACCGCGGTGCCCACCCGGTCGATCGCGGTGCTCTCCCCCGGCTCGCCGTTCCTGCTGCGCTGGCCTGCGCACACGTCCAGCCTGGCGCTGTGCGTCGACATCGCCGCGCTGACCGAGCGGCTCGAGGCGCTGCTGCCCGAACGGCACCGGTCCGGGCCGCTGCGGTTCACCCCGCACGTGGTCGGGGCGGCGCACCGCGATGTCGTCGCCGGCACGGTGCAGCTGCTCGCGCAGGCGGCCGGGGCGTCCGGCCGGCTGACCCGGCTGCTCGGGTCGCAGGCGCTGGACACCCTGCTGCTGGCGCTGCCGCACAGCCACTCGGCGGCGCTCGCCGAGCCGACCACCACCGCGTCCGGCGCGGCGGTGCGCGACACGGTCGACCGGATCGTCGCCGAGCAGGCGGCGCACTACACCGTCGGCGAGCTCGCCGAGCTGGCCGCGGTCAGCCTGCGCACCCTGCAGGCCGGGTTCCGCGCCGAGTACGGCTGCACCCCGCAGCAGTACCTGCGGCGCTCCCGGCTGGCGAAGGCGCACGCCGACCTGGAGGCCGCCGACCCGGCGGGCGAGATGACCGTCGGCGACATCGCGGCGCGCTGGGGCTTCTACCACCTCGGCCGGTTCGCGGCGAGCTTCCGCGAGCGCTTCGGGGAGACGCCGTCGGAGGTGCTGCGGCGGTCCTGACCAGGGCCGGGCCCGGGCGGCGGTGCTGCCCGGGCCCGGTCTCAGGCCACCGAGTCCGTGCGCTCCGCCGGTCCGGCGACCGCGTCCGGCGTCACCGGGCCGGTCAGGTCCGCGGCCAGCCGCACCCGCAGCTGGTCGACGGCCCGGCACCCCTCGCGCAGGGCGGCCGCGGCCAGCCGCTCCAGCTCGGTCCGGTGATCGGACCAGGCCCGCGCGACCTGCGGATCGGGGAGGAGCCGCAGGCCGGCGCCGGGCCGGTGCTCGCTCACCATGTCGCGAAACCCCCGTCCACCGGTAGTTCGGTGCCGGTCACGAAGGTGGACCGGTCCGAGCATAGCCACAGCGCGGCGTCCGCGACCTCCTCCGGGGCCCCGAGCCTGCCGATCGGGTGCAGCGCGGTGGCCCGGGCCCTGGCGTCCTCGGCGGTCTGCAGGTACGCGGTGAGCGGCGGGGTCTCGATCATGCCGGGACAGATGGTGTTGATCCGGATCCGCTCCGGGGCGTGGTCGATCGCGGCCGACCGGCCGATCCCGACGACGGCGTGCTTCGCCGCGCAGTAGATCCCGTTGCGCGGGTAGCCGAGGATCCCGGCGCCCGACGACAGGTTCACGATCGATCCGCCGCCGCGCCGGCGCAGGGCCGGGATCTGCGCGCGCATGCAGTGGAAGACGCCCCAGAAGTCGACCTCCACCACGCGCCGGGCGAGCTGCTCGTCCAGCTCGGTCAGCTCCGAGTCGGGCGGGTAGAACGCGGCCCCGTTGACGGCGGCGTCGAGCCCGCCGAAGCGCTCCTCGGCGAGTGCGACGAGCCCGTTCACCGCCTCCGGGTCGGTCAGGTCACCGGGTGCGGCCACCACCTCGGCGCCGGCCGCGCGGGCCCGGTCGGCCGCCTCCTCCAGCTCCGCGGCGCGGACGTCGGTGAGCAGCAGCCGGGCCCCGGCGGCGGCGAACGTCGTCGCGATCACCGCGCCGATGCCGCCGCCTGCGCCGGTCACGAACACGACCTTGTCCTGCAGATCCATAGCTTCTCCTCGTCGAGTGCCGGATGTCGGGTGCTGGTACTGGAGGTACTGGAGGTACTGGAGGTACTGCTGCTGGTGCTGGTGTTGCTGGTGGTGGTGCTGGTACTGCTGCCGGTGCCGGGGCGGCCGGTCAGCGGGCCGGTGCGCTGCCCGCGGTCGGCCGCGGCGCGTCCGCGGCGGGACCGGCCGGCGCCTCCAGCTCGGCGATCCGGTCCGGGCCGAGCTGCAGGTCGACCGCGGGCAGCAGCTCCTCGAACTCGGCGACGGACTCCGGCCCGACGATCACCGAGGCGATCCCGGGCCGGCTCAGCGCCCAGGCCAGCGCCACCTGCGCCGAGCTCGTCCCCCACCGCTCGCTGCACGCGACGACGTGCTCGGCCAGCGCCAGCTCGGCCGCGCTGTGCCCGGGCCCGCCCCACCGCGCCCCGCCGGAGTACCGGCGGAAGCGGCCGTCGCCGGCGAACAGCCCGCCGCCCAGCGCCCCGAACACGACCGTGTCGATCCCGAGGTGCCGGCCGGCCGGGAGCATCTCGCGCTCCGGGTCGCGGCGGCTGAGGCTGTACCGGATCTGGTGGCAGACCGGCTCGTGCAGGCCCAGCCGGCGGGCGGTGAGCACGGCCTCGGCGAGCCGCCAGCCCGGGTAGTTGGACAGCGCGTAGTAGCGGATCTTGCCCTGCCGGATGAGCAGGTCGAAGGTCGCCAGGGTGTCCTCGATCCGGGTCAGCGGATCGGGCCGGTGGGCGTAGTAGATGTCGATGTGGTCGGTGCGCAGCCGGCGCAGGCTGCGCTCGACCAGCCGCATGACGTGCAGCCTGCTGAGCCCGCCGCCGTCGTAGCTGCCGTCGTTCGGCCCGTCCCCCACCGGTTCGGACACCTTCGTCGAGAGCACGAACTCGTCGCGGCGGCCGGCGATCGCGCGGCCGACGATCTCCTCGGCGGACTCCCGCTGCGCCGCGGCGGGCACGCCCTCCCGGTCGAACCGGGGCTGGTTGCCGTAGGAGTTCGCGGTGTCGATCAGGTTGATGCCGGCGTCGGCCGCGCGGGCCACGAACGCGGTCGCCTCGGCGGCCGTCGGTGCGACGCCGAACAGGGCGGTGCCGAGCGCGAGCTCGGAGACGCGGACCCCGGACGAGCCCAGCAGCCGGTACCTCATCGTTCCTCCGGGCGGATCGGGATCCGGACACCGGGGACTCTGCCGCGCCGCCGCGGGCCGCACCACGATCTCGTTCCGCTGAACGGACTGCGGGACCGCGGCCCCGCCCCGGCCGGAACCGTTCAGTCGCTGCTGGCCCGGTGCGCGATCCACCTGCGCCCCAGGCCGAGCGCCGCGGTGCGCACGGCGGCGGCGATCCGCTCGGGCTGGAACCGGGTGGTCGGCCCGCTCACCGACAGCGCCGCCCGGCCGCGGCCGTGCGCGTCCAGCAGCGGGCTCGCGACACAGGTCAGCCCGAGCTCGTACTCCTCGCGGTCGAACGCCAGCCCGGTCTCCCGGATCCGGGCCAGCTCCTTGTTCAGCAGGCCGGGCGCGACGACCGTGTACGGGGTCTGCCGGGCCAGCCCGCCCTCGACCAGCGTCGCGAGCACCCGGGGCCCGGAGTGGGCCAGGATCGCCTTGCCGATCGCCGTGCAGTACAACGGCCTCCGGGTCCCCCGGGCGGTCGGCACGGCGGTGCTGTTCCGGCCGGCGATCCGCTCCACGTAGAGCACCTCGCCGCCGTCGACGACCCCGAGATGGACCGTCTCCCGGACCGCCTCGTACAGGTCCTCCAGGTAGGGCATCGCGACGTCGCGCAGCTCCTGGTGCCGGGTGCCGGTGCCGAGCTCGAACAGCTTCTGGCCGAGGTGGTAGTCGGTGCCGACCCGGTCGATCACCTGCAGCTCGGCGAGCTGGGCGGCGAGCCGGTGCACGGTGGCCTTCGGCAGGCCGGACCGGCGGGCCATCTCGGCCAGCCCGATCCCGGACGCCTCGGACCCCAGCACCTCGAGCAATGCGAACGCCCGGCTCAGCACGGAGTCGAGGGTCCGCTCAGTGGACCGCATACCTTGGGAGTCTCCGGCCCCGACGGTCATGCTGTCAATCATGGGCGGCCGTACCGGTCACCCGGTTCACCGCCGAACGCTCCCTGGACCGGAAGGGCATCCGCACCATGACAGCCACGGTCGACGACCTGCTCCTGCACTTCGAGATCCAGCAGGCGCTCTTCGACGAGGCCCGCCTGCTCGACGAGATGCGCTTCCAGGAATGGCTCGCCTGGGTCTCCGAGGACGTCCGGTACTGGATGCCGCTGCGGGTGGTCCGGAAGGCGACCGAGACCGGCATCGAGTACGGCCGCCAGGGCGACGACGTCGGCTACTTCGACGACGACCACGCCTCGCTGAGCATGCGGGTCAAGAAGTACGGCCACACCATGTCCTGGTCGGACAATCCGGCCGCGCGGGTGGTCCGGGCGGTGACGAACGTGCAGGTCGAGCGGCTCGACGACGGCACCGTCGCGGTCCGCTCGGTGCTGGTCGTGCACCGCGCCCGGTTCGCCCAGCAGAACGACACCTGGAACGTGGCCCGGCACGACGTGCTCGAACCGGGGACGAGCGGCTGGCGGCTGCGCCGCCGCGAGGTTCTCGCACCCGAGAGCGTACTGAGGTCGTCGAACCTCGACGTCCTGTTCTGAGGAGGGCCCACCAGTGGGAGGAGAACCGCTGCAGTGATGCGCATCAACGAAGCGGAGAGCGTGCACGACACGCTGGCGAACCTGCCGAAACTGCTCGACGAGGGCCTGTCCGACCGGCGGATCTACAGCGATCCGGAGATCTACCGGATGGAACAGCGCCGGATCTTCGCGCGGTCCTGGCTGGTCGTCGCGCACGAGAGCCAGATCCCGGCCCCGGGGGACTTCATGGAGTCCTTCATGGGTGAGGAGTCGGTGATCGTGAGCCGGAACCGCGACGGCGAGGTCCGGGTCATGCTGAACAGCTGCCGGCACCGCGGCAACAAGGTGTGCCGCACCGAGACCGGCAACGCCACGTCGTTCATGTGCCCGTACCACGGCTGGACCTACGACTCGAACGGCGACTTCGTGACCGCACCGCGGTTCGACGCGGTCTACAAGGACTCGGTCGACCGGTCCCGGTGGGGTCTGCTGCGCGCGCGGGTGGAGAGCTACAAGGGCCTGATCTTCGCGACGTTCGACGCCGACCAGGTCCCGCTGACCGACTACCTGGGCGACTTCACCCTGGTCCTGGACCTGTTCCTGGACCGCTACCCGGGCGGGGTGCAGGCCGAGCCGGGCGTCGTGCGCTGGACGATGAACTCCAACTGGAAGTTCGGCGCCGAGAACTTCGGTGGCGACAACTACCACGCGCTGACCACCCACTTCTCCGCGCAGGACGTCGGGCACCGGCCGGACGGGGGCGGGCGGCCCGCCAAGCGCAAGGCGGTGCCGGACGGCTTCACGATGGTCTCCGACGAGCGCGGGCACAGCCTCAACGCGACCCTGCGCGTCCCCGGCGCCGAGCCGGACCGGGGCGACCCGGTCAGCCGGTTCCACGCCGACCACCTCGATCTCGCGATCGAGCACATGGGCCGCTACCGGGCCCAGGAGATCACCCGCGGGAACGCGAACCTGTTCCCGAACGCGTCGTTCTCGCTGCGCTCGCGCCAGATCCACCTCTGGCACCCGCGCGGACCGGAGGAGACCGAGATCTGGCTGATCACCTTCAGCGACACGATCATGCCGGAGGACCTGCGCCGGGAGGCCCGCATCGCGGCGTCGCACCACTTCGGCCCGGCCGGCATGTTCGAGCAGGACGACGGCGAGAACTGGGAGCAGAGCACGCTGTCCTGCAACGGGGTGGTCGCCTCCAGCCTGCCGCTCAACTACCAGATCGGGCGCGGCTACGAGCAGGTCGTGAGCGGCGAGGGCCTGCCGGACCGGCTCGACGGGATCTACACCGAGTACGGCCAGCTGGCGATGTTGCGCCGCTGGTCGGCCCTGATGCTCGAACCCTGACCCAGCACCGACGAGACCAAGCGAGGTCACCGATGACCGCACCCGACACCGACGGCGGGAGCCCGCCGGCCACCGGGTCCTGGACCGACGTCTGCTCGGTCGACGACGTCGACGTCGACGACGTCGTCCGGGTCCGCAACGAACCGCCGGTCGCCGTGGTGAACGCCGACGGCGACTTCTACGCGGTCCGCGACATCTGCACGCACGAGGACTTCCCGCTGTCCGAGGGCCTGGTCTGCGACCGGCGGATCGAGTGCTCGTTCCACGGCGCCGCGTTCGACCTGGTCACCGGCGAGACCGACAGCCTGCTCGCCGAGGGCCCGGTCGCGACCTACCCGACCCGGGTGGTCGACGGCCGGGTGCACGTCCTGCTCCCCGGCTGAGATCGCCGTTCCGCTCACCGACACGCGTTCCTGGCCGTCCGCCCGGCACTGCTGGATCGTGCCGGTGAGTGACGGCGAACACGCCCGCACCCTTCGACGCCGGGCGGGTCCGCACGGCCGGGCCCGCCGCCCAGCACCACCCACCCGGCACCCCCGGACCCGGGATCGTCCGTACCGGACGCCCGAGGGGATCCGTGCCCGTCCACTGGAGGTATCCATGCTCACCGTGGGAGTAGCGCTCTCGCACGCACCGGCGATGTTCGTCCCGATCGACGAGTGGCCCGCCCTGCACAAGGAGCTGACGGGTGACGTGCCCCAGCCGGCCGGCCTGGCGGACGAGACGCCGGAGGCCAACGCCGCCGCCAAGGAGCGCATCGACGCCGGCCTGGACCACCTCGCCAAGACGCTGGAGGCCTCCCGGCCGGACGCCGTCATCATCGTCGGCGACGACCAGAGCGAGGTCTTCGGGCACGCGTTCAACCCGACCCTGGCCGTGTACTGCGGCAAGCAGGCCGAGGGCCACACGCTGCGCCGCTACAAGGGCAAGGACAACGGCCTGGACCACCACCTGACGCTCAACTGCGACAACGAGTTCGGGTTCCAGCTCGCCACCAGCCTCACCGAGCGCGGCTTCGACCCGGCCGTGATGACCGAGATCAAGCCGCTCACCAAGCCGGAGGGCATCGGGCACGCCTTCACCCGGCCCGCGCACCGCCTCGGGCTCGCCGACGCCGGCACCCCGATCGTCCCGGTGTTCCTCAACGGCTACCACGACCCGATGCCCACCGGGCGTCGCTGCTGGGAGCTCGGCCTGGCCATCCGGGAGATCGCCGACGCCACCGACAAGCGGATCGCGATCATGGCCTCCGGCGGGCTGTCGCACGACCCGCTCGGCCCGCGCGCCGGCTGGATCGACCACCGGCTCGACCGCTGGGTGCTCGACCGGATCGCGAGCGACCGCGCCGAGGACCTCACCAACCTGTTCGCGTTCGACTCCGACACGCTGCGCGGCGGCAGCGGCGAGATCCGCGCCTGGATCACCGTGGCGGCCGCCTTCGCCGGGACCCGCGCCGAGGTCGTCGACTACATCCCGGTGCACCACTCGGTCACCGGGCTCGGCCTCGCCACCTGGGGCGCCTCGGCCTGAACCCCCCCTCCCCAACCGGCCCGGCGGCCGCGGACAGCCTTCCGCGGCCACCGGGCCGGACCCGCATACCGCACCATCCCGAGGAGTCCCGTGGGTGAGCCCCTGCACCATCTGATCGTCGGCGGCAACGCGGCCGGCGTGGCCGCCGCGTTCGCCATGCGGCGGGCCGGTTTCGACGGCACGATCACGATCGCCGACACCGGCACCGAGCTGCCCTACGAGCGCCCGGTGCTGTCCAAGGCGCTGGTCGGGTCCGGCGACGTCCGCCCGATCGCGGCCGCCGAGAAGTACGCCGAGCAGGGTGTCGAGCTGCTGCTCGGCACCCGGGTCGCGGCGATCGACCCGGCCGCCGCGACCGCCCGGCTCGACGACGGCACGACCCTGCCCGCCGACCGGATCGTGCTCGCCACCGGCGTCTCGGCCCGGCCGCTGACCGTCCCGGGCGCCGATCTCGGCGGGATCCTGTCGCTGCGCGACGTCGCCGACGCCCGGCAGCTGGCCGCCGCCATCGCCGCGGGCGGGCCGCTCGTCGTCGTCGGTGGCGGGTTCATCGGGCTGGAGGTGGCCGCCGTCGCCCGCGACGCCGGCTGCGCCGTCACCGTGGTCGAGCTGGCCCCGCAGCTGCTCGGCCGGGTGCTGCCGGCGCCGCTGGCCGACGCCGTCGTCGAGGTGCACCGGGCAGCCGGCGTGCAGTTCCGCACCGGCGTCACCGTCGAGTCGTTCCGGGGCGACGGCACCGTCTCCGAGGTGGTGCTGTCCTCCGGCGAGCGGCTGCCCGCCGCGTTCGCCGTGGTCGGCGTCGGCGTCGTGCCGAACGACGGCCTGGCCCGCGACGCCGGGCTGCGCTGCGACGGCGGGATCGTCGTCGACGGCTGCGGCCGCACCTCCGATCCGCGGGTGCTCGCCGCCGGTGACGTCGCCGTCCAGCCGCACCCGCACCTGGCCGCGCCCGGCCGGATCGAGCACTGGGACAACGCCCAGCAGCAGGGTGCCGCGGCCGGCGCGACGGCGGCCGGGGTGCCGACCGTGCACGAGGCCGCGCCGTACTTCTGGTCCGAGCAGTACGGCCTGATGCTGCAGATGATCGGCAGGCCGCACCCGGGCGACGAGCTCGTGCTGCGCCCGGACACCGGTCCGCGCCGGTTCGTCGCGTTCTGGCGGCGCGGCGAGCAGGTCGTCGCCGCCGCCGGGCTGGGCGCCGCCCGCGAGATGGCCGCCGCCCGCCGGATCGTCGGTCGGGGTGCCGAGATCCCGCGCGAGCTGCTGATCGATCCCGGGGCCGACCTGCGCAAGCTGGCCCGCGCATAGCCGTCGCCCGGCACGACAACGGACCGGCCCGGTGGGGGATCCCCCACCGGGCCGGCCCGTTGTCGTGCGTGCGGTCAGATCAGCGCGTTGACCGCGGGTGCGGCGGCGTTGCGGGCACCGCCGTAGAGGTCGTCGATGAACCCGGAGTCGTCGACGTCGCGCAGGTAGCTGGTGTCCCAGATCTCCATCGGGCCGATGAAGTTGGACCGGTCGTCCTTGAGGGTGTCGAGCTGGTAGACGTTCCAGATCGCCAGCGGGTGCGGGTAGGGCTTCGGGCTCAGCGCCGGCGACCAGTACTCCTGCAGGTGCGCGATGTCGGCCGGGTCCTCGATCCCGATCAGCGGGGCGAGGTGGGTCTGCAGGATCTCCCGGGTCTCCTGCGGGCGGGTCTTGAAGAAGTGGATCGCCTCGATCATCGACCGCAGGTAGGCGCGGGTGAGCTCCTCGTTCTCCCGGACCCAGTCCCGGTTCGAGCAGATCGTGGTGTTGTGGATGACCGGCATCGGGGGCAGGTCGAGCACGTGCAGCCCGCGCTGGGTGGCGAACCGGTCGAACGGCACGTCGACCGCGGCCGCGGACGCCTCCCCGGCCAGCACCGCCTCCACCGCACGACGCGCGACGCCGGTGCCCTGCTCCTTCCACACGTCGAAGTCGACCTTCTCGACGTCCACCCCGGCGTGCGCGAGCGCGCTGCGGAAGTTGCCGTAGACGCACGGCGCCGCGGTGCTGACGATCACCCGCTTGCCGGCCAGGTCGGTCAGCTGCCCCACCTCGTCGGTGGCGACGAGCGCGTCGTCCCAGTCGTTCTGGGCCTGGGCCAGGTAGACGAACCGCTTGTCGCCGCGGGCCCGGTAGGCGTAGGTCTCGTGGTGCAGGCCGCTCATGAAGTGGTACTCGCCGGCCAGCACCTTCGGCCCGCGCTCGTTCATCTCGATCCGCGGCTGGCCGGGGACGTCGGCGTTCGCGATGTGCGTGACCAGGTCGAAGCCGTGCTTGTCGGTGACGCCGCTCTCGCGCCAGACGTAGCCCAGTGCCATGTGCGAGATGTCGCTGCAGAGCATCCGGACGGTGGTGTCGCCCATGAGGTCCTCTCTCCGTTGGGGGGTTACAGGGGTGGGTCAGGCGTCGTCGACCAGGCGCAGGGCCTTGGCCGGGCAGCGCCGGACCCCCTTGCGGGCGGCGGGCAGTGCCTCCGGACCGGGCTCGGGTTCGAGGATCCGCACCTTCTGGTCCACGACCTCGTACACGTCCGGGGCCGCGGCGACGCAGTTGCCGTAGGCCAGGCACTTGTCCTCGTCGGCTTCGATTCGCATGGCGCTCATCAGTCCTCCGTTCAGGGTGCGGACCCGGCGGGGGTCACGATCCGGTCGATCAGCGACGCGTCCCAGCCGCCCGCCGCGTCGAGCTCGCGGCGGGCCCGCAGGACCATCTCCTGCGCGTCGATCCCGACCAGCGCGACCGGCTGCCCGGCGCGCCGGTGGACGTACAGGCAGGGTGCGGTGCCGTCGTCGCCGAGCACCGGCTCGACGTCGTCGGCGGGGCCCGGCTCGCCGAGGATCTCCACCCGCACCTCGTACTGGTCGGACCACACGTAGGGCACGGCCCGGAAGGGGGTGGCGGCCGCCCGGCCGGCGAGCAGGTTCGCCGCCGCCGTCTCGCCCTGCAGGGCGGCGTGCGTCCAGTGCTCGACGCGGCGGCGCGGGCGGCCGTCGGCGTCGGTGAGCCGGGCGACGTCCCCGGCGACGACGACGTCGTCGGCCGCGAACAGCGCCGGATCACAGAGCAGGCCGCCGTCGACCGGCAGCCCGGAGCCGTCGAGCCACTCGACGTTCGGCACGGCGCCGATCGAGATCAGCACGTCGTCGACGACGGTGTCGGCGCCGTGCACGACCAGCCCGCCGGGACCGCGGGTGATCCGCTCGACGGCGACGCCGGTGCGCACCCGCACGCCGCGGGACTCCTGCAGCGCCTGCAGCCGGCGCCCGATCCGCTCGCCCAGCACCTGGCCCATGACGACGCCGGCCCGCTCGAACACGGTGACCTCGACGCCGGCGCCGGTGGCGACCGAGGCGACCTCGCAGCCGATGAACCCGCCGCCGATCACGCCGAGCCGGCGGCCCGGCAGCAGCGCCGCGGCGAGCCCGGCGGAGTCGGCCAGGGTGCGCAGCACGTGCACGCCCGGCGTGCCCGGGGCCAGCTCCGGCGCGGTCCGCGGCCGCGCGCCGGTGGCGATCACCAGGCCGTCGTAGCCGAGCCCGGTGCCGTCGGCGAGCCGCAGCCGGTGCCCGGCGACGTCGAGGCCGGTCGCGGCCACCCCGGCCAGGCGCTCGATCTCGAGGTCGTCGAGGTCGTCGGCGGAGAGCAGGTCGAGCTGCTCGGCGGGCCACTCGCCGCCCAGGTACTGCTTGGACAGCGGCGGCCGGTCGTAGGGGTTGCCCGGCTCGTCGCCGACCAGCAGCACGCGGCCCTCGAAGCCCTCGTCGCGCAGCGCCTCGGCGGCCCGGGTGCCGGCCAGCGCGGCCCCGACGATCACGATCGTCTGCATGCTCACCACTCCCACGGCAGCAGGCCGACCGGGACGACCGCGCCGGTCACCAGGGCGGCACCGGCGACCTGCAGCAGGGTGTCGGCGACGCCGGCGGCGCTGAGAACCCGGCCGCCCAGGTTGCGCGGCGAGCGGTCGTCGCCGGTGCCGGTGCCGCTGGCCCTGGCGGACACCAGCATCCCGGTGTCGGTGGTGCCCGGGAGCACCACGTTGACCCGGATGCCGCGCTCGGCGAACTCGGTGGCCGCGGTGCGGGACAGGCTGATCAGCGCCGCCTTCGACGAGCCGTAGGCGCCGAGCGAGCGGCGCCCGTAGGCCGCGGCGGAGGCCACGTTGACGACGCTGCCGCGGTCGTCGGAGAGCACCGGTGCGGCCGCGGCGAGCAGGGCCGCGGCGGCGGTCACGTTGACCGCGAAGCAGCGGTTCCAGTCGTCCTCGCCGGTCCCGGTGAGCGGGCCGGTGGGCCGCACGGCGGCGGCGTTGACCAGCAGGTCCAGCCGGTCCCCCACGGCGGCGACGGCACGCTCACGGTCGGCGGCGACGGTCACGTCACCGGTCACCCGCTTCGCGCCGTCGTCGGGCAGGTCGCCGAAGCTGCGGTCCAGCGCGACCACCTCGGTGCCGCCGGCCAGCAGCCGGGCGACCACGGCCGCCCCGATCCCGGAGCCGGCGCCGGTGACCAGTGCGGTCCGGAACGGTGCGGTCCGGAGCGGCTCAGCCACCGGCCCGGCCGTTCGTCGACGCCGTCCCGGCGGGCCACTGGTCGCCCTGGGTCATCCGCGCCCAGTGCCGGTAGAAGTTGCGCGCGTTCTCCTCAGTGGACCAGTGCGTGGAGACCACGGCACCGTCGAGCCTGCTCGGCTCGGTCTGCCCGAGGCCCTGCGAGTAGTTGTAGGGCAGCTTCGAGGCCCGGGTGCCCTGGCTGGCGCTGGTGGCGTAGTCCCAGTTCTCGATGTCGTCCTGCTCGGTCATCCCGCCGGGCCCGGAGTAGCGCAGGTAGTAGCGCCGCAGCCAGTCCCGGGCGTCGTCGCGGACGTCGGAGTCGACGATGTACCAGCGCCACATCTCGGTCTCGGTCGGCGAGACCGGGTGCGCCACCAGGATCGTCTTCGGGAAGCCCAGCGCGTGCAGCGACATCGACGGGAACAGGGTCGCCGGGCCGTTCGCGCCGACCGGCTCGTCGGCCGCCTTGCGGATCGCCCGCTTCCGCTCGTAGAGCTCGGCGAAGTACTCGGTGAGCTCGGGATGGTCGGCGAACTGCGGCGCGGCGCGCTCCTCGTCCGGCGAGTCGTTGGAGCCGTGGCCGAGCGCGGGCCAGGACAGGCACCGGTGCCAGGTGGCGCGGCGGGCGGCGAGCGCCTGCGGGCCGGTGCCGTGCCGGGTGCCGGACGAGCCGGCCGGGCCGATCCCGACGTTCTCGACGCTGGAGTGCGTGGTGTCGGCGTGGTAGGAGTCGCCCAGGAAGTTCTCCGCGACGAACTTCCAGTTGCCCTTCACCCGCCACTTCTGGACGCCGGCGATGACCTCGGAGCCGCCCTCGACGCCGCTGATCGAGTCGGCCAGGTTGTTCACCCAGTACTTGAACGAGCCGAGGTAGTCCTCGAACGACGGCGCCGACTCGTCCCAGGTGGCGAAGATCAGGCCGCGGTAGTTGACGGTCCGCCCCGGGCGCACCAGCCCCCAGTCCTCGCGGCGGAGCTTGCCGGCGTAGGCGCCGGCGAAGTGCGGCACCCCGAACAGCTCGCCGGGGGTGTCCACCAGCTCGCCGTCCACCGAGTAGGACCAGCCGTGGTACGGGCAGGTGAACTGCAGCGTGTTGCCGACGTCGTAGCGGCAGACCCGCATCCCGCGGTGCCGGCACGAGTTGAGCAGGACGTGCACCTCGCCGTCGGTGCCGCGGGTCATCAGCACCGGGTCGGTGCCCATCCGGGACGCGAAGTAGTCGCCCTCCTCGGGCACCTGCGACTCGTGCCCGACGAACAGCCAGGCGCGGGAGAACAGGTTCTCCAGCTCCATCTTGAAGATCGCTTCGTCCAGGAAGATCTCCCGGCTGACCACGCCGTTCTCGACGTCGACCAGGGACGTCAGATCGCGAGTCTCCTTGTCAGGTACCACGGTGGACCACCAGTTCGGATCAGAGGAAGAACGTCAGGTTCTTGGTCATCAGGACGCTCTGGTCGAGCAGCACGACGCGCTTGCGCAGCAGCCAGCCGCCGTCGCCGTCCCGGACCAGGGTGTCCTTGCGCCGGCCGACCAGGATGTTGGTCTCGGTGTCGACGCGGTTGCGGTGGACGAGCAGCCGGCTGGTGAGGTCGACGTCGTCGGCGCCGACCCGGACCGGGCGCACGTTGGTGACCACGTGCGACACCCGCGACATCGGCTCCTCGGCCCAGTGCTCACCGGTGGCGAGCTGGGCGACCCGCTTGGCGAGGGTCTCCTTGCCCTCGTCGAACCACATCGCGTCCAGCCCGGCGCGGGTGTGGTCGAGCGCCCGGTCGTCGGAGTGCACGTTGCGGCGCAGCGGGACCTGGTACTCCAGGTCCTCGTGCAGGGTGTCCAGCCACTCGTCGAGCCTGCGCTCGTCGAGCAGGTCGGCCTCCCGGTAGAGGAACTGCTCGATCTCCCACTGCAGCGCGCGCAGGTCGGTGGTGGGCGGGGCGCTCATGCCGCCGCCCCCGCCGTCGCCGGGACGCGGCCGGGGCCGAACGCCACGCCCATCCCGGTGATCCACGGCCGCACCGTCTCGTAGGCGGTGAAGGTGGCCGGTCCGCCGCCGGCCGCCGCCCAGGCCGCGGCCCAGGTGCGGATCTCGTTGGCGCCGCCGCCGCGCGGGTCGATGTCGGGCTGGGTGATGGCGGCGAAGGTGTCCAGGTCGCCCGCCGCCAGCAGGTCGATCAGCCTGCGGTCCCAGTCCGGGTCGACGAAGCTCAGCGCGTTCGCCAGCGACTCCTCGCGCTGCTCGGGGCTCAGCCGCTTCGCGCCGGGAGCGGGCTCCGGGAACGGCGGGTTGTGGCTCAGCCCGCCGGTGCCGACGAACAGGATCCGCTCGGGGCGCTCGGCGAGCGCGGCGCCGATCCGCTCGCCGACGGTGGCGGCGCGCCGGACCGGGAACAGCGGGAAGCCGATCGCGTTGACGATGATCGGGATCAGCGGGGCGGACGCCGGGTCGTCGAACAGCTGGCGGACGGTGAGGCTCAGCCCGTGGTCGACCCCGATGTCCTCGCCGACGGCGAGATCGACGTCGTGCTGCACCAGGTCACGGAACAGGTCGGCGGCCGCCGGGTGCACCGACAGCTCCCACTCGGTGATGTCGAACTCCTGCACCGTGCGGCCGGAGAGCACCCCGGTGAACGGCGGCCGGATGTCGTTGAGCAGGTGCATGTGGTCGGGCGCGAACATCACGACGATGTCCGGTGCGAAGCCGGCGATGAACTCGCGGGCCCGGTCGACGGCCGCGCGGTACTCGGCGCCGTCGTTCTCCCGGCCGGGCAGGGTCATGAACGGGCTGTGCGACAGGCAGAGGAACGCGCGCCGCGAACCCTGCTCCGACGCCGTGGTGTCGGTGGTCATCGTCACCCACGGACCTTTCTGTTCGCATTGCGAAGGATGGCGACGCTAGGCACGGTCGCCGTCCCGGTCAACGAGGCTGTTCCGGTGATCGGACCAGCTCACGTGGCCGGCGGAGGCGCGGTAGTTCAGCCCCAGCGCGGCCAGCAGCCGGGTGTTCTCCACCAGCAGCATCCGGACCGGCTCGGTGTCCGAGCCGTTGTAGTGGCGGTGCCACTCCAGCGGCGGGACGCAGACGAAGTCGCCGGCCCCCCACTCGACCGTCCGGTCCCCGATCTCGCTGTACCCGGAGCCGGCGAGCACGCAGTGCACGGCCTCGTGGTTGTGCTGCTGCATGTCCGAGGCGACCCCGGGCGGGATCTCCTGCATGAACAGCTCGAAGGTGCGGATCGGCGTCCCCAGCACCGGCGCCAGGTGCGACGGGTTGGTCCCGGGCGGCGTGTACCACTCGAGGTCCGCTCCGCGGACCACCAGCGTGGCGTCCTCGTTGCCCCGCGGAAGCGGCCTGCGCTGCTCGGCGATGTCCCGCCGGAACGCTGCGAGCTCGTCACTCCCCATGCCTGTCCCCGTCCCTCACCTGGTCCGGGCGATCCAGCGGATCGCCCGGTCCTCGACGTACTCCTGCAGTCCGAGCGCGGTGCGCTCGCGTCCGATGCCGCTCTGCTTGACCCCGCCGAACGGCATGTCGAACGAGAGCGACCACACGTTGTGGCTGTTCACGAACACGCAGCCGGCCTCCAGCCTGCGGGCCACCTCGGTGGCGGCGGCCGGGTCGGCGCTCCACACCGATCCGGCGAGGCCGTACTCGCTGTCGTTGGCCAGCGCGACCGCCTCGTCGACGGTGTCGTAGGGCAGCACCGGCAGCACCGGGCCGAACTGCTCGCAGGTGACCACCTCGTCGTCCGGGCGGCCGCCGTGCACCAGCGCCGGGCGCAGGAAGTACCCCTCGTCGGCGAGGCCGTCGTGGGTGAACGAGCCCAGCTCCTCGACCACCGCGCCGGCCGCCCGGGTGCGCTCGACCAGCCCGCGCACCGCGTCCCGCTGCCGGGCGCTGATCAGCGGGCCGAACGACACGCCCTCGTCGAGCCCGTGCCCGACGACGTAGCCGGCGAGCTCGGCGCGCACCGCGTCCAGGAACTCGGCGTACCGGGCCCGCGGGACGTACACCCGCTTGACCGCGAAGCAGATCTGCCCGGCCCGGGTGAACGCGCCCCGGCACAGGTCCGGGACGACGTCGGCGAAGTCGGCGTCGTCGAGCACGATCGCCGGGTCGTTGCCGCCCAGCTCCAGGCTGACCCGCTTGACGGTGTCGGCGGCCGAGCGCAGCACCTCGCGGCCGACCGCGGTGCTGCCGGTGAACGAGACCTTGCGGACCGCCGGGTGCGCGGTCAGCGCCGGCCCGGCCGGGCCGCTGGAGTTCACCACGTTCACGGTCCCGGCGGGCAGCGTCCCGGCCAGCGCGGCGAGCACCGCGGTCAGCACCACCGGCGCCTCCGGCGACGGCTTCAGGACGATCGCGTTCCCGGCCGCCAGCGCCGGCGCGACCTTGCTCATCGCGAGCACGATCGGCGAGTTCCACGGCACCACCAGGCCGGCCACCCCGATCGGCGCCTTCTCGATCAGCAACCGCTCGGTCGGCGACTCGGTGACCGAGGGCCGGAGGTGGCCGTCGGCGACGGCCAGCGTGGACCGCAGCACCGCGATGCCGCGGACCAGGTCGGTGCGGGTCTCGACGAGCAGCCCGCCGTTCTCCCGGGTCAGCACCGGCGCGAGATCGTCGACCAGCGTGTCGAGCAGGTCGGCGGCCCGGCCCAGCACGGCCAGCCGCTCGTCCAGCCCGACCGCCGACCAGGCCCGGAAGCCCTCCTCGGCGGCGCGCACGGCCCGGTCCACCAGCTCGGCGCCGCCGTCGGCGACGGTCGCGACGAGATCGGCGGTCCGGCCCGGGTCGCGGACCTCGAAGCTGGTCTCCCCGTCGAGCTCGGCGCCGCCCACCAGGTGCCGGACGTGCCGGACGCCGACCGCGGTCACGCCCGGTCCCCGGCGAACTTGCGGTGCAGGTCGGCGAGCCGGCGGCCGGACTCGCGGGCGCCCTCGGCGTACTCGTCGGGGCAGTCGACGTAGGGCGGGCGGCAGGGCCCGGCGGCGATGTAGCCCGCCTCGTCGATCCGGATCTTCTCCAGCTGCACGTTGTAGGTGGAGAACAGCTCGAAGCTGCCCTTCGGGAAGAAGGTGCGCGAGGCGTACCGGTACTCCTGGGCGATCGCCTCGGCGCCGGCCGCGTCCCCGGCGGCGAGCCGGTCCCGCAGCTCCACCGCGGCGGCCGGGCCGCAGGACGCGCTGCCGCTCCAGCACGCCGTCATCGCCTCGGGGGCCCAGCGCCAGGTGTAGTACCAGTCGCGCTCGACCGGCAGGATCTTGATCCGGTCGCCGACCGCGTCCAGGTCGGCCAGGAACGACGGCCCGAGCACCGGGTACTTCGCGGCGACCACCTGCGGGATCTCGGCCAGCCTGCGGTAGACGGCGGGCGGGATCTTGCCGCGGAACGAGACCGGGTTGTCGTAGACGATGACGGCCAGCTCGGGCACCGCGTCGGTGACGTCGCGGTAGAACCGGACGGTCGCCTCGTCGTCGCACGGCGACCACATCGGGCGCCCGAGCAGCAGCCCGGTGACCCCCAGCCCGGCGAGCTCGCGGGCCCTGGCGATGGTGTCCCGGGTGTTCAGGGTGGTCGCGCCGACGTACACCGGGACCCGCCCGGCCACCGCGTCGACCACGGTGCGGGCGAACGCCCGGTGCTCGTCCCAGGTCAGGGTGGCGCCCTCACCGAAGGTGCCGGTGGTCAGGACGGCGTCCACGCCGTCGGTGACCAGCGCGTCGGCGGCCCGGGCGGACTCGGCGTGGTCGACGGTGTCGACGGCGGCCGGATCGCCCGCGTCGGCGGTCGCGGGGGTCGGCATGATCGCCAGGACGCCGCGCACGTCATCGGGGGTGACGGTCGTCATCGTCGTGCTCCTCTCGAAGGGGGTTCAGGCCCGGAACGCGGCGGCCGGCTCGCCGGCCTCCGCGGCGGCCTCGGCGTCGTGGTCGTAGAGCCACTGCCGGAAGGACACCGAGCTCGCGATCTGCGAGTCGCGCTCGCCCAGGTCGTCGAGCTGCGAGTCGTAGCGGCGGCCGTTGGCCCGGGCGCCGAGCTGCACCTCGGAGGTGCGCGGGCGGCGCTGCTCCTCGTAGGCGAGCAGGGCCTGCGGCGCGTCCGCGGGGGCGGCCCGGCCCAGGTGCACCGCGAGCGCGACGCCGTCCTCGATCGACTGGTTCGCGCCCTGGCCCAGGTGCGGGAGCATCGGGTGCGCGGCGTCGCCGAGCAGGGTCAGCCTGCCCTCGGTCCAGCGGCTCAGCGGCTCCCGGTCGTAGAGACCCCACCAGTGCGTGGTCTCGACCTTCTCCAGCAGCCGGGTGACCTCGGGGGCCCAGCCGGTGAATCCGGCGCGCAGCTCGTCCGGGTCACCGGGGGCCGACCAGGACTCCTCGACGGCCTTCTCGTACGGCAGGAAGCCGACGTAGTTGATCAGCTCCCCGCGGCGCACCGGGTAGGCCATGAAGTGCTTGCCCTCGCCCATCCACAGCTGCGAGACCTCCGGCTTCCACCAGGGCAGCTCGGCGGCCGGGATCAGCCCGCGGTAGGCGACCGAGCCGGAGTCGACCGGCGTCGACGGCGGGACGACGTACTGCTGCAGCACCGACTTGATCCCGTCGGCCGCCACCACGACCTCGGCCTCCACCCGCTGCCCGTCGGCGAAGAACAGCCGCGCGACGTCGGCGTCCTGCTCGAACCCGACGCAGCGGTGGCCGGTGTGCACCCGCTCGGCGGGCAGCGCGGTGGCCAGCACCTCGAGCAGGTCCGCCCGGTGCATCCCGTAGACGCCGTTCCAGCCGCTGGAGTCGGTCGTCATGATCGGCGCGACCCGGGTGCCGTCGGCCCGGTAGTAGCAGGACCCCTCGCCGACCCGGGCACCCACCGAGGCCAGTGCCGGGCCCAGGCCCATCCGCTCGAGCAGCCGGCGGCTGTTCGGGCTCATGAACACGCCCGCCCCGACCTCGCCGAGCTCGGGGGCCTGTTCGTACACGTGGACGTCCACGCCGCGGCCCAGCAGGGCGTTCGCGCAGGCGAGTCCGCCGATACCGCCGCCGACAACCGCGACGCGCAGGCCGTCTGCCATGGAGCTCCCCTTCGTTATGCGAAAGAACTTCGCCGACGATAGTGGTCGCTCGCCGGGCGCGTCAACGAGACCGTACTAACAGAATCGCGCTTCTGTCACTTGTTAGCATCCGATCGGATCCGGACCGGAGGTGACCCATGGGCGGGGCCCTGGACAGGCAGGCGATCCTGGCGGCGACCGAGACGGCCCTGCGCCGGCACGGACCCGACAAGACGACCGTCGTCGACGTCGCGCGCAGCCTCGGGGTCAGCCACGGCAGCGTCTACCGGCACTTCCCGAGCAAGACCGCGCTGCGCGAGGCCGTCACCCGGCGCTGGCTGGAGAGCACCCACCAGGAGCTCGCCGTCATCGCCGCGGATCCGGCGGTCCCGCCACCCGAGCGACTGCGCAGCTGGCTGACCTGCCTGTTCAGCACGTCCCGGGAGCAGGCCACCCGCGATCCGCAGCTGCACGCGACCTACTGGGCGCTGGTGACCGAGCAGAGCGACGTGCGCGACGAGCACGTCGCCGACCTGACCCGGCAGATCCGCGGGATCCTGGCGGCCGGCGTCGGCGACGGCTCCATCGCCGTCGCCGATCCGGCCGTCACCGCCCGCGCGATCGTGCACGCGACGGCGCGGTTCCACCATCCGGCACACGCGCACGCCTGGCGGACCCGGCCCACCATCGCCGCCGAGTTCGACGACGTCGCCGCGATCGTCGTCCGGGCCGTCACCCGGGGCGGCCGGTGACTCCCGGCCCGACCCGCCGGTGGCCGGTGCTGCTGCTCATCGCGCTGGCCCAGCTGATGATCGTGGTCGACCACACGATCATCAACGTGGCGCTGCCATCGGCCCAGGTCGCGCTCGGCTTCGACGACCCGCAGCGGCAGTGGGTGGTGATCTCCTACGCACTCTCCTTCGGCGCCCTGCTGCTGGTCGGCGGCACCGTCTCGGACCGGCTCGGCCGCCGCGCGGCGTTCGTCACCGGGCTGGTCGGGTTCGCCGTGGCCTCCGCGGTCGGCGGCGCCGCACCGAACGTGGAGACGCTGCTCGCCGCCCGGGCCGCCCAGGGCGTCTTCGGCGCGCTGCTCGCGCCGACCACGCTGGCCCTGCTCACCGAGACCTATCCCGGTGGCCGGGCCCGCGGGCGGGCCTTCGGGATGCTCGGCGCGATCGTCGGCTCCGGCGCCGCGGGCGGGCTGGTCCTCGGAGGCGTGCTCACCGAGCTGCTGAGCTGGCGGGCGACGATGTACGTCAACGTCGTGTTCGCCGCCGTGCTGCTCACCGGGGTGCTGCTGGTGCTGCCGCCGGGCCGGCGCGGGCCGCCGCGCCGGTGGGACCGCTCCGGCGCCCTCACCGGGGCGGGCGGCCTGTTCGGCGTCGTGCTCGGGCTCGCGAACGCCGAGCACGGCGACTGGCTCGCGCCCGAGGTGCTCGGCCCGCTCGTCGCGGGGGTCCTGCTGCTGGCCGCCTTCGTCGTCCGGCAGGTCCTCGCCACGGTGCCGCTGCTGCCGCTGCGGGTGTTCGCCGACCGGGACCGGGCCGGCGGCTTCGTCAACCGGTTCATCGCCTCGACCGGCAACTTCGCCGTCGTCTTCTTCCTGACCTTCTTCCTGCAGCGCAATCTCGGCCTGTCCCCCTCGCTCACCGGGGTGGCGATGATCCCGATGGTGCTGGGCGTCGTCGGCACCTCGAACCTGTCCGGCCCGCTGCTGTCCGCACTCGGCCCGCGGTCGACCAGCGTGATCGGTCTCGCCGTGTCCGGCGGCGCGCTGCTCTGGCTCGGCCTGCTGGAGCCGGCCACCGACTACTGGACCGGCGTGCTGCCGCCGCTGCTGGTGTTCGGCCTCGGCCAGGGCATGACGACGACGGTGGCGCTCAACCTGGCCACCGCCCGGCTCGATCCCGGCGACGTCGGCGTCGGCTCGGCCACCGTCACCGTGATGCAGCAGATCGGCGGCTCGGTCGGCACCGCTCTGCTCACCACGATCGCCGGGCTCGCCACCGCCGCGCACCTCGCGGCCGCGCCCGGCACCGGTGCGGACGCCCGGAACGCCGCCGAGGTGCACGGCTACGGGATCGCGTTCACCACCGCCGGCGCGGTGTTCCTGGGCGGGGCGCTGGTCTGCGGGGTGCTCGTCCGCGGGCGCGCGGCGCACGCCGAGCGCAGCCGGGCCGACGCGCACCTGCCCGGCTGAGCAGCACCGGCCCGAGCAGGGGACGACGGAGCGCCCGGCCGCACTCGCGGCCGGGCGCCCGGGTCGTCGTGACCGGTGCCGTCAGTCCTTCAGGAAGCCGGCGATGATCTCGTTGAAGGTGTCCGCGTCCTCCCACTGCGGCCAGTGCCCGCAGTCGTCCATCACCTGGAAGCTGCAGTTCGGCAGGTAGGCCGAGGCGCGCTTCGCGGTGGCGGCGGTGTTGGACGGGTTGTGCGAGCTCCAGAGCATCAGCGTCTCGTGCTTGATCTCGGCCAGCCGCTCCGGGGTGAAGTCGAGGCCGTCGTCGTGCGCGGGCCTGCTGCCCAGCATCTTGGCCGAACCGGCGAGCGAGTTGCGCAGCTCACCGCGCTGGTACATCGCCCAGCGGATGTCCACGAGCTCCTCGGTGAGGTCCCGCTCGGGCTTGTGGAACAGCCACTCCATCCGCTTGCGGACGTTGTCCCGGGTCGGGTCCTCGACGAACTGCTGGGTGAGCCGCTTGAGCTCGTCGCGACCGCGGTCGGTCCACACCCGCGACTCCGGGTCGGTCTCGACGGTCAGCCGGGCGCCGCAGATCGACACGATCTTGTCGACCCGCTCCGGGTGCCGGATCGCCATCCACATCGCGATCCAGCCGCCGAGCGACTCGCCGGCGAGGTGCGCCTTCTCCAGGCCGGCCGCGTCCATGAACGCACCGAGGTGCTCCAGGTAGCCGTCCAGGTCGGCCGGCTTGTCGCCGGAGCCGGTCAGACCGCTGCCGAGCGAGTCGATCGCCAGCACCCGGAACCGGTCGGACAGCGGGACGACGTTGCGCGCGTACGCCTCGGCGTGCCCGCCGATGCCGTGCAGGAAGATCACCGGGGGGCCCTCGCCCGCCTCGATGCAACGGGTACGCACGCCCCCGGCGTCGTAGTACTTCACTTCGGCACCGAGCAGGTCGACCCACACCGAACTCATGGCTGTACCCCTTTCGTCCGAGGTTCCGAGTACCGGACCTCGCATCGATCTCGACCCCGGTCGCCGGTGTCCCGGTCGACGGCGGCACGGCCCCGGCCACCGGGCGGTGCGGGCCGTCACCGTGGGGCACCCGGGTTCCGTCCGGTGCCCGCCGCGGGGATCTGGCATCCAGCATGGTCGAGCGGCCGGAGAGTTCAAGGAACGTGGTCCGGTGAGCGACACGAGCCCGGACCGGCGGGCGCGGCGGACGTGGCGCAGGCGACATCTACCTCAATCACCTTGACGTTGAACCCTCAACTAGGTGTACACCGGAGACGTCGCTCACCCGATCCCGCCGGCCCCGCGAGCGGCGGGCCGTCTGCACAGGAGAACGCCATGACACACATCGTCGTACTGGGTGGGACCGGCTACGCCGGCCGGTACATCGTCGACGAGGCCGCCCGGCGCGGCCACGACGTCGTCTCGGTCAGCCGCTCGGCCGCCCCGGCCGGCGGCCCGGTCACCCACCGGTCCGCCGACCTGCTGGACCCGGCCGCCCGGCAGGCGGCCGTCGAGGGGGCGGACGTGGTCGTCGGCGCGCTCTCCCCGCGCGGCCCGCTCGACGGCGAGCTGGGCGCGGTCTACCGCTCCGTCGCCGACGCGGTGGCCGCCGCCGGTGCGCGGCTCGTGGTGGTCGGCGGGTTCAGCTCGCTGCGCCCGGCGCCCGGCGAGGACCGGATCATCGACTCCGGGCGGTTCCCGGGCGCGGCCGACGCGCCGCCGGTCCCGCCGGAGGCGCTGGAGGGCCTGCTGAACGAGGCCCGCCAGATGAACGCGACGCTGCTCGACCTGCTCGGCCGCTCCGACGGGCCGGACTGGACGTTCGTCTCGCCGGGGATGGGCTTCGGCGCGCACGTCCCGGGCGAGCCGACCGGCCGCTACCGGATCGGGGACGACGACGTCGCACTGTTCGACGCCGAGGGGTCCAGCGCGATCGGCGGTGCGGACTTCGCCCTCGCGGTGGTCGACGAGATCGAGCAGGGCAAGCACCGCCGGGAGCACATCGGCGTCGCCTACTGATCCGGACCGGGCCGGCCCCGCACGTGGCGTGCGGGGCCGGTCCGGATCAGCGGCGCAGCGCGTCGAGGATGCTGACGACGCTGTCCCGGGCCGATCGCGGGGCGAACCCGAACTCCTTGACGAACCGGCTGTTGTCGACCAGGTAGGTGGTGCTGCCCGCGGCGGCGCCGGTCTCGTGCTCGAAGGAGATGTCGGCGCCG
Organism: Pseudonocardia kongjuensis; assembly: GCF_039526905.1. Taxonomy (NCBI): domain Bacteria; kingdom Bacillati; phylum Actinomycetota; class Actinomycetes; order Pseudonocardiales; family Pseudonocardiaceae; genus Pseudonocardia; species Pseudonocardia kongjuensis. Next base: position 100,819 of record NZ_BAAAJK010000004.1, on the reverse strand, counting down.
GGCACCAGCTCGCGGACGATGCCGGCCAGCCCGCCCATGCCGATCGCGTCGCCGCCGATGTTGTAGACCGGGTGCTCCGGGGCGTCGGCCAGGGTCACCCTGGCGAACGCCTCCGCGACGTCGTCGACGTGCACCAGGCAGCGCATCGCGTCGGCGTAGGGGAACCGGACGGCCTCGCCGCGGGCCGGCCCGGTCACGCACCGCACGTGGTCGATCGTGCCGAACGACTTGTCGTGCCCGGTGACGTTGGCCGGCCGGACCGCGATGATCGGGGTGCCGTGCTTCTCCCGGTAGTCGCGGGCCTGGTTCTCGTTGAACACCTTGTGCACGGCGTACTGGTGGGCCAGGCCGGGGGTCTCGTCGTCCTCGGTGACGGCGCGCTCGCCGAACCGCTCCTGCCGCCCGGACACGACGAACGAGCTGCCGAACACGACCCGTTCCAGCTCCAGCAGCCGGGCCGCCTCGAACAGGTTGTCCATCCCGAGCACGTTGAGCGCCAGCGCGACGTGCGGCGGATGGTCGAACCCGAGCATGTAGGCGAGATTGACCACCCGGGCCGGTCGGGCAGACACCAGGGCGGACACCACGTCGTCGAACCGGCGCAGGTCGCACCGGACGAACTCGCCGCTCGGCGCACCCGGCGGCGCCGCGATGTCGGCGACGACCACGTCGGCGCCGTGCTGCTGCAGGGCGTGCGTGAGGCGCCGCCCGATGAACCCGCTGCCGCCGAACACCATCACCCGCACCGGGCTCACCGCCGCAACGCCGACTGGTCGAGCGGGCCCCAGATGTTGACCGTCTCCGGGCCGGGCTGCCAGGTGCGCGGGCCCATCGGGTACTCCTCGTGCCACGGGCGCGGCTCCCAGCAACCACGGCCCTCGTCGTGCATCACGTCGATCTGGGTGAACAGCTCGATCGTGTTCCCGTCCGGATCGCGGTGGTAGGTGAACAGGTTGTGCCCGGGGCCGTGCCGGCCGGGGCCCCAGTGCAGCCGGTGCCCGTTCTTGGCGAGATGGTCGACCATCGCGATGAGGTGGTTCGGGTCGCGCATCTCGTAGGCGATGTGGTGCATGCCGCGCAGGCTGGTGCTCGCCATGAAGTTCGCCGCGTGGTGCTCGGCGTTGCAGCGCAGGAACACGAAGAAGTCGCCGATGGTGTCCGACCAGCGGAAGCCGAGCAGCTCCTGGTAGAACGCCTGCATCGGGGCGAGCTCGGGGGCGAAGCCGGCGACGTGGCCGAGCTTGGTCGGGCGCAGCGGGGTCGGGGTGCCCACCCCGCTCGGGTCCTGCGCGGTGATCAGGTGCAGCGGGACGTCGGTGCCCGGCTCCTCGACGACGAGCACGTCCGGCGTGCCCGGGCCGATGTCGGAGCGGCGCTCGCTGCGGTGGCCCGCGTCGGCCAGCCGCTTCGCGGCCAGGTCCAGGTCCTCCCGGATCTCGTAGCTGACCACCTGCCGGGCCGCCGCCTCGCCGCGCTCGATCACCACGCAGTGGTGGTCGGCGCCGGTGGTGAGATGGGCGCCGTCGTCGTCACCGTCGACCAGGACGAAGTCCAGCACCCGGGTGTAGTACTCGACCAGGCGGGCGACGTCCGGCGTCCGGAAGCCGACGTAGCCCAGCTTCGACACGCGCACCGCGGGCTGCTCCCCCATCAGGCACCTCCGCCGGCGGTCACGGCCGGTCCGGCGACCGGGTTGCGCAGCGTCCCGATGCCCTCGATCCAGGCCTCGACGACGTCGCCGGGCGCCAGGAACTTCCCGCGCGCGACGCCGACCCCGGCCGGCGTGCCGGTCGCGACCACGTCCCCGGGCTGCAGCGTCACCACCCGGCTGGCCTGCGCGATCAGCTCGGTGATCGGCGTGATCATGTCGGCGGTGCTGGAGTCCTGCTGCACCTCCCCGTTCACCGAGAGCCGCAGCCGCAGGTCCTGCGGATCCTCCACCAGCCAGGACGGGACGACGCCCGGCCCGAGCGGGCAGAAGGTGTCGGCGGCCTTCGCGGCGACCCAGTCGTGCCGGAAGGCCGGGGACACCGAGTCCTGCACGACGAGCTGGTCGCGGGCGGAGACGTCGTTGACGACGGTCCAGCCGGCGACGACGTCGAGCGCCCGCTCCGGTGCGACGTCCGCGCACCGGGTGCCGATCACGGCGGCCAGCTCGATCTCCCAGTCGATCCGGCGGGAGTCCCTGGCGGGCAGCACGATCGGCTCGTCGGGGCCGATCACCGAGGTGGTCGGGGGCTTGAAGAAGAAGTACGGCCGGACCGGGCCCTCCGGCCGCGGTGAGCCCATCTCGGCGAGATGGCCGTGGTAGTTCGCACCGGCGCAGAGCACCGCCGCCGGGTAGCGCAGCGGGGTCACCAGCACCGCGCCGGGGACCTCGTCCAGCTCCGCCGGGTCGAGGCCGTGCAGCCGGGGACCGAGTGCGTCCCAGCGCTCCAGGAGCTCGAGCATCGTCAGCCCGGACAGCTCGGCCGGTGCCCGCCGCACCGAGCCGCCGGCGAGCACGCCGAGCTCGGTCTTCGCGGGATCGCCCTGATGGTGGGTGACGAGCATCCATGGTGCCTCGCGCACGAGAACCCCTCTCCCGCGCCCGCCACGCGGCGGCCACGGGACCGGGCGTGGCCGCGGACCTGTTGCGACACCATCGATGCGAGCCGCAGTTCGTTAATCGAAATACTTTCGCCCGAAACCTACCGAGTGCGGACGACGTCGTCAACATCGCCGGGCGGCGCGCTCACCCCGGTGCCGCGACGTGCGCCTCGATCGCGTCCGCCGCCGCCCGCGCCCCACCGGCCCGGCGCAGCGCCTCGCCCATCGCGCCCACCGCGGCCCGGATCGCGGCGTCGGCGTGCACCTGCTCGACGGCCGCCCGGATCGCCTCCGGCGTGCGGTCGCCCCGGAGCCTGCGCCCCAGCCCGAGCTGCTCGACCCGGTCCGCGTTGGCCTCCTGCTCCGCCTGCAGCGGCACCGCGACCAGCGGGACGCCCTCGTACAGCGACTCCATCGTCGAGTTCATCCCGGTGTGCGACACGAACACGTCGACCCGGCGCAGCGCGAGCAGCTGCGGCAGGTAGCGCTCGACGTGCACGTTCGGCGGGATCGCGCCGAGATCGTCGAGCGCGACCCGGTCGCCGACCGCGAGTAGCACCTGCCAGCGGCCGTCGGCGAACGCCTCGATCGCCGCGCGCAGGAACGCCACGTCCTCGTTGAACGGCGAGGTGCCCAGCGACACCAGCACCGCGGGCCGCTCCGACGGGGCGGTCCAGCCGTCGTCGCCGGCCCGGTGACCGACGCTCGGCCCGACGAACCGGTAACGCTCGTCGAACGCGTCGCCGCCGGGCTGGAACTCGCGCGGGACGAACACGATGTTCAGCTCGGCGACCGGGCCGCCGAACGGGTCCAGCCCGGTCTCCCCCAGCTCGCCCGCCGCCGCCCGGCCGTGCTCGACCATCGAGCGGAACAGCGCGGCGATTCCGGGATCATCGGCATCGGCATCGAGACGCGGGCCGACACCGTCACCGGTGCCGGGGCCGGCACCGGGGCCGGTCGGGCCGGCGGGACCGGTCGGGCCGCCCGGCCGGGCCGGATCCGCCGGTCCGCCCGGTGGTGCGTAGGTCGGGTGCAGCGCGATCGCCGGGATCCGCGCGCCGGCGGCGGCCCGGGTGACCGGTGCGGCGAGCATGCCGTCGTAGCAGACCGCGTCCGCACCGCACTCCCGCAGCTGCCGGTCCACCACCCCGTCCCGCAGCAGTCCGGCCTGGTAGCCGACCAGCGCCCGCATCATGGTGCCCATCACCGCGGCGGGATCGCCCGACCCGGCGGACGGTATGTCGAGCGGCGGCAGAGCCGCGAACCGCGCACCCGCCGTCTCGACGGTCCGCCGGAACGACCCGTCGGTGAGGTAGGTGATGTCGTGGCCGCGGTCGGCCAGCTCGCGGACCAGCGGCAGGGTCGGGTTGACGTGCCCGGGGGCTCCGGGACCGGCGAACAGCAGTCGCACGGGTGACACCTCTCGACGGGGATCAGGAAGCGGGTTCGGGTTCGGGTTCCGGTTCGTTCGTGCCGGAGAGGACCTTCTCCGGCAGGACCAGCGCGAGCAGCAGACCCACGGCGAAGACCGGGACCAGGTAGCCGAAGATCGGGGCGAGCGCCTGCTGGTAGGCGGCGACGACCAGCTCGCGGACCGCGTCCGGCAGCGCGGCCACCGCGGCCGGGGTGAGCGAGCCCCCGTCGCCGAGACCGGCCGCGACCGGCAGCCGGGTGGCGAGCTCGTCGGTGAGCCGGTGCGCGAACACCGTCCCGACGACCGCGATGCCGAGCGTCGCGCCGATCTCGCGGAAGAAGTTGTTGGCCGAGGTGGCCGTGCCGACGTCGGCGAGCGGGAACGCGTTCTGCACCGCGAGCACCAGGGTCTGCATCATCGTCCCGATCCCGGCACCGACCAGGAACAGGTAGCTGCACACCACGACCAGCGAGGTGTCCGCGGTCAGCGTCGACATCAGGTACGCCGTCACCCCGAGGATCGCGGTTCCGGCGATCGGCCACACCTTGTACCGCCCGCTGCGGCTGATGAGCTGGCCGGACAGCAACGCGGTGGCGGTGATGCCGACGACCATCGGGATGAGCAGCAGCCCCGACTCGGTCGCCCCGACGCCGTAGACCATCTGCAGGTAGGTCGGCATGTACCCGACGACGGCGAACATCCCGACGCCGACCGCGACCATGCCGATCAGGGTGGCGATCACGAAGATCGGGTTGCGGAAGATGCGCAGCGGCAGCACCGGCTCGGCGACCCGGCTCTCCACCACGACCAGCGCGATCCAGGCGGCGACACCGCCCGCGGCCAGCCACAGCACGACCGGATCGGTCCAGGCGTACTCGGTGCCGCCCCAGCTCGCGACGAGCACGGTGCAGGTCACCGCGGCGGCGATCAGCGCGATGCCGAGCGGGTCCATCGCGGCCCGGCCGGTGCGGCGCGGCAGCCGCAGCGCGACGACGCAGATCAGCAGCGCGAGCGCGCCGAGCGGGAGATTGATCCAGAAGGCCCAGCGCCAGGCCGCGTGGTCGGTGAACCAGCCGCCGAGCAGCGGCCCGACGACCGAGGCCAGCCCGAACACCGCGCCCATCGGGGCCATGTACTTCGCCCGCTGCCGGGGCGGCACCAGGTCCGCGACGATCGCCTGCGAGGTGATCATCAGGCCGCCGCCGCCGAGCCCCTGGACGGCCCGCCCGGCGATCAGCCACGCCATGTCCGGCGCCGCCCCGGCGATCGCGGAGCCGGCGATGAAGATCGCGATGGCGCCGATGAACAGCGGCTTGCGGCCGAGCAGGTCGCCGAGCCTGCCGTAGACCGGCATCGCGATCGTCGCCGCGAGGATGTAGGCCGTGGTCACCCAGGCCAGGTAACGGACGCCGTCCAGCTCGCCGACGATCGTCGGGAGCGCGGTGCTGACGATCGTCTGGTCGAGCGCGGCGAGCAGCATCGTCGTCATCAGTGCGGCGAAGACGAGGCCGAAGCGCGGCGGCAGCGCGGCGGTCCCCGCCGGGCTGCGGGTGGACTGGGACATGTGGGGGTCTCCGCTCAGCTGAGCACGGTCCGGAGCAGCGCGACCGCGCGCTCCACGTGGGGCACCGGGGAGTCGCCGGCGTCGGTCGAGCGCGCCCAGTTCTCCATGCCGGTGCGGACGGCGGCCATCGCCATCGAGGCGACCAGCACCGGGAGCTGCGGATCGACGTCGGGACCCATCCGCAGCGCGGCGGCGTCGGCGAGCCTGCGGGTGGAGTTCTCGATCCGCGCCATCAGGGCGCCGGTGACACCGGGGACGGTGCGGGCGAGCGCGAAGACCTCGTTCGCCTCGTCCCGGTCCGGCGGGTCCTCGCCGAGCTGGTCGAGCAGCAGCCGGCTCAGGTCGGCGAGCACCTCGCGGGGCGGGCCGGACGGGCCGGCCACGAAGTCCTCCACCAGCTCCGGGGACAGCTCGGCCGGGGACAGCTCGACGGCCGCGGCCTCCTTGCCCGGGAAGTAGTTGAAGAACGTCCGCGGCGAGATGCCGGCCTCGGCGCCGATCATCTCGACGGTGACCTTCTCCAGGCCGTGCTCCCGGGCCAGCCGCAGCACCACGAGATGGATGCCGCGCCGGGTCTCACGCCGCCTGCGGTCGCGCAGGCCCTCTCCTCGTTGCACCACGACAACGATCTTTGCACACCGCGCAGAGTTTGCGCACTGTGCAGGTAACCGGCGTCACGGTCCGACCGGGGCCTCCAGCCCGGCGACCGGGCCGATCACCACGATCGCGGGCGGGCTGACCTCCTCCGCGGCGGCGACCTCGGCGGCCGTCGCCAGGGTCGCCCGCACGGTCCGCTGGATCCGGGTGGTGCCGTCCTGCACGATCAGCACCGGGGTCGCCGGGTCGCGGCCGTGCTCGACGAGGACCTCGGCGAACCGGCCGAGCCGCTCCACCGCCATCATCAGCACGATGGTGCCGGTCATCCGGCCGAGCGCCGTCCAGTCGGTGAGGCTGCGCGGGTCCTCCGGGGCGACGTGCCCGGAGACGACGACGATCTCGTGCGCCACCCCGCGGTGCGTCACCGGTGTCCCGGCGACGGCGGGCGCGGCGAACGCGCTGGTGATGCCCGGGACGACGGTGACCGGCACCCCGGCCGCGGCGCACGCCTGCACCTCCTCGAACCCGCGGCCGTAGACGAACGGGTCGCCGCCCTTGAGCCGCACCACGAACTTCCCGGCCCTGGCATGCTCGACCAGCAGCTCGTTGATCTTCTCCTGGGTCATCGCCCGGCCGTACGGGATCTTCGAGGCGTCGATGACCTCGACGTCGGGCGGGAGCTCGTCCATCAGGTCGCGCGGGCCGAGCCGGTCGGTGACCACGACCTGGGCCCGGGACAGCAGCCGCCGCCCGCGGACGGTGATCAGCTCCGGATCGCCGGGGCCGCCGCCGACCAGCGCGACACCCGGCTGCGGCGGCTCCGCGCTCTCGTCGACGACGCCGGACTGCAGCGCCTCGACCAGCGCGGTGCGGACCGCCGCCGAGCGCCGGTGCGCGCCCCGGGCCAGCACGCCGACGGTCAGCCCGTCGTGCGCGCCGGTGGCCGGGGTGACGGCGGTGCCCCGGGCGCCGTCGTCGGCGCGGACGCAGAACACCCGGTCCCGCTCCGCCTCCGCGGTGACCGCCCCGTTCACCGCCGCGTCGTCGGTCGCGGCTATCGCGTACCAGGCGCCAGCCAGGTCACCCTCGGCGTAGCGGCGGGCGGTCCAGGTGATCTCACCGGCCGACACCATGCCCTCGACGGCCGGGGTGACCTCGGGCGACACCACCTCGACCAGCGCCCCGGCCGCGATCAGCCGGGCGACCCGGCGCTGGGCGACCTGCCCCCCGCCGACCACGACGACGCGCCGGCCGGACAGGTCCAGGCCGACCAGGTACTGCTCGTGCTGCGCGCTCAACGACGATCCTCTCCCGGGCGCTCCGTGCCCATCCCCGGCGGCCCGTCCCCGGTGCCCCGTGCCCGCCCCGGCGGTGCGTGCCCGGTCCGGTGAACCCCCGGCTCCCGTGCGGCGGCGGTCGAGGATAACGAGCCGGACGCCCTCGACAGGCCCCGCGGAGGCCAAACCCACACCAGACCACCCATGTCCCCCCCCCCCCCCGCCCCGGCAGCCGCGCGGGATTCGAGGCAGGAGGGGGTCAGCGGGCCGGGGACCGTGCCACCGCCACGGTCACCCCCTGGCCCGCGGTCTTGGGCACCAGCAGCACCGCGCCGGGGCCGGCCGCCAGCAGCGCCGCGGCCTCGGCGACCGCGGGCGTCCCGGTGGCGGCGGCGACCTGGTCGCTGGGGGTCGGCACCGGCACCCGGGCGAGCTGCTCGGCGGTGAAACCGCGCGGGATGCGCGGCGCGACGGCCCGCAGCAGCCCCGGCTCGGCGATCCGCCGGTCCAGCGTCGCGACGACGGCGGGACCGAGCTCCAGGCCGTGCTCCGCCGCCACCCGGCGCAGCAGCCCCTGCACCGCAGCGGCCGTCACCCCCGGCCGCATCCCCACCCCCACGGTGATCACCGGTTGTGGAGTCGGAGCCCCACCTCGCGGGCGTTCCGCTCCAGAACCGGTGATCATGCGCCGGCGACCAGGCGGGCGACGGCGTCCGGGTTGCCCGCCGGATGGGTGTGCAGGAAGGAGGCGTGCACGCCGCCGGCCACGTGGCCCTCCGGCTCCCCGCCGCGCCACGCCCAGGCGGGCTCCGCGCCGGCCCGCGGGGTGACCGCGCAGCGGTGGAACTCGTGCGCCCCCACCCGCGCCCCGGCGTCGAACAGCGGCGATGCCGACACCGCCACCGCGTCCCGGTAGCCGAGGGTGAGCCGGTCGGTCATCGCGGCCGAGGCGTCGAGCACCCCGCACATGGGAGTGCCGTCGAGTTCCCGGCACAGGTAGAGCAGCCCGCCGCACTCGGCGTGCACCGGTGCCCCGGACCCGGCCAGCCGGGCCACCGCCGCCCGCAGCGAGCGGTTCTCCCCCAGCGCGCCGACGTGCTCCTCGGGGAAGCCGCCGGGCAGCACGAGCGCGGACGTCCCGTCCGGCAGGTCCGGATCGCGCAGCGGATCGACGACCACGACCTGCGCCCCGGCGGCGGCGAGCAGCTCGACGTGCTCGGCGTAGCCGAACCCGAACGCCGGGCCGCCGGCCACCGCGACCACCGGCCGGCGGGGCCCCGGTACCGCGGTCGCCGGCCGCGCGCACCCGGGGTCGGCGGCCACCGGCCGGGCGGCGCCTGGCACCCCACCCACCGGCGGGACAGCACCGGGAACCGCCCCCACCGGCCGGGCGACACCCGAGGCCACCCCCACCGGCCGGGCGGCGTCCCGGACCGCGAGGGCGGCGGCGATCTCGGCGTGCGGGTCCCAGAGCGGGCCGTCGGGCAGCGGCCGGGCGAGGGCGAGCACCGCGTCGAGATCGACGTGCGCCGCGACCAGCCCGGCCATCGCGTCCACGGCGGCGGTCGCGGCGGCACCGTGCTCCGCGGCGGTGACCAGCCCGAGATGCCGGGAGGGCACGGCGAGCTCGGCCCGCCGCGGCACCGCGCCGAGCACCGGCAGCCCGATCTCGTCGGCGGCGGCGCGCAGCACCTCCTCGTGCCGCGCCGAGCCGACCCGGTTCAGGATCACCCCGGCGACCGTGACCGACGGGTCGAACGACCGGAAGCCGTGCAGCAGCGCGGCCAGCGAACGGGACTGCCCGCGGACGTCCACCACCAGCACGACCGGCGCGCCCAGCGCGGCGGCGACCTGCGCCGTCGAACCGGAGCCGTCCGGGATGCGGCCGTCGAACAGGCCCATCACACCCTCGACGACGGCGACGTCGGCGTCCCGGGAGCCGTGCCGGGCCAGCGGGGCGAGCCGGTCCGCGCCCTGCAGCACGACGTCGAGATTGCGGCCCGGCCGTCCGGCCGCCAGCGTGTGGTAGCCGGGATCGATGTAGTCCGGGCCGACCTTGAACGGCGCGACCCGGGTGCCCCGGCGGCGCAGCGCGGCCATCAGGCCGGTGGAGACGGTCGTCTTCCCGCTCCCCGACGACGGCGCCGCGACCACCAGGGCGCGCGCGGTCACCACTCGATCCCCCGCTGCCCCTTCTGGCCGGCGTCCATCGGGTGCTTGACCTTCGTCGTCTCCATCACCAGGTCGGCGGCGTCGACGAGTGCCTGCGGCGCGTCCCGGCCGGTGATGATCACGTGCTGGTGCCCGGGGCGGTCGGTCAGCTCGGCGACCACCTCGTCGACGTCGATCCAGCCCCACTTCAGCGGGTAGGTGAACTCGTCGAGCACGTAGAGGCCGTGCCGGGCGTCGCGCAGCCGGCGGCGGATCTCGGCCCAGCCCTCGCGGGCATCCTCGGCGTGGTCGGTCTCCGAGCCCTGCTTGCGCGACCAGGACCAGCCCGAGCCCATCTTGTGCCATTCGACGGGGCCGCCCTCCCCGGTCTCGTCGTGCACCCGGCCGAGCGCGCGGAACGCCTCCTCCTCGCCGACCTTCCACTTCGCCGACTTCACGAACTGGAAGACCCCGATCGACCAGCCCTGGTTCCAGCCGCGCAGGGCCATCCCGAACGCGGCCGTCGACTTCCCCTTCATGACGCCGGTGTGCACCACCAGCAGCGGCCGGTTGCGGCGCTGCCGGGTGGTCAGCCCGTCTGCGGGGGTGACGCTCACCTGTCCCTGCGGCACGGCGGGCCCTCCTCTCAGGCGGCGCGGGCGGACCGGACGAGGTCCCCCACGCTCTCGGCGGTCAGCTCGTCCAGGGTCACCAGCTCGCCACCGGCGGACGCGGCGAGCGGCCCGGCCAGCCCGAGCCGGACGTGCCCGGACTCGCAGTCGACGACGACGGTGTGCACGCCGTCGTCGGCCAGCAGGCCGGCCGCGCGGCGGGCGTCGGCCACCGGATCGCCGCCGGGGCGGGCCGGCACGGTGGCGCGGCCGTCGGTCAGCAGCACGACGAGCGGGCGGCGGCGCGGGTCGCGGCGGCGTTCGGCGGCGAGCACCGAGCGGGCCCGCAGGATGCCCTCGGCCAGCGGGGTCCGGCCGCCGGTGCGCAGCGTCGCGAGCCGCTGCTGCGCGGTCGGGACCGACGACGTCGGCGGCAGCGTCAGCTCGGCCGCACGGGCCCGGAAGGTGACCAGCCCGACCTTGTCGCGACGCTGGTAGGCGTCCCGGAGGAGGCCGAGGACGGCCCCGGAGACGGCGGTCATCCGCTTCCGCGCGGCCATCGACCCGGACGCGTCGACGACGAACAGCACCAGGTTCCCCTCGCGCCCCTCCCGCTCGGCGCGGCGCAGGTCACCCCGCTGCACGAGCAGCCCGGGGCCGCTGCGGCCGCGCTGCGCCTGATGCGGCGCCGCCGCCAGCACGGTGGCCGGCAGGTGCAGGTCGGCGGCCCGGGTGGTGCCCCCGTCGGTCGGCCGGACGACCCGGCCGGTCTCGGTGCGGGCCCGCGACCGGCGCCCGGGTGCGCCCGCGCCGAGCCCGGGGACGGCGAACTTCCGGATCGTCGCCCGGCGCAGCCGCGCGGCGGCACCGACGACGACGGCGTTCCCCGGCCCGCCGTCGCCGCCCGGCCGCCGGTCGGTGTCCCCCGGTCCGTCCGGACCGGGGTCCTGCTGCGGGTCCGTGCCGGCGGGATCGCCGGGGCCTGCGTCGTGGCTCGGCTCGTCCCCGGCCGGGCCGCCGTCCGCGCCGGGCCGGTCCGGCCCGTCCTGCGGGCCGCGCCGGTCGTGCGGGCCGGAGCCGCCCGGCGATCCGGCCCCGTCCGGTCCGGTTCCGTCCGGGCCGGTTCCGTCCGGGCCTTCCCCGTCGGAGCCGGATCCGTCGTGCGGATCGGATCCGTCGGGACCGGACCCGCCGTCCGGGCCGCCGGGGTCCGGGTCGTCGGGGTCCGGGCCGCCGGGGTCCGGGTCGTCGTCGGGGCCGAGCTGGTCCTCGGCGTCGCGCAGGGCCTCCTCGAGGTCCTTCTCGTCGATCCCGGGCTCGTCGAACGGGTCGCGCCGGCGCCGGTGCGGCAGCGCGAGCCGGGCGGCGACCCGGACGTCGTCCTCGACCACGGCGGTGCGCCCCTCCCAGGCCGCGTGCGCCGCGGCCGCCCGGCTGATCACCAGGTCGGCGCGCATCCCGTCGACGTCGAACCGGGCGCAGACGAACGCGATCCGGCGCAGCTCCCGGTCCGGCAGCCGGACCGCGGCGACCCGCTCCCGGGCGGCGCGCAACCGGGTGGCGGTGTCGGTCTCGGCGTCGGCGAACCGGGCGGCGAACCCGGCCGGGTCGTCCTCGAACGCCAGCCGCCGCCGGGTCACCTCGACCCGGGTGTCGACGTCGCGCGAGGCCCGCACCTCCACGGTCAGCCCGAACCGGTCGAGCAGCTGCGGGCGCAGCTCGCCCTCCTCCGGGTTCATCGTCCCGACCAGCAGGAACCGGGCCGCGTGCGCGACCGAGACCCCGTCCCGCTCGACGTGTGCGCGGCCCATCGCGGCCGCGTCGAGCAGCAGGTCCACCAGGTGGTCGTGCAGCAGGTTGACCTCGTCGACGTAGAGCACCCCGCGGTGCGCGTCGGCGAGCAGCCCCGGCTGGTACGCGCGCCTGCCCTCGGACAGCGCCCGCTCCAGGTCGAGCGACCCGACGAGGCGGTCCTCGGTGGCACCCACCGGCAGCTCCACCAGCCGGGCCGGGCGCCGGGCGCTGGGCTCGCCGAGCAGGTGCGGGCCGTCCGGGCAGCCGGTGTCCGGGGCGGCCGGATCGCAGCCGAACCGGCAGCCCTCGACGACGTCGAGATCCGGCAGCAGCGCGGCCAGCGCCCGCACGGCCGTCGATTTCGCGGTGCCCTTCTCACCGCGCACCAGCACGCCGCCGACGCCCGGGTGCACGGCGTTGAGCAGCAGCGCCAGCCGCAGGTCGTCATGCCCGACGACGGCGGAGAACGGGAACCGGAGGGACGTCACCGCAGCGCTCACCCGGCCGAGGCTGCCAGACCGGACGTCAGCACCGGGAGGTCGGCGGGTCCATCGTGTCGGATCACATGTTCAAGTGACGACGTGTCCAGGTGTCGTTCCACCAGGTCGGCCAGCAGATCGGCCTGCCGGGTCCGCTCGGCGGCGAACGACGTGTCGTCCGCCACCCGGAAGCCGTCCCGGCCCGCCTCGGCGGCCAGCCGGGTCAGCAGCGCGCGCCGGAAGCCGTCGTTCTCGGCGAGCCCGTGCCAGTGCGTGCCGAGCACGTGGCCGCGATCGGAGCCCTCGTCGCCGACCAGGCCGGGATCGCCGGAGCGCACGACCCGGCCGTGGTGGATCTCGTACCCGGTCACCGGATGCCCCCAGGCGGTCGACGACGGCGTGCCCAGGTGCTTGTCCCGGTCGAAGGCGATCTCCAGGTCCAGCAGGCCGAGCCCGTCGACGGCGGTCCCGGCGGGCGCCTCGACGCCGTGCGGGTCGGTGATCGCGGCGCCCAGCATCTGGTAGCCGCCGCAGATGCCGAGCACCGGCCGTCCGGCGGCGGCGTGCGCGAGCACCGCGTCGGCCATCCCGGACGACCGCAGCCATCCGAGATCGGACACGGTGGACTTCGATCCGGGCAGCACGACGACGTCGGTGTCGGCGATCCGGGACGGCTCGGTCACGTACCGGACGGCGACGCCCGGCTCGCAGGCCAGCGCCTCGGCGTCGGTGGCGTTGGAGATCCGCGGCAGCCGGACCACCGACACCCGCAGCCACTGGCCGCCGCGCGGCGGTGCGGGCCGGCCGAGGATCCCGTCGGCGACGGCGGACAGCGAGTCCTCGGCGTCCAGCCACAGACCGTCGGCGAACGGCAGCACCCCCAGGGTGGGACGCCCGGTGAGCGCCCGCAGCTGCTCCAGCCCGGGTTCGAGCAGCCGGACGTCCCCGCGGAACTTGTTGATCACGAATCCGGCGACCAGCGCCTGGTCGGCCGGTTCGAGGACGGCGAGGGTGCCGAACAGGTGCGCGAGCACCCCGCCGCGGTCGATGTCGCCCACGACGAGCACCGGCAGGTCGTTGCGCCGGGCGAAGCCCATGTTCGCCAGGTCGGTGGCGCGCAGGTTGATCTCCGCGGGGGATCCGGCGCCCTCGCAGACGACGACGTCGTAGCGCTCCCGCAGCCGGGCCAGCGAGTCGGCCACGACCTCGGCGAGTGCCGCGGTGCGGTGCCGGTAGGACAGTGCCGACACCTGCCCGTCGGCCCGCCCCCGGACGACGACCTGGGAGGTCCGGTCGCTGCCCGGCTTCAGCAGCACCGGATTGAGATCGACGCCGGGGGCGATCCCGCAGGCGTGGGCCTGCATCGCCTGGGCCCGTCCGATCTCCCCGCCGTCCGGCGTGACCACCGAGTTGTTGCTCATGTTCTGGGCCTTGAACGGCGCCACCGACACCCCGCGCCGGTGCAGCCAGCGGCAGATGCCGGCGACGACGGCGCTCTTGCCCGCGTCCGAGGTCGTCCCGGCGATCAGCACCGCGCCCGAGAGGTCGACTGCCACACCGGTCAGTATCCCTGTGCGGCACGACTACCCTGGACGGCGTGCGTTTCCTGTTCCGGCCCGGCTGGCTCGCCTTCATCGGCGTCGTCTGTGCGTTCGTGGTGGCCTGCTACACGCTGCTCGCGCCGTGGCAGTTCGATCGCGAGGCCGAACGGGAGGCGCAGAACGCCGCCATCGCCGCCGCCGACGGCACCCCGGCGGTTCCGTTCGCCGAGCTGGTCCCGCCGGGCGAGGCCGTCTCGCCGGACGACATCTGGCGCCGGGTCGACCTGACCGGCACCTACGAGCAGGACGCCGAGGCGCTGGTCCGGCTCCGGGTCGTCGACGGCGCGCCCGCCTACGAGGTGCTGACGCCGCTGCGGCTCACCGACGGGCGGCTGGTCGTCGTCAACCGGGGCACGGTCGCCGGCGGCGAGGGCGGCGTCGTGCCCGGGTTCGCGCCGGCCCCGACCGGCACCGTGAGCGTCGAGGGGCGGCTGCGGCTCAACGAGAACGACCCGCAGGGCAGGCCGCCGCTGCTCGACGGCGGCACCCGGCAGATCTACGCGGCCGACTCCCGGGCCCTCGCCGAGGCGACCGGGACGGATCCGGTCGAGGGCGTCGTGTCCCTCGACGAGGACCAGGCCGGGGTGCTGAACCCGATCCCGATCGCACCGCCGGGCGGCGGGGCGCCGTTCAGCAACTTCTCCTACGCGCTGCAGTGGCTGACGTTCGGCGTGGTCGCGCTGGTCGCGCTGGTGATCTTCATCCGGCTGGAGATGCTGCAACGACGCGGCGGCCGGGACACCCGCGGCAGCCTGCGCGAGCAGCTGTCCGGCCGGGACGGCTACGGCTCGGACGGCCCCGGCTCGGGCGGTCCCGGTTCCGACGGTCCCGGTTCAGGCGGTCCCGGCTCGGGCGGTCCCGCGATGGCGACCGGCGAGGGCGCCGAGGGTCGCGCGGACCGGTGACGGCCCGGCGCTAGGGTCTCGCGCGCACACATCGGCGCTCCCCGAGGAGAGACATGGACCGCGCGACCGCATTCCGGGCCCTTCGTGACGTCGGCGCCGCCGCCTGGTTCGGCGGCTCGCTGATGGGGGTCTCCGGCCTGAACGCCGCGGCCGACGCCGCCGGCGGGCCCGCCGACCGGCAGCGGGTCGCGCAGGCCGGCTGGTCCACCTGGACGCCGATCGCGCGGGCCGCGCTCGCCGCGACCCTGACCGGGGGTCTCGGTCAGCTGGCGACCCGTCGCGGGAGCGGTGACGCGGTCGGGATCGGGCTGACCGTCGCCGCCGCGGGTGTCACCGCGGGCACCGCCGTGCTGGGCGGCCGCGACGACACCCCGGCGTCCGCGATCCGCGCCGCCGAGTGGGCCGTCCCGGCGCTGCTCGCAGGCGTGATCCTGAGCGGCGCGCGCCGGTAGGTCGGCGTCCGACGGGCGGAGACGTGCGGTCCCGCCGGGCCGGACGGCCCCGCGCCGGTCGGCCCCTCCCGGCGCGGGACCTCGCCGCCGCGTGGGCCGCCCCGACCGCGAGCACCGTCGGCCCGCGCGTGCCGGACGGCGCCGTCACCTCCCGGCGCGGGACCTCGCCGCCGCGTGGGCCGCGCCGACCGCCAGCACCCCGGCGGCCGCGGCCACCAGCCGCGACAGCCGTGCGGCCCGCGCCAGGTCGGCCCGGCGCGGCGGGTGGCCGTCGCCGAGGGTGGGCCGGTTCTCGGTGCCGTACGGGTAGGTCGTCGGCCCGCCCAGCCGCAGGCCCAGCGCGCCGGCGGCGGTCGCCTCGACCGGGCCGGCGTTCGGGCTGGGATGGCCGGCGGCGTCGCGGCGCCAGGCGCGCAGCGCGTCCCACGGCGATCCTCCGACGACCGGGGCGAGCGCGACGGTGAGCAGGGCGGTGATCCGGGACGGGACGAGGTTCGCCAGGTCGTCGAGCCGGGCCGCCGCCCAGCCGAACCGTTCGTAGCGTGCCGACCGGTAGCCGACCATGGCGTCGAGGGTGTTCACGGCGCGATAGCCGAGCAGCCCGGGCACGCCCGCGACGGCGCCCCAGACGAGCGGGCCGACCACCGCGTCCGAGGTGTTCTCGGCCAGCGACTCGACGCCGGCCCGGGCCATGCCGTCGGCGTCGAGCAGTTCCGGGTCGCGGGCGCACAGGTGGGTCACCCGGGTCCGGGCCGCGGCCGTGTCGCCCGCGTCGAGCGCCGCGGCGAGCGCGCTGCCCTCGCCGACCAGGGACGTCCCGCCCAGCACCGCCCAGGTGGACGCGGCGGTGACGGCGGTCCGGGTGACCGGCCCGCCGATCCGGCCGGCCAGCAGGCCGGCGGCGACCGTCCCGCCGACCAGCACCGTCGTGTACACCACCCCGGCGGCCCGGGAGTCGCGGTACAGCCGCCGCTCCAGCGCGGCCGCGAGCGTGCCGAACGCCGCGACCGGGTGCCCGCGCCGCGGATCGCCGAGCATCGCGTCCGCCAGGATCCCGATCATCAGCCCGGCCGCCCGGGCACCGTCGCGCATGCGGGTGACGGTAGGTCGGCGCGCCGATCACCGAGCAGGCAGGATCACCCCATGCGCACCGACCACACGCCGGACGAGCTGGGCGCCGGCCCGTTCTACAAGCTGCTGACCAGCGTCGTCGTCCCCCGCCCGATCGCGTGGGTGTCCACCCGCTCGGCCGACGGCGTCGACAACCTGGCACCGCACTCGTTCTTCACGGTCTCCTGCGTCGATCCGCCGATGGTCCAGTTCACCTCGGTCGGGAAGAAGGACTCGCTGCGCAACGTCTCGGAGACCCGGGAGTTCGTGGTGTGCCTGGCCGGCGAGCCGATGTTCGAGAAGATCAACGCCACCGGCACCGACTTCCCGGCCGAGATCAGCGAGTTCGCCTCGGTCGGGCTGACCGCGGAGCCGAGCACCGCCGTCACCCCGTGCCGGGTGGCGGAGTCCCCGGTCGCGCTGGAGTGCGTGCTGCACTCGGCGATCGAGCTCGGGAACTCCACCGTCGTGATCGGGCGGGTGGTGAACGCGGCGATCGACGACGACGTGTTCACCACCGACGCGCACGGCCACACGCTGCCCGACGTGCGCCGGCTCGCCCCGCTGGCCCGGCTCGGCCGCAACGAGTGGTCCCGGCTCGGCGAGATCATGGAGATCACCCGGATCCCCTACCGCGACTGGCCCGGCCACTACGCGAACGACACCGACGGCTGACGCCTGACGGCCGGCCGCCGGGCCCGCTAGAGCGTGTACTCCGTCCCGACCGTGGCCTGCGGGTCGGAGTGGATCTCGCTCTCCCGGCCGCGCAGCTCCACCCGGCGGATCTTGCCGGAGATCGTCTTCGGCAGCTCGAAGAACTCGAGCCGGCGGATCCGCTTGTAGGGCGCCAGGTTGTCGTAGGCGAACCGCAGGATGTCGGTGGCGGTCGCCTCCGTCGGCTCGTGCCCGGCGGCGAGCACGACGTAGGCCTTCGGCACGGCGAGCCGCACCGGGTCCGGCGACGGCACCACCGCGGCCTCGGCGACCGCCGGGTGCTCGATGAGCACGCTCTCCAGCTCGAACGGGCTGATCCGGTAGTCGCTGGCCTTGAACACGTCGTCGGCGCGGCCGACGTAGGTGATGTAGCCGTCCGCGTCCCGGGACCCGACGTCGCCGGTGTGGTAGAAGCCACCGGCCATCGCCTCGGCGTTGCGCTCCGGGTCGTCGGCGTAGCCGACCATCAGCCCGGTCGGGCGGTGCTCCAGGTCCAGGCAGATCTCGCCCTCGTCGCCGACCTCGCCGGTCGCCGGATCGACCAGCGCCACGACGAACCCGGGGATCGGCCGGCCCATCGAGCCCGGCTTCACCGGCTGCGACGGCGAGTTCCCGATCTGCACCGACGACTCGGTCTGCCCGAACCCGTCCCGGATCCGCAGCCCCCACGCCTTCTCGACCTGCTCGATGACCTCCGGGTTGAGCGGCTCGCCGGCCCCGACCACCTTGGCCGGCGGCGTCGCCAGCACCGACAGGTCCGCCTGGATCAGCATCCGCCACACCGTCGGCGGGGCGCAGAAGCTGGTCACGCCGCAGGAGTCGAGCACGCCCAGCACCGACTCGGCGTCGAACCGGGCGTAGTTCATCACCAGCACCGTCGCCTCGGCGATCCACGGCGCGAACACGTTCGACCAGGCGTGCTTCGCCCAGCCCGGCGAGGAGATGTTGAGGTGCACGTCGCCGGGCTCCAGCCCGATCCAGAACATCGTCGACAGGTGCCCCACCGGGTACGACGTGTGCGTGTGCTCCACCAGCTTCGGCTTCGCCGTGGTGCCGGAGGTGAAGTAGAGCAGCAGCGTGTCGGACGCCGCGGTGCGGCCGTCCGGGGTGAACTCGGCGTCCGCGGCGTACGCCTCGCCGGTGTAGTCCCGCCAGCCGTCGACGGCGCCGCGCACCGCGATCCGGGTGAAGTCGCCGGTGACGTCGTCGAACTTCGCGGTGTCCGACGCGGCCGCGACGACGTGCCGGGCCGCGCCGCGGTCCACCCGGTCCTGCAGGTCGGCCGGGGTGAGCAGGGTCGTCGCCGGGATGACGACGGCGCCGAGCTTCATCGCTGCGAGCAGCGTCTCCCACAGCTCCAGCTGGTTGCCCAGCATCAGGATGATCCGGTCGCCGCGGCCGACGCCCTGGGCGCGCAGCCAGTTCGCCACCCGGTTCGACCGCTCGGACAGCTCGGCGAAGGTCCAGTGCGCCTGCGACCCGTCCTGCTCGACGATCCAGAGCGCGCGCCGCGCGCCGCGCTCCGGATCGGCGGCGACGACGTCGAAGTGGTCCAGCGCGAAGTTGAACTCCTCGAGCTCCGGCCAGCGGAAGTCCCGGTAGGCGGTGGTGTAGTCCTCGCGATGGGTGAGCAGGAAGTCGCGTGCTGCGATGAACTTCTCCGTCGCCGCGGTACCGGACGCCATTCTCGTGCACCTCGTCGGGCTCGTGCCGGGGCCGCTCCCCGTCGTTCACCGGCGACCCTAATCACTCCGGCGGCAACCGGCACCGTTCGTCCCGCCGGGTCGTCCGCCGGGCGTCGATCACCGGAACGGGATGGCGTCGCCTCCGCGGTCCGGCGCCGTCCCGGTCGTAGGGTGCCCGCGTGACCGCACCGGACCTCCCGCAGGTGACGCCGGCCGGGGCCGCACCGGGCCGCCCGGCCGGGATCCGGGTGGGCCGGTTCGGGCCGCGGGTGATGCTGCGCGGCGCGTTCGTCGGGCTGGCCCTGCTGGTGCTGGTGGTGCTGCTCGTCGGGTGCGGGAACGCCGCGCTCCCCGGGGCGCCGCAGGAACCCGGCCCGCAGCCGTCCGCAGTGCCGTCGTCGGGGCCGACGTCCGGGTCGCCGTCCGGGTCGTCGTCCGGACCGCCGGAACCGTCCCCGGGGACCGGGACCGCAACCGGCTCCGGACCAGGATCCGGGCCCACCGGCGGCGCGCCCGGACCGGCCGGGGACACCGCGCGGCCCGCGCCGCCGCCCGGCGGCGGGCACCCCGGGCCGCCGCAGGCGATGCAGGCACCGCGCGCCGAGCAGGACGTCCCGATGTGGCCGGCCGGCGACGCCGGCACCGCGCAGCGGATGCAGCAGCACGCCGACCGGGGCGGCGACCCGTGGCTGCTCGACCCGCAGGAGGTCGCGATCTCCTACGTCGGTGCCGAGCTGGAGTACCGCAGTCCCGAGCTGACCGAGCTGGCCCCGGGCAACTACGACGTCGCCGACGGCCGGTCCGCCGCCCGGGCGACCGTCACCCTGGAGCAGACCGTCCGCCGGGGCCCCGGCGGGATCTGGGTGGTCACCGCCGTCACCCGGCGCTGAGCGCCGCACCGGAGCGGCCGTGCCGCTGCCGGGAACTACCCGGTGTCACCGGATCCGGCGACCCACCCGGGCCGTCCCCTCCGGCCCAGCCGGTCGTTGGACCTGCTGTGCCACTTCCGTATCGTGACGTGAACGACAGATGGCGCGAACGGGTGAATCCTCGCCCGAGGTGCAGCGCCGAGGGGCTCCCCGGCGATGTTCCTGGTGAGACCGCGGCACACACGGCGGTCCGGGGCACGGTTTTCGGAGGGCGAGCAGGATGACCAGCGACTCGATCCAGCAGGACGTCTTCACCGTGCTGCACGGCCAGGCGTCCCCGATCGTGAGCCGCTGGGCGTTCCGGGCGGCCGACCCGTTCGCGATCTCCTTCTCGGTGCGCCGCTCCGCGGACCGCTGGATCGAGTGGCTGGTCGCCCGCGACCTGGTGATCGAGGGGCTGACCACGCCGACCGGGATCGGCGACATCCGGATGGCGCCGCGCCGGGTCGACGGCTACGACGTCGTCGAGATCGAGATCCGCTCGGACGGCGGGTCCGCGGTCCTCGAGGTCGACCGCGACCTGCTCGCCCAGTTCGTGGAGGCGACGCTGGAGATCGTCGACCTCGGCGAGGAGAACGACCACCTCGATCTCGACGGTGCGATCGCCCGGCTCACCGGCAGCGCGGCCTGAGCGGCGCACCCTGAGCCGCGCCGTCCGAGCAGGGCCGGCACGGCGCCGGTCAGCCGCGGTCGGCCCAGCCCGGATGGTTGTCGGCGTCCCACTCGGCGTGCGCGGCGGCCTCGTCGGCCCGGTCGGCGTCCTCCGCCAGCTGGGCGCTGACCTCCGGGTCACCGGCCGGGGACTCGTCGACCACCGGCACGATCCGGCGGTCCGCCTCGTGCACGGCGGCCTCCTCCGCACCGGCCGCCCCGCCGTCGATACCGACGTCGTGCGCCGCGCCGTCCACCGCAGGCTGCCCGGCCGGCGAGTCGGTCGCGTTCACCAGCCGCCCGGAGCGGTCGGTCCCCGCCGTGGACAGCTCGTCCGGGACCTCCTTCGCGAGCCGCTCGTCGAGCGTCTCGCCGGCCCGCTCACCGGCCGGTGTCACCGCCTTGTCCTCGACCCCGTACGGACGGTCCGGCGGCACGTAGCCGGCGTCCAGCGGGTCGCTGTCCGACGGGCCGGTCAGCGCCTCGTCGGTGTCCAGCTGCAACGCCGACGCCAGGTCCGGCGCCTCCGGCTGCAACTCGTTCTCCTCGCCTGCGGCCATGGGTCCCACGTCCTCCTCGGTTCGGGTCTCGCACTCACCGGTCGCGGTGTCGCACTGCAGGTACCCGGGCACCGGGAGTGCCATGCGCCGCCGGACGGGCGCTACCGTCCACTCACCTGATCACCGTGACCCGCAGGAGAGGAGCCCGCCCGTGAGCGCCGACTCCGGTGCCCCGCCGGTGCGTTCCGGCGACGCCACCCGGCGCGCGCTGCTCGCCGCGGCCGCGGACCTGTTCGCCGAGCACGGCTACGACCGCACCCCGGTCCGGGCGATCGCCGAACGTGCCGGGGTCAACCAGGCGCTGCTGTTCCGCTACTTCGGCAGCAAGGACGCGCTGTTCGCCCGGGTCGCCGCGGAACGCGCGCTCGCGGTGCTGCACGGCGGCCCGCCGGAGGAGCTGCTGGAGCGCACCATCCGGTCGATCTTCGACGGCGGCAACGGGCCGGAGCACGACCTGTTCGGCTCGGTGGTCCGCTCGGCGGGCACCTCGGAGGCGGCGGCGGCCGTGCGGGTGGAGCTGGCCGGTGCGTTCACCGCGGCGTTCGCGGCCCGCGCGACCGGCGCCGCCGACCACGCCGACGCCGAGCTGCGGGCCGAGCTGCTGCTGGCCTGGCTGCTCGGGCTGAGCCTGGTGCATCCGCTGCTGCCGGACGGCTCGATCGGCCGGTCCGACCCGGACGACGTGCTGGTGCACGTCCGGCGGACCGCGGCGGCGCTGCTCGACGGGCCGCTCACCCGGTGAGCCGGTCCACCTCCCGGGCGAAGCGCTCCCGGTCCGCGGCGCTCTCCCGGGTCCGCGACAGGTAGTGCTCCGGGCGCGCCGCCCGGTCGTGCCAGAACCGCCCGGTCCCGATCTCCGACGACGGCGCCGCGGCCAGCCACACCGCGGTGTCCGCGCCCTGCGCCGGGGTGCGCAGCACCGGCCCGAGCAACGTCCCGAACAGCGGCAGCGACCCGGTCACGCCGGGCGTCGCGGCCCATCCGGGGTGCAGCGCGTGCACCGTGATCCGCCGGGGCGCCAGCTCCTCGGCGAGCAGCCCGGTCATCACGACCTGCATCCGCTTGGTCCGCGCGTAGGCGGCCGTGCCGCCGTAGCTGCCCTGCTCGAACTGCAGGTCGTCGGCGCGCAGCGGCTGGGCGTACATCCCGCCGGACGACATGACGATCACCCGGGAGTCGGTGCCGGACCGCTGCGCGCCGTCGGCGAGCCGATCGGCCAGCAGCCGGGTGAGCAGTAGCGGGCCGAGGACGTGCACGGCCAGCGTGGTCTCGTTGCCCTCGGTGGTCTCGCCGCGCCGGTCGGGCAGCAGCCCGGCGTTGTGCACCAGCAGGTCGAGCGCGTCGACCTCGGTGGCGAACCGGGTCGCGAACGACCGCACCCGGGCGAGCTCGCCGATGTCGCAGATCTGCACCGGCAACCGGTCCCGGGACAGGCCGGGGACGGCGGCCAGGATCCGGTCCTGCGCGGCGCGGCCCTTGTCCGCCGAGCGCACCAGCAGGTGCACCGTCGCGCCGAGCCGGACCAGCCCGGTCGCGACGGCCTCGCCGAGCCCGCCGCCCGCACCGGTGACCAGCGCGGTCCGGCCGGTCAGCGCGCCGCGTGGCGGATCGGCCCGCGGGCCGGTCCAGCCGCGCCGGCGCAGCAGGTACCCGATCCGCGAGTAGCCGGGGACCACGGCACGGTCGAGGACGGTGTCCAGCACGCTGCGCACGGGTCCGATCCGACCACAGCCGGGCCGGTCCCGCCCGCCGACCCGCGCCCGGCTCAGCCCGCGCCTCCCCGGCGCCTGCGGTGGCGCACCGCCCCGGCCAGGCATCCCCCGGCCGCGGCGGCCACGAACAGGGCCTCCACGACGCCGCCCCAGCGGGTGGCCGGGGTGATGTCGGTGCGCAGCGGCACCTGCTCGACCAGGGTCACCGGGGTGTACATCGCGGTGGAGCGGGCGACGCTGCCGTCCGGCCGGACGACCGCGCTGACCCCGCTCAGCGCCGGGACGACGGCCGCCCGGCCGTGCTCGACGGCGCGCAGCCGGGCCATCGCGAGCTGCTGGTAGGTCATCTCGCCGGGGCCGTACCAGGCGTTGTCGGTGGGGACGACCAGCAGCTCGGCGCCCTGCGCGGCGGCCTCCCGGAGCACCCGGTCGTAGGCGACCTCGTAGCAGATCCCGACGCCCAGCCGGGTGGCCGCGAGATCGATCCGGCCCGGCCGGTCCCCGGCCACCAGGTCGGGGACGTCGACGAACGGGGTGACCAGGCTGGCGATCGGCCGCAGCGGGATCCGCTCGGCGAACGGGACGAGCTCCTGCTTGGCGTACCGCTCCCCCGGCCCGGTCCGCGGGTCCCAGGCGACGACGGCGTTCTCGGTGCCGCCCGCGTCCCGGTACATCGCGCCGATCAGGGTGGGCACCCCGAGATCGGCGACGGCGCGGTCGATCGCCGGGTCGGTGCCGTCGGTGCCGGTGGCGCCCTCCGGCCACAGCACCAGGTCCGGGCGCGGCACGGTGCCGGCCCGGATCTCGTCCGCGAGCTGTGCGGTGACGGCGAGGTGGTTGCGGCGCAGCAGGTCGCGCGCACCGAGCAGGCCCAGGCCGAGATCCGGCGCGTTGCCCTGGACGAGCGCGACGGTGCGGGTGCCGTCCTGCGCGTCGGTCGGCGGCGCGGGCACCCCGATCACGGCCAGCACCAGCACCAGCACCGGCACCGCCCGCAGCACGCTCGGCCGGGTGAGCAGCGCGGCCACCGTGAACCCGGTCGCGACCACCGCGAAGGTCACCAGCGGGGCGCCGCCGAACGCGGCCAGCGGCAGGTACGGGCCCTCGACCTGGCCGAATGCGACCCGGCCCCAGGGGAACCCGTTGAGCGGGATCCGGCCGCGCAGCGACTCCTGCAGCACGAACGCCGCGGCCGCCCACAGCGGCGCCCCGGGCAGGCGGCACAGCAGCGGGACGACCGCGCCGAACGCCGCGGTGAACACCGCCATCAGCGCGGACAGCCCGATCCACGGGGCGGGCCCGAACTCGCGGCCGAGGAAGTCCTGGATCCACACCAGGTGCGGCAGGAAGAACGCCAGCCCGAACACGAAGCCGACCAGCGCGGCGCGGCGCACGGTCGTCCGCTGCAGCGCCCACCACAGCAGGGCGAACGCGATCGGCGCCGTCCACCAGAGCAGCCGGGGCGGGAAGGACAGGTGCAGCAGCACCCCGGCCGGGAGCGCGGCGGCGTGCCGCAGCGGGACGTGCCGCAGCGCGCGCAGGCGCTCCCGCCACGGGCCGTCCGCACGCCCGGTCACGACACCGCTCATCGGCTCATCCGTTCCTCCGGGGGTCCCCCGGGATCGACGCCCCCCATGATCCGGGACGTCCGGGCCGGACGGGCGCACCGGGGTGCGCATCACACCGCCGGCCCGGCCGGCGCATCGGACCACCGCCGGCCCGGCCGGCGCATCACACCGCCGGCCCGGCCGGCGCATCACACCGCCGCCGGTCCGGCCGGCGCATCACACCGCGGCCGGCCCGGCCGGCGTCCGCTCCCGGCGCAGCAGCACGGCCAGGGCCACCCCGGTGACCAGTGCGGCCGTCGCGTAGGCCGCGACCAGCGTCCCGGGCCGGTCGCCGTGGTCCCCGGCGAGCGGCGGGAGCAGCACCGCGAACACCCCGGACAGCACGGCGACCCCGGCCCGGGCCCGGGTCGTCAGCGGGGACGCGGCCAGCGGCAGCACCGCCCACAGCAGGTACCACGGGTGCAGCACCGGCCCGAACAGCACGATCAGGCCGAACACGGCGCCGCAGGCCGGGACCGGCCCGATCCGGCCGCGCAGCTGCCGGTGCAGCACGAACGCGATCCCGGCGACGGTGAGCACCGTGCCGACCGCCCGGCCGGCGGCGATCACCGGGCCGGTGAGGTCGGCGCCGGCGAGCGCACCGATCCCGCCCGCCGCGAAGCCGGCCCAGTTGGTCGGCGCCATCCAGCTCCACAGCGTGCCGGGGGTGCCGACCGACCGGATCCAGCCGGTCCCGGCGCCGGTGAGCACCGACGTCACCGCCGCGACCACGGCGAACGCGACGGTGGCAGCGAGCCCGGCCGCCAGGAACGCCCACGGCGTCCCGCCGCGGCGGCGGGCCAGCGCCGTCCCGACCACCGCGAGCGCCGCCAGCACGGGCAGCTTCACCAGCGCGCCCAGCGACACCAGCAGCACGCCCGCACCGAGCCGGGCCAGGCCGATCCGCTCCCGGTCCGCGTCGAGTGCCTGCAGCGCGAGCGCGGTCCCGGCGAGCCCGAGACCGAGCATCAGCGCGTCGTTGTGCACCCCGCCGACCAGGTGCAGCAGCACCAGCGGGTTCCCCGGGCCGAGCCACATCGCGACCGCGGGCGGCGTACCGGACAGCGCGCACAGCCGGGGCACCGCGACGACCACCAGCACCAGGCCGGCCACCGCGGCGAGCCGGTGCAGCGCGACCCCGGCGACCGGGTCCTCCCCGGCGACCGCCGCGACCGCCCGGGCGAACGTGGTGAACAGCGGCCCGTACGGCGACGGCGTGTCCACCCAGTGCCCGTCGACCAGCGCCCCGATGCCGGAGCCGGTGCCGAGCGCCGCGCGCGGCCCGACGAGATGCGGATCGAGCCCGCGGTGCGCGATCTCGCCCTGCGCGAGGTAGCTGTAGACGTCCCGGCTGAACAGCGGCGGCGCGACGAGCAGCGGCGCCGCCCAGAGCAGCAGCGTCCGGAGCGACCAGCCGGCGGGCGGCGGGCTGCCGCGCAGCACCCGGCGGCCGAGCACCGCCCAGGCCGCCACCAGCAGGCCGGTGCCGGTGACGCCGGCGGCGAGCGCGGGGCCCGGCGGCGCGGGGCCGAGCAGCGCCCAGGCCCCGCCGGTCAGCAGCACGGCACCGGCGAACCCGGTCCACCGCAGCGGACCGGCCCCCGTCGCGTCGCCGCCCATGCCCGCCGGTCTCAGCGCTCCTCGGCGCCCCGCCGGAGCAGGTAGGTGTCCATGATCCAGCCCTTGCGCTCGCGGGCCGCGGCGCGCACCCGCAGGATCTCGTCGCAGACCTCGTCGAGCGGGCCGGCGACCAGCAGCTCGTCCGGGGTGCCCAGATAGGCGCCCCAGTAGACGTGCAGGTCGGCGCGCTGCTCCGGCGGGAGCGTCGCGAACGCGGTGCGGCCGTCGAGCATCACCACGACGTCGTCGACGTCGGCCGGCAGCCCGTCGGCGATCCGGCGGCCGGTGGTGATCAGCACCGGCCGGCCGACCCGGTTGAGGATCAGCCGGTGCGCGGCGGCCAGCGCGGCGACGCTGGAGATCCCGGGGATCGACCGGACCTGCCAGTCGCCGTCCGGCGCGTCGGCCAGCACCCGGTCCAGCAGCCGCAGCGTGCCGTCGTAGAGCGACGGATCGCCCCAGACCAGGAACGCGCCGGTCGCGCCGTCGGCGAGCTCGGTCTCCAGCATCGTGCGGTACAGCTCGGCCCGCCGGTCCTGCCAGTCGACGACGACGTCGCGGTAGCGCGCGTCGTCGTGCACCACGTCGGCGCCGCGGTTGCGGTCCACCTCGGGTGCGACGACGACCCGGTGCCCGCCGTCCGGGCGGTGCTGCTGCAGGATCCCGGTGCGCAGCGCGAGCAGGTCGTCCTTGACGTCGCCCTTGTCGATCACGAACACGACGTCGGTCCGTCGCAGGGCGTCGACCGCCTGGAGCGTCAGGTGCTCCGGGTCGCCCGCCCCGATCCCGATCACCAGCACCGTGCGCACGCTGCGACGGTAATCGACGGACCGGCCCCGCCCGGCTCCCCTCCCCCGATACGCGCAGCGTCCCGGCCGTCACGGACCGCTGTCACTCGGTAGTGTCGGTGCCCCGCCGACCGACATCCCAGATCCATCCCGGGAGGCCGAAGCACGATGAAGATCGGACACCTGGTCGAGTCGCTCGACCCGCGCGGCGTGGCGGCCGCGCTCGCCGACCTGGCGGCCGCGGGCCCCGCGGCCGGGTACGGCCTGGTCGTGGTCGCGCTGACCCCGACCGACCAGCCCGGCATCGCCGCCCGGCTCGACCGGACGGCCACCCCTGTCGTGGAGCTGAACGTCGCCCCGTGGGACCCGCGGGCGGTGCCGAAGGTGCTCCGCGCGTTCCGCGAGCACGGGGTGGACCTGGTGCACACGCACGGGCT
The DNA here is from genome assembly GCF_039526905.1 of Pseudonocardia kongjuensis. Taxonomy (NCBI): domain Bacteria; kingdom Bacillati; phylum Actinomycetota; class Actinomycetes; order Pseudonocardiales; family Pseudonocardiaceae; genus Pseudonocardia; species Pseudonocardia kongjuensis. Next base: position 73,572 of record NZ_BAAAJK010000004.1, on the reverse strand, counting down.
CCGGCCGGACGTCGTCGGCTCGGCCGCCGCGGCCCGGCTGCGGGTGCCGGCGATCTCGACGCTGCACCACATCCACGCCCAGCCCGCGGACCGCGCCGACCACCTGCGGCGGACCGCGAAGACGTTCGCCCGCAAGCGGTTCATGACCCGCACCATCGCGACGTCGATGCTGCAGCGGGACTGGTACCGGGCCGCCGCCGGATCGACGGCCGGGCTGTCGGTGATCCCGGACGGTGCCGCCGATCCCGGCGTCGGGACGCCCGAGGCGGCGCTGCGGTTCCGGCGCGGGCTGGGTGTCGGCGAGAACGAGGTGGTCGCCGTCTCGGTGGCTCCGATGCGCCGCGGGCAGGGCCAGGACATGCTGCTCGACGCCGTCGCCGAGCTGCCGCCGGACGAGCCGGTCACCGTGGTGCTCGGCGGGGACGGCCCGTTGCGACCGTGGCTGGAGTCCCGGGTGGCCGGCGACGAGCTGCTGTCCGGGCGGGTCGCGTTCCGCAAGGACACCGACCCGGTGGAGCTGCTGCAGGTCGCCGACGTGCAGCTGCACACCACCCGGCACGACACGATGCCGCGCCGGCTGGTGCTCGGGCACGGCACCGGGACGCCCGCGGTGGCGACCCGGGTCGGCGGGATCCCGGAGATCGTCACCCGGGAGACCGGCGCGCTGACCCCGGTGTCGGCGTCCCGGATCGCCGAGGAGCTGGTCCGGATGGCCCGCGACCCGCAGCTGCGGGCCCGCCGCGGCGCCGCCGCCCGGGCCCGGTTCCTGGACCGGTTCGAGGCGTCGGTGTGGGCCCGCGCGCTCGGCGAGGTCTACCGCAGCGCGCTCGGGCACGCCGACGCCCCGGCGCCCGCCGAGCTGGACGCGCCGGAGCCGGTGCTGCCGCTGGGCGGCGGCTGAGCCGTCGCGGCGGGATCAGCGCCGGACGACCGGGTTGGTGAGGGCGCCGATCCCCTCGATCTCCACGGTGACCCGGTCCCCGGGCGCCATCGGCCCGACCCCGGCCGGGCTGCCGGTGAGCACGACGTCGCCGGGCGACAGCGTGATCCAGCGGGTCACCCAGGCCAGGATCCGGGGCACGTCGAAGATCATCGCGCCGGTGTCGGAGCGCTGCACGGTCCGCTCGCCGAGCCGGGTGGTCAGGGTCAGCGGCCCGGGGCCCGGGTCGGTCTCGATCCACGGCCCGAGCGGGCAGAAGGTGTCGGCGCTCTTCGCCCTGGTCCACTGCCCGTCGGCCCGCCAGTCGTCGGCGGTGACGTCGTTGGCGCAGGTCAGGCCGAGGACGTGGCGCATCGCGTCGGACTCGTGGACGTCCCGGGCGAGGGTGCCGATCACCACCGCCAGCTCGCCCTCGTACTCCAGCCGGGTCACCTCGCGCGGGTGCCGCACCGGCTCCCCCGGCCCGACGACCGCGTTCGGCGCCTTCAGGAACAGCGCCGGCCGGTCCGGCCAGGGCCGCCGCTTCTCCTCGACCTGGCACGGGTAGTTGCTGCCGACGCAGACGATGGTGCGCGGCTCGCAGGGCGCGGTCAGCCGCAGCTCGTCGAGCCGCCCGGCGACCGCTCCCGGGCCGGACCGGCCGAGCTCCCGCACGATCCCGCCCGCCGGACCAGCCGGGCCCGCCGGACCGGGTTCGACGCAGCCGGTGCGCACCGGCCCGCCGTCGCCGTCGAACCGGACGATCCGCACCCCGTCAGCCCTGCCCGCGCAGCGCGTCGCGCACCAGCTCCAGCGGATGCCACGCGGTCCGCCCGACGCCGTGGAAGATCTGCTGCCGGCAGGACACCCCGGTGGCGGCGACCAGGGTGTCGGCGGACTCGGCCTCGATCGCCGGGAACAGCCGGTCCCGGCCGACCTCCATCGACGTCGCGTAGTGCTCGGCCTCGAAGCCGAACGAGCCGGCCATCCCGCAGCAGCCCGAGTCGATCTCGGCGACGTCCAGCCCGGGGATCCGGCGCAGCAGCGCCAGCGTCGCGGCGGTGCCGACCTCGGCCTTCTGGTGGCAGTGGCCGTGGTAGACGACCCGCCGCCCGCTCAGCCCGGACCGTTCCGGCAGCACCAGCCGGCCGTCGTCGATCGCCTCGACCAGCAGCTCCTCGACCTGCCGGACCCGCTTCCCGACCTGCGCGGCCTCGGCCGAGTCGCCGAGCAGCGCGATCGTCTCGTCCCGCAGGGTGAACACGCAGGACGGCTCGCAGCCGACGATCGGCGAGCCCGGCGGGGTGTCCCGGGCGAGCGCGGTGACCAGCCCGGACGCCTTGCGGCGGGCGTCGTCGAGCAGGCCCTTGGACAGGCTGGACCGGCCGCAGCAGCCACCGGAGGCGAGCTGCACGGCCCAGCCCGCCGCCTCCAGGAGCTCGATCGCGGCCTTGCCGATGTGCGGTTCGGTGTAGGTGGTGAAGGAGTCGGCGAGCCAGGTGACGGTGCCGGCGCTGCCCGGCGCCGGGCGCCGCCCGCGCTGCCAGCGGACCAGGTCGTCGCGGACGAACCGGGGCAGCGGCCGGGCCGCGGCGATCCCGACGGTGCGCTCCATGATCCGGCGCAGGAACCCGATCCGGCCGGGCAGGTTGGACAGCGGGGCGGTCGCCGCGCCCAGCCGGTTCAGCGTCCGGATCGCCCCGAACAACCGCGACCGCAGCGGGGTGCCGTGCCGGGCGTGCTGCTGGTGCAGCGCCTCGGACTTCAGCGACGCCATGTCGACGCCCATCGGGCACTCGCTCTTGCACGCCTTGCACATCAGGCAGAGATCGAGGATCTCGTGCAGCCGCTCATCGCCCAGCGCGGCCGCCGGGTCCGGCTCGGACAGCGCCTTGACCAGCGCGTTCGCCCGGCCCCGGGTGGAGTGCTCCTCCTGCAGCGTGACCTGGTACGACGGGCACATCACCCCGGCCGCGGTCTTGCGGCAGAGCCCGATGTTCATGCAGCGGTCGGCGGCGTCGCGCATCCCCGACGCGGAGCCGGAGCCGATCACCTCGAACGACAGCGCCGTGGTCAGCGGCGGGGCGGGCGGCAGCGCGTCCCGGTCGCGCAGGTTGTCGGTCATCGGCGGGGCGTCCACGATCTTGCCGGGGTTCAGCACGCCCGCCGGGTCGAACAGCGCCTTGACCTGCCGCATCGCCTCGTAGAGCCGGTCGCCGAAGATCTCCCGGTTGAACTCGGAGCGGGCCAGGCCGTCGCCGTGCTCGGAGGAGTTCACGCCGCCGTACTCGGCGACCAGGTCCTTGATCTTCTCGGCGACCACCCGCATCGTCGCGACCTGCTCGGGATCGGTGAGATCGACGAACGGGCGGATGTGCAGGCAGCCGACCGAGCAGTGGCCGTAGAACCCGGCCTCCAGGCCGTGCTCGTCCAGGATCGCGGCGAACCGCTCCGTGTACCCGGCCAGGTGCTCGGGCGCGACGGCGGTGTCCTCGACGAACGCCAGCGGGCGCCGGGTGCCCTCGCCGGCCGCCATCAGCAGGCCGAGCGAGGACTTGCGGACCTTCAGCAGCGCGGCCTGCTCGGCCGGGGTGACCAGCCGCAGCGTGTGGTAGCCGTGCCCGTGCCGTTCCCACAGCGCGGTCAGCGCGTCCAGCTTCGCGACCAGCTCCGGCTCGTCGTCGCCGGAGAACGACACGAACAGCAGCGCCGCCGGGTCCCCGACCAGGTGGTTGCCCAGGTCGGCGTACTCGATCTTCTGCCGGGACAGGTCGAGGATCGTCCTGTCCATCATCTCGACCTGGTGCGGCGCGCAGCTCAGCGCGTCCAGGGTCGCCGAGATCGCGCCGTGCACGGTCGCGAAGTGCCCGACCGCGTACACCGTCCGCCTCGGCTTCGGCACCAGATCGACCACGGCGCGGGTGGCCACCACCAGCGTCCCCTCCGCGCCCACGACGAACTTCGCCAGGTCGAACGGGTTCGCCCCGCCGTGGCCGGCCAGCCGGTCCAGCCGGTAGCCGCAGGCCCGCCGCCAGAACAGCGGCATGCCGTCGGCGATCGCCTGCTCGTTCGCCGCGACCAGGGCGGGCAGCTCGCGGTGGATCCGGCCCTCCAGGGTGTCGGCCGCGGCCCGGCGCAGCCGCTCGGCCTCGTCGACCGGTTCGAGGCGGGCGGTGGACCCGTCGGCGAGCACCACGTCGAGCGCCCGGACGTGGTCGATCGTCATCCCGAAGGTCAGCGAGCCGCTGCCGGCGGAGTTGTTGCCGACCATCCCGCCGATGGTGGCCCGGTTGCTGGTGGAGGTGTCCGGCCCGAACATCAGCCCGTGCTCGGCGGCGGCCCGGTTGAGCTGGTCCTGCACCACCCCGACCTCGACGACGGCGGTGCGGGCCGCCGGGTCGATCTCGACGATCCGGTTCAGGTGCCGGGAGGTGTCCAGCACGATGCCGGGGCCGACGGTCTGCCCGGCCAGGCTGGTCCCGGCGCCGCGCGGGACGACCGGCACGCCGAACTCGCCGGCGATCCGGACGGCCTCGGCGACATCGTCGTGGGTGCGCGGGAAGACCACGCCGAGCGGCGTGATCGCGTACATGCTGGCGTCCCGGGAGAACAGGTGGCGGCTGTAGTCGTCGAACGCGACCTCCCCGGCGAGCCGGGAGCGCAGCGTCTGTTCCAGGCCGGGGACGGCGGTGGCGGGCCGGGTGGTGGTGCCGGTCAGCTCGGCGGTCATGCGGGGCGTTCCTCTCGCGACGGTGCGTGTGCGGGCGGGCCGGCCCGGGTTCAGGACTGCTGCAGGACCTCCAGCGCGGCGTCCAGCCCGCGCCCGTCCACCTCGACGCCGGCCAGGCCGAGCCCCATCTGGACGCCGGCGAGGGTCCCGGCGAGCGTCAGGTCGTTGAACGCGCCGAGATGCCCGATCCGGAAGACCCGCCCGGCGAGCCGGCCCAGCCCGGCGCCCAGCGACATGTCGAACCGGTCCAGGATCACCGCGCGCACCTTGTCGGCGTCGACGCCGTCCGGGACCAGCACCGCGGTGAGCGCGGCGGAGTACTCGCGCTCGTCGAGGGCGAGCACCTCCAGTCCCCAGCCGCGCACGGCGGCGCGGGTGGCCTCGGCGTGCCGCAGGTGCCGGGCGAAGACGTTCTCCAGGCCCTCGTCGTCGAGCAGCCGCAGCGCCTCGCGCAGGCCGTAGAGCAGGTTGGTGTTCGGCGTGTAGGGGAAGTAGCCGCGCTCGTTCGCGGCGAGCATCGGGCCCCAGTCCCAGAACGTCCGGGGCAGCCGGGCGGTGCGCGAGGCGTCGAGCGCCTTGGCGCTGATCGCGTTGAAGCTCATCCCGGGCGGCAGCATCAGGCCCTTCTGCGAGCCCGCGACGGTGACGTCGACGCCCCACTCGTCGTGCCGGTAGTCGATCGAGCCGAGCGAGGAGATGGTGTCGACGAGCAGCAGCGCCGGATGGCCGGCGGCGTCGATGGCGGCCCGGATCTCCGGGATCCGGCTGGTCACGCCGGTGGAGGTCTCGTTGTGCACCACGCAGACCGCCCGGATCCGGTGCGCGGTGTCGGCGGCGAGCCGCTCGGCGACGACCGCCGGATCGGCGCCGTGCCGCCAGTCGCCGGGGACGAAGTCGACCTCCAGCCCGAGGCCGCGGGCCATGTCCTGCCAGAGCGTGGCGAAGTGCCCGGTCTCGAAGGTGAGCACGGCGTCGCCGGGGCTGAGCGTGTTGACCAGCGCGGCCTCCCAGGCGCCGGTGCCGGTGGCCGGGTAGATCACGACCGGGCCGGTGGTGCCGAAGACCGGCCGGACGTCGCGCAGCAGCTGGGCCCCGAGCTCGCCGAACTCCGGGCCGCGGTGGTCGATCGTGGCCGCCGACATCGCGCGGAGCACCGAGTCCGGCACGTTCGTCGGCCCCGGGATCTGCAGGAAGTGCCTGCCGGCTGCGTACGTCATGGTTCCCCTCCACGCTCGGTGCCCGCGGTTCCGCATCACGGAAACCGGGTCTCGCGCAATCGACGGTATACCGTCTACAGTCTGCCGTCGATACGGATCGTCCCGAACATCCCTGAACCCTGACTGCGTCAACGCCGACCACAGAGGATCAAGATGTCCATCGAACTCATCACCGTCGTGGCCCTCGGCCTGGTGTTCCTGATAGCGACGGTCCTGCCGGTGCACATGGGGGCGCTGGCCTTCGTCGCGGCCTTCGTGGTCGGCACGGCGTTCGTCGGCGAGGACACCGACGACATCGTCGGCGGCTTCCCCGGGGACCTGTTCGTCATCCTGGTCGGGGTGACGTTCCTGTTCGCGATCGCGAAGGGGAACGGCACCGTCGACCGGCTCGTCCAGCTCGCGGTGCGCGCCGTCGGCGGCCGGATCGCGCTGATCCCGTGGGTGATGTTCGGCGTCACCGCGGTGCTGACGGCGGCGGGTGCGGTGGTCCCGGCGGCCGTCGCGATCATCGCGCCGATCGGGATGGGCTTCGCCCTGCGCTACCGGATCAACCCGATGCTGATGGGCCTGCTGATCATCAACGGGGCGAGCGCGGGCGGGTTCTCGCCGATCAGCATCTTCGGCAGCATCGTCAACGGGGTGGTCAGCCGGAACGGGCTGCCGAGCAACCCGGGCCTGCTGTTCGTGTCGTCGTTCGTGTTCAACCTGGCGCTGAGCATCGTGGTGTTCTTCCTGTTCGGCGGGCGCGAACTGCTGCGCCGCTCGGCGGAGAACGCCGCGCTCGGCGGCTCCGGCCGGATCGCGGTCGCGGCGGAGCCCGGGACCTCGGTGGCGCTCGGCGGCGGGGCCGTCGGGCACCCGCGGACGTCCACCACCGCCACCGGCGGCAGCAGCCGCACGAGCGGCAGCAGCGGCACCGGCGGGACGGCGGGCAGCGGCGGCACCGCGGGCTCCGGCGGCACTGCCGGCTCGGTCGGCTCGGTCGGCTCTGGGGGCACTGCCGGCTCTGGGGGCACTGCCGGCTCGGTCGACACTGCCGGCTCCGTCGGCTCCGTCGGCACTGTCGGCACTGCCGGCACTGTCGGCACTGCCGAGCCGGAGCACCTCCCGCTGGAGCGCGACCACGTGCTGACCGTGCTCGGCCTGGTGTTCCTGGCCGTCGGCGCGCTGGCCTTCGGCCTGGACGTCGGGTTCACCGCGCTGACCGTCGCGGTGGTGCTGTCCCTGATCTCGCCGGCCTCGGCGAAGGCGGCGGTCGGCCAGGTCGCGTGGCCGACGGTGCTGCTGATCTGCGGGATCGTCACGTTCGTGGCCCTGATGGAACGGGTCGGCACGATCGACTGGCTCGGCAACCTGGTGACCCAGATCGGGGCGCCGCTGTTCGCGGCGATCCTGATCTGCCTGATCGGCGCGGTGGTCTCCGCGTTCGCCTCGACCACCGGCATCCTGGGTGCGCTCATCCCGCTGGCCGTGCCGTTCCTGCTGGCCGGCGAGATCGGCCCGATCGGGCTGATCATCGCGCTGTCGATCTCGTCCTCGGTGGTGGACTCGTCGCCGTTCTCCACCAGCGGCGCGCTGGTCGTCGCGAACGCGCCGGCCGAGCAGACCGACCGGGTGTTCCGCGGCCTGATGATCTGGGGCTTCAGCATGTGCGCCGTCGCGCCGCTGCTCAGCTGGCTGATCTTCGTCGTGCCCGGCTGGGGCTGATGGCGGGCGGGGTCCAGTCCGTCGCCCGCGCGTTCGGCATCCTGGAGCTGCTGGCCGGGGCGGGCGGCGGGCTCTCGGTCAGCGAGCTGGCCCAGACGTCCGGGCTGCCGCTGCCGACCATCCACCGGCTCGTCCGGACGCTGGTCGATCTCGGCCACGTCCATCAGCTGTCCGACCGCCGCTACACCCTCGGCCCGCGGCTGATCGGGCTCGGCGACCGGGCGTCGGAGGTGCTGGGCGCGCGGGTGGGGACCGATCTGCGGTCGCTCGCCGAGCGGATCGGCGAGACGGCGAACATGGCGGTGCTCGACGGCGAGCGGGCCGTCTACACCGCGCAGGTGCCGTCCCCGCACTCGATGCGGACGTTCACCGAGGTGGGGCGGCGGGTGTTCCTGCACAGCACCGGGGTGGGCAAGGCGCTGCTCGCGCAGCTGCCCGTCGTGCAGGCCCGGCGGCTGCTGGAGACGGCCGGGATGCCGGGGCAGACCGGGCACACCGTGGTCGACGTCGGGACGCTGCTCGACGAACTGGACGTGGTCCGGCTGATCGGGCACGCGGTGGACGCCGAGGAGCAGGAGGACGGTGTGTTCTGCGTCGCGGTGCCGGTGCCGGGCGCGCCGAGCCCGTCCGCGCTCTCGGTGTCCGGGCCGACCAGCCGGTTCTCCGCCGACCGCACCGACGAGGCCGCCGTGCTGCTGCGCGCGGCGGCGGCCCGGCTGGCCGGGCGGTTCCGGTGAGCCCGGCCGGGTCAGCCGGTGCCGCGGCGCCGGGCGAGCCACTCCTCGGACTCCGGGCTGCCGCCGTCGAGCTGGTCGACGACGTCGAGCAGGAACGACCCGTGACCGTGCTCGGTGAGCGCCCGCTGCACGGCCTGCGGGTCGCCGTCCTCGATCACGGCCAGCAGCTCGCGGTGCCGCTCGACGTTCTCCAGCAGGCTCTCCCGGTCCCGGCGGGCGGTCCGGTTCAGTGCCATGCAGAGCTGCAGCTGCGAGGACAGCGCGCGGTAGGCGTCGGTCAGCCGGGAGTGCCCGGCGAGATCGACGACGGCGAGATGGAAGTCGAACTTGCGCTGCAGGAACCGGCTCTCGTCGGCCTCGCGGGCGGTCCCGTCGAAGGCGCGCAGCGCGTCGTGGCAGCGGGCCAGCCGGGCCGGCGAGCGCACCGGGATCCCGAGCCGGACGGCGATCGACTCCAGCTCCTCGCGCAGCGTCACGATCTCGTAGACGTCGTGCCTGCTCAGCGTGCGGACGGAGGCGCCGCGCCGCGGGTGCGACACGACGAGCCCCTCGTGGCCGAGCCGCTGCAGTGCCTCGCGCAGCGGCGGCCGGGAGACGCCGAGCCGCTCGGTGAGCCGGGCCTCGACCAGCCGCTCACCGAGGGCGAGCTCGCCGGAGAAGATCATCGCCCGGATCGCGTCGGTCGCCAGGTCGGCCATGCTCGGCGGCGCGACGATCCGCCCCGACAGCCCGGACTGCACCGCGGTCATGGTCACCACCTCGAATCGGACAGTTATCCGTATACCGTATAGCAGGTCGTCGCGGCGGCCCGCAGGATCCAGGAGTACCCAGCATGACGACGGACCCTCCCCTGACCGGGGTACTCGTGCTCGAGGTCGGCGCCTTCATGGCGGCGCCGTTCGCCACCATGCAGCTGGCGGATCTCGGTGCCCGGGTGGTCAAGATCGAGCCGCCCGGCACCGGCGACCCGACCCGGTCCGCCGGGCCGTTCCTGGACGGCGAGAGCTCGCCGTTCCTGCGGCTGAACCGGAACAAGGAGTCGGTCGTCCTGGACCTGAAGGACGAGCGCGGCCGGGACGCGTTCCTCGACCTCGCCGACCGGGCCGACGTCGTCGTGGAGAACCTGCGGCCGGGCGCGATGGACCGGCTCGGGCTGGGCGCCGGGACGCTGCGCGGGCGACGGCCGGAGCTGGTCTACGCCTCGGCGTCGGGCTGGGGGCAGGACGGTCCGGCCGCCGGGCGCGCCGGGCTGGACATCATGGCGCAGGCGGCGAGCGGGCTGATGAGCGTCACCGGGGAGCCCGGCGGCGATCCGGTCAAGGTCGGCGTCCCGGTGTGCGACCTGGTCACCGGGCTGTACCTGGCGCTCGCGGTGACCGCGGCGCTGCGCGAGCGGGACCGGTCCGGGACCGGCCAGCAGATCGACGTGTCGCTGCTGGAGTCCGGGGTGTCACTGGCCGTGTGGGAGGCCGGGATGTACCTCGGCGACGGCGAGGTGCCCGTCCGGCACGGGTCGGCGCACCAGCGCTACGCGCCCTACCAGGCCGTCCGCACCGCCGACGGGTACGTGACGGTCGGCGCGAACACCGAGCGGTTGTGGGTGTCGCTGTGCGGGGCGCTCGCGCCGGCGCTGCGCGACGACCCGCGGTTCGCCGGCAACACCGCCCGGATGGCCGCCCGCGCGGAGCTGGTCGGGCTGATCGAGGAGACCACCACGACGATGACGACGGCCGACGTGGCGGCCCGGCTGGACGCCGCCGGTGTCCCGTGCGCGCCGATCGCCGGCTACGACGAGGTGTTCGACGATCCGGTGCTGCGCGAGCGCGGGTTCTTCTGGGAGGCGCCGCACCCCCGCCTCGGGCCGGTGCGCCAGCTCGGCTCGCCGATGCGCTTCTCCCGGACCCCGGCCCGGCGCGGCGACGCCGGTCCGCCGCTCGGCTCGGACACCGCGGCCGTGCTCGGCGAGCCGGCCGGCCCGTCGCAGCGGCCGGGGGACTGAGCCGACCCGGCGGCCGGGTGCGGCCGCCGGGTCACCGGATCAGTTCCGGTCCGGCGCGGTCAGCGGCGGGCAGCTACCGCCCTCGGCCAGCACCTGCCGCCGGGTGCGCAGGTACAGCACCGGGCCACCGGCCAGGCCGCGCAGCTTCCGGGCCGCCGCGCCGTCGGGCAGCGCGACCGTCTCGTGCCGCCGCTCCTCCGGGTCCGCCGGCACCTCGGCCACCTCGGCCACCGCGACCGCCGAGGGCCCGGCGCCCGGGGCGGCGTCGGCCGCCCCGGCGTCGCCACCCGCCGGGGCCGGCCCCGGGACGACCGCACCGGCGGCGGGTTCCGGCTCGGGAGCATCCCCGGCGCCCGCGGACTCGCGGCGCACGATCTCGCGCAGCCGGGCGATCCCGGCCGGGAACCGGCGCAGCGCGAGCCGGCGGGCCCGCCCGTCCAGCGCGACCTTGCCCAGGAACGCTCCCAGCCCGAGCGCGTAGCCGCCGAGCTGGTCGCGCAGCTCGCCGTCCGAGGGCCGGTGGTGGTGCCAGACGTAGGCGGCGGGCAGGTAGCCGAGGGTGCCGCCGTCGAGCACGATCCGGACCAGCAGCTCGATGTCCTCGCCGCCGCGGGTCGGCCGGCCCGGGCCGAGCGCCTCGTCGAAGCCGCCCAGCTCCCGGACCCGCCGGGCGCGCACCGCGAGGTTCGCGCCGATCCCGAACAGGCCCGGGGAGAACGGGAACACCGGCGAGTCCGACGGCGGGTCGTCCAGCCGGAACCGGCGCGGGGCGAACCCCTTGTTCCAGGCCAGGGCGACGTCGGCGGCCCGCTCCTGCGGGGTGTCCAGCCGGGCGGCCAGCACCGGCCCGCTGAGCCCGGTGAGCCCGGGATCGGCGGCGAACGCGCCCGCGATCCGGGACGCCCAGCGCCGGTCCGGCTCGGTGTCGTCGTCGGTGAAGGCGACGACCTCGGTCCGCGCCTCGGCCAGCCCCCGGTTGCGGCCGACCGACACGCCGCGCCGCAGCTCGTGGACGTAGCGCACCCGCTCGTCGCCGAACGCGGCGACCACGTCGCGGGTGCTGCCGTCCGGCGGGTCGTTGTCGACGACCAGCACGGTCACCGCCGCGTGGTCGCCGGCCAGGATCGCCGCGAGGCAGCGGCGCACGCTCTCCGGGCGGCCGCGGGTCGCGACGACGACGGTCATCGGCTCGTCCGAGGTCGGGGGCGGCTCCGGCGGGGTGGCCGCGACCACCGCGGCGGTCGCCCGGCCGATCTCCCCGGCGGAGGCGCGGCCGCCGATCAGCGGGACGTCGACCTGGCCGACGGGCAGGCCCGCGTCGGTGACCAGGAGACGGGCGGTGGTGAACCGCGGGGGGACGTGCAGGCCCGCCCCGGGCGGCCCGCCCGGGCCGCGCCGGTGGGCGGTCTCCCCGACCCAGATCGGGCCGGGTGGTCGGTCCGGCACTGCGGGGACCTCCGGTGTGTGTCGTCGACATGTGGTGGTGGTGGATTCGTACCGGATGCCCGGTCCGGTTCGGTCCCGGCGGCCCGCCCGGACGGGCGGGTGCGGGACGGCGCGTCGGTCGTGGTTCAGGTCGCGGCCGCCGTGGTGCGCGTTTCGGCACCGCACGGGTCGGTGCGGCCACACGATCGTGGCAGAGCACCCGGTTTCCGACACCGTCGCACCGGCACCGGCGGCCGGAGCGGCCGTGCGAACGGCATCCCTGCGCCGTCCGGCCCACCGGCCGATCCGGCACCCGGACCGTCACCCACTCGTACCGACCGTTCGTCGCAGAATTCGCTTCGGCAACCTCGAACGGCGCAGTGCATCCACCGTTCGGCGGCCGTTCTGTGCGTGAATCGCGCGGAAAGCGCCGCTCGTCGCACACGCGGCGGGGCTGACAAGCATGTGAGTCACGGAGCGGTTACGGTCCTTCGTGCTGGCCGACGAAACGTCGGCTGGTGCGCCTGGTCGGCCGTCCGAGCCCCGCCTGCCGACACTCCCCCTGGCGCCCACCAGCACGCGGCGGGGACGGGTTCGCGACCGGCCGAGGGCCGGGGTGGGCCCCGTGGCGGCGAGGAACCACGTATGACCACTGCACTGAATCCGGTCGACTCCCCCGCGACCGAGCTCCCCGACATCGGCGCCCCCCGGCGCCGCCGTGATCGCGACTCCGGCGCCGGCATCTCGGCCGCCGAACTGCTCTCCCGCTACGCCGAGGCAGGCTTCGACACCCCCGCGTCCGGCGGCCGTCGCGCCGCCCGGGCCGCCGGTACCGGAGCGTTCGGCCCGGCGATCGAGCAGATCGACACCCCGGCCACCGGGTTCCCCGGCCTCCCCGGCACCGGCCTCCCCGGCACCGACGACTCGATCGTCTCCCGGGACCTCCCGGCCGGCGTCACCTCCCGGTCCGCGATCGGCCTGGTGCGCGGCACCTCCGACACCGGGCCGTTCGGCCGCAACCCGCGAGCGGTCGCCGCGACGATGTCCGCGACGCTGGTCGGCGCCACCGCGGTGATGGGCGTCGTGACGGCCATCAGCACCCCCGGCGAGCAGGCCGCCGAGGAGCAGGCGGCCGGGGTCGACCTGGCGGGTGTCAACAACGAGGCGACGATGACGCTGTCGCTGCCCGCCGCAGGCTCCGAGCAGGGTGGCGCGGGCACCAGCGAGGCCGCGACCACGCTCGGCAGCGGGCTGGAGCAGGCCACCGCCGCGGTACCGCAGGCCTTCGAGCAGGCCGACGCGGCGCGGATCGCCGCGGTCGCCCAGCAGGAGGCGCAGGAGCGCGCCGAGCAGGAGCGCGCCCGCGCCGGTGAGCGCGCCGCGAACAACGCGGGCCGCGGCGCCGGATCGGGTGCCGGCGACATCGTCGGTGACCTGACCGGGTCCTCGGCCGGCATCCAGGCGCTCGCCACCGCGAAGACCGCCCTCGGGTCGCCCTACAAGTGGGGCGCCACCGGGCCGAGCGCCTTCGACTGCTCCGGGCTGATGGTCTGGGCCTTCGAGCAGGCCGGCATCGACCTGCCGCGGACGTCGAGCGCGCAGTCGCAGATGGGCGGCCAGTCGGTCTCCAAGAGCGAGCTGAAGCCCGGCGACATGGTGTTCTTCTACTCGCCGGTCAGCCACGTCGGCATCTACGCCGGCAACGGCCAGATCCTGCACGCGTCGACCAGCGGGGAACCGGTCAAGTACTCCGACATCGACGCGATGCCGTTCCACAACGCGATCCGGGTCTGACCCGGAACACCGCACGACGGCCGAGGCCGGGTCCCTGGGGAGGGGCCCGGCCTCGACGCATGTCCGGGTCGGGTCAGCGGGTCGGTGCCCTGGGTCCGGTGCCGCGGCCCGCTGACCTCGCACCCCTCCACGCGCACCCCGCACCCCTACACGCGCACCCCGCACCCTTCCTCGCGCACCCCGCACCCCGGCTCCGGTCCCGCACCCCTACACGCGCACCCCGCACCCCGACTCCGGGCCCGCACCGGGTGGAGACGGTGCGCGAACGACCCCGGGGTGCGACACGACCCCAGACACCCCACACCCGCCTGCACGAGTCCACGAGTCCACGAGTCCACGGCGGATCCCACGGCAGACCTCGCACCCCAGCCGGCGGACCCCCACACCGGCCCGCGGACCCCGCACCCCGGCTCCTACGTCGCACCTCCCGCACGTCGTCGCACCGGCTCGAGCAGGTGCGGCGTCGCGGCCGGGGTGCGGCATCGCGGCCGGGGTACGGCGCCGCGGCCGGGGTACGGCGCCGCGGCCGGGGTACGGCGCCGCGGCCGGGGTACGGCGCCGCGGCCGGGGTGCGGCGTCGCGCCCGGCCACCCGTTCCGGGCGCCGGCTACAGCCCCCGCAACCGCTCCGCGACGGCCTCGGGGAGCACGTCGGAGATGAACGCCCCGGCCCCGGACTCCGACCCGGCCAGGTACTTGATCTTCCCGGGCGCCCGCCGGATCGAGTGCAGCCGCAGGTGCAGCCGGGCGTCACCGCGCCCGTCGGCCGCCCGGACGGGGGCCTGGTTCCAGGCGGCGACGTAGGGCAGCTCGTCGTCGTGGAGGGCGTCGAGCCGGCGCAGCACGTCCAGGTAGACGTGCCCGAACTCGGCGCGCTGCGACTCGTCGAGCGCCGGGAGGTCCGGCGTCGGGCGGTGCGGGTAGAGGTGCACCTCGACCGGCCAGCGGGCCGCCTCGGGCACGAAGGCCGTCCAGTGCTCCCCCGCGACGACGACCCGCTCCCCGGCCCGCTCGGCGGCCAGCCGGACGTCGAACAGGTTCTCCCCGGTCGCCTCCCGGTGCGCGGCCACCTGCGCGAGCATCCGCTGCGGGAACGGCGGCAGGTACGGGTAGGCGTAGATCTGGCCGTGCGGATGCGAGAGCGTCACGCCGATCTCGGCGCCCCGGTTCTCGAACGGGAACACGTACCGCACCCCCGGGCGGGCGCCCAGCTCGGCGGTGCGGTCGGCCCACGCCTCCAGCACCAGCCGGACCCGGCGGACGGAGAGCCGGGCGAACGGGGTGTCGTGGTCGTCGGTGAAGCAGACGACCTCGCAGCGCCCGGACTCCGCGACCGGTGTGTCCCCTGCCGGCTCGGCGACCGGCGCACCCGGCGCCGACCCGAACGCCGGGAACCGGTTCTCGAACGCGACCACCTGGTACTCCGGTGACGGCACCTCGGTGAGCCTGCCGTCCCGGCTGGGGCACAGCGGGCACTCGTCGTCCGGCGGCTGGTAGGTGCGGTCCTGGCGGTGCGCGGCGATCGCGATCCACTCCCCGGCGAGCGGATCGAGGCGCAGCTGCGAGGCCGGTGTCACCCGGGGCAGGTCGCGCCGGTCCACCAGGGCGGCCGGATCGCGCGGCGGCGAGCCGGGCTCGTCGAACCAGAGGATCTCCCGGCCGTCGGCCAACCGGGTCGCCGAGCGGCGCACGTTGCCCATCACTGCTCCTCCGTCCGGGCGACGATCACGCGGTCGATCTCGCCCTCGAGCACCGCCAGGTCGGCCCCGGCCAGACCGGAGTCGGTGACCAGCACGTCCGCCTCGCCCAGCTCGGCGATCGTCGAGATCCCGACGGTGCCCCACTTCGTGTGGTCGGCGACGACGACGAGCTGCCGGCCGGCGTCGACGAGTGCCCGGTTGGTGTCGCGCTCGGTGAGGTTCGGCGTGGAGAACCCGGCCGCCGCGCTCATCCCGTGCACACCGAGGAACACGATCTCCAGGTTCAGCGAGCGGAGCGCGGCGATCGCGACCGGCCCGACCAGCGCCTCGGACGGCGTGCGCACCCCGCCGGTGAGGATCACCGTGCTGCCGCGGGCCTCCGCGCCACCGGTGTGCAGCACCTCGGCGACGGCGAGCGAGTTGGTGACGACGGTGAGCCGCGGGATCCGGGCCAGCCGGTGCGCGAGCCGCCACGTCGTCGTGCCGGCGGACAGGCCGACCGCGGCACCGGGCTCGACGAGCGCCGCCGCGGCGGCCGCGATCGCCTCCTTCTCGGCGGGCTCGCGGACCGCCTTCGCCGAGAAGCCGGGCTCGGTGGTGGTCTGGTCGCCGACCGCCGTCGCGCCGCCGTGCACCTTGTCGACCAGCCGGCGGCGGGCCAGCACGTCGAGATCGCGGCGCACCGTCATCTCGGACACGCCCAGGTCCCCGGCCAGCTCGGACACCCGGACCGCGCCGCGGGCGCGCACCCGCTCCACGATCATCTCGCGGCGCTGCTCGGCGAGGAGGCTCACGGCGGCGGATCCGGGACGGGCATCACCCGCACAGGTTGCAACAAAACCGAACGCAGTACAACCACACATCCCGTGTTCACTTCTGTCCGGCTGCGGTCTATCTTGTGCGTTGATTTGCGCAACGCAACCCTGCGCGCACCCCACTCGACGACGAGGAGCGTCCGGATGGACCAGTGCGAGACCGCCCTGCGGAAGGGCGTGGCATGACGACCGAAGAGATCCTCCGGCTCGATCCGAACCTCGTCGACTACCTGCTCGTCGCCTTCTACTTCGTGCTGGTGCTGGGCATCGGCTTCGCCGCCCGCCGCTCGGTCTCGTCCAGCCTGGACTTCCTGCTGTCCGGCCGGTCGATGCCGGCCTGGATCACCGGCCTGGCGTTCATCTCGGCGAACCTGGGCGCGATCGAGCTGATCGGCATGGTCGCCAACGGGGCCCAGTACGGCGTCCCGACCGTGCACTACTACTGGCTCGGCGCGATCCCGGCGATGGTGTTCCTCGGCATCGTGATGATGCCGTTCTACTACGGCTCGCAGGCCCGCAGCGTGCCGGAGTTCCTGCTCAAGCGGTTCAACCGGACCACCCAGCGGGTGCAGGCGGTGATCTTCGCCGTCGCCTCGATCCTGATCGCCGGCGTCAACCTGTTCTCGCTCGGCCTCGTCCTGGAGGCGCTGCTCGGCTGGTCGCTGTACCTGGCCATCCCGGTCGCCGCGGTCGTCGTGCTCGGCTACATCTCGCTCGGCGGGCTGTCCGCCGCGATCTACACCGAGGTCCTGCAGTTCTTCGTGATCCTGGCGCTGCTCATCCCGCTGACCGTCGCCGGGCTGAACCGGGTCGGCGGCTGGGACGGCCTCACCCGCGCCGTCACCGAGGGTCCCAGCGGCGGCGCCGACCTCAACGCCTGGCCCGGCACCCCGCTGACCGAGATCGAGAACCCGTTCCTGTCCGTGCTCGGCATCGTGTTCGGGCTCGGCTTCGTGCTCTCCTTCGGGTACTGGACGACGAACTTCGCCGAGGTGCAGCGGGCGCTGTCGGCCAAGAGCATGTCCGCCGCCCGCCGCACCCCGATCATCGGCGCCTTCCCGAAGGCGCTGGTCGTGCTGGTCATCGTGACCCCGGGCATGATCGCCGCGATCCTGGTCCCGCAGATCAGCGCGGTGAAGGAGGGCGGCGGCGGCGGGGCCGTCGACGGCATCACCTACAACAACGCGCTGTCGCTGCTGATGAAGGAGCTGCTGCCCAACGGCATCCTCGGCGTCGCGATCGCCGGGCTGCTCGCCGCGTTCATGGCCGGCATGGCGGCGAACATCAGCTCGTTCAACACCGTCTTCACCTACGACATCTGGCAGGACTGGGTCCGCCCGGACCGGGACGACCGCTACTACCTGCAGATCGGCCGGCTGGTCACGATCATCGGCTGCGTGCTGGCGATCGGCACCGCGTTCATCGCGTCCGGCTCGGCCAACCTGATGGACTACATCCAGTCGCTGTTCAGCTTCTTCAACGCCCCGCTGTTCGCGATCTTCATCCTGGGCCTGTTCTGGAAGCGGATGACCGGCCCGTCCGCCTGGATCGGGCTGCTGTCGGGCACCACCGCCGCGGTCACCGTGGACGTCCTGGTCCGCACCGGGGTGCTCGAGATCTCCAACCAGGCGGGCAGCTTCCTCGGCGCGATCGCCGCGTTCGTCGTCGGGGTCGGGGTGGCGGCCGGGGTGTCGCTGGTGACCGCTCCCCGGCCGGACGCCGAGCTGGTCGGCCTGGTCTGGAACCTGACCCCGAAGGAGGCCAGGGTGCACTCCACCGACGGTGACGACGCGGGCTGGTACCGCTCGCCCGCCGTGCTCGCCTCCGCGGTGCTCGCCCTGACCGTGGTCCTCTACGTCGTGACCGGCTGACCGGAACAGGAGCCCAGAGATGACCGACGATCCGGCAGGCGCCCGGGCGGGCGCCGACGCACCCGTCTCGACGACCGCCACCAACCTGTTCGACCTGCGCTCGGTGATCGCGCTGCTGTTCGGCGTCTACGGCGTGGTGCTCGTGATCATGGGCCTGGTCTCCGGCGACGACCCGGAGAACCTGGCCAAGACCGGTGGGACGAACCTGAACCTGGACACCGGGATCGCCATGCTGGTCATCGGTGCGCTGTTCGTGCTGTGGGTGTGGCTGCGCCCGCTGCGCATCCCGGCCGCACCCGCGGACGGCGACCCGCCGCCGCCGTGACGGGGGTCAGCGGCGGCGCGCGTCGGGCGTCGGGTAGACCGGGTTGAACGCCTGCAGCGTGTAGGCGTCGATCCGGCGGCCCAGCCGGCTCAGGGCGGCGCGCAGTCCGTGCGGGAGGTGCAGCGTGGCGACGGTGTCGCTCATGGGCGGAGATCCCTTCTCCGTCGGGGACGTGCGGGGCGGCCGCCCCGCCGGACCGTTCCAGGATGCACTGAATCGATCCGGAAGCGCCATCGACGGCGACCCGGGTCACCCTGTGACCTGCATCGGGGCCACTCCGTGCGGGTGATCGCCCGGGACGGGGCGCACGAGATCGAGATCCAGCGCTCCCGGTTCCTGTGCACGGTGGCCCGGGTCGCCGACGTCCCGGCGGCCACCGCGGTGATCGACCGGGTCCGCCGGGCCGGCCCGGACGCCACCCACCACTGCACGGCGCTGCGGATCGGCGACCCGGCGACCGGGGCGATGACCGCCCGCAGCAACGACGACGGCGAGCCCTCCGGCACCGCGGGCGTCCCGATGCTGGAGGTGCTGTCCCGGCGCGACCTGACCGACGTCGTCGCGGTGGTGTCCCGCTGGTTCGGCGGCACCAAGCTCGGCGCGGGCGGGCTGGTGCGGGCCTACTCCACGGCGCTGTCGGAGACCCTGGACCGGGTCGGCGAGCTGCGCCGGGTCCGGCACCGCGAGCTGCTGCTGGCGCTGCCGCACGACCGGGCCGGGCGCCTGGAGCACGACCTGCGGAACTCGCCCTACCTGCTGCGCGAGGTCGAGCACGGCGCCGACGTGACGTTCACGGTCGCCGTCGCCGAGTCCCGGCTCGACGACTTCGGCGGGTGGCTGGCCGAGCACACCGGGGGCGCCGTCGAGGCCCTCGACGCCGGGCCGCGGGACCTCTATCTACCCTGATCACGTGCAGATCCGCGACGCCCACGACGAGGACTGGCCCGCCGTCTGGCAGATCCTGCGGCCGATCTTCGCCGAGGGCACCACCTACACCGTGCCGGCCGATGTGGACGAGGGATGGGCCCGCTCGATGTGGATGCTGCGCCCGCCGGGCCGGGTGGTGGTCGCGGTCGACGACGACGGCGTGCTGGTCGGCACCGCGAAGACCGGACCGAACCAGCCGGGCCCCGGATCGCACGTGGCGACCGCGAGCTTCGCCGTCGACCCGCAGCGGGCCGGCCGGGGCACCGGGCGGGCGCTCGGCGAGCACGTCCTGGCGCTGGCCCGCTCGCTCGGCTACTCGGCGATGCAGTTCAACGCCGTCGTGCAGACCAACACCCGGGCGGTCGCGCTGTGGCACTCGCTGGGCTTCGCGACGGTCGGGATCGTGCCGGACGCGTTCGCCCTCCCCGACGGCACCACGACCGGGCTGCACGTCATGCACCGCCACCTGGGCGGCTGAGCCGGGCTCACACGCCCTTCCACACCGGCGCCCGCTTCTCGGCGAACGCGGTCGCGCCCTCCCGGGCGTCCTGCGAGCTCATCACCGCGGTGACGATCTCCTCCTGGCGGGCCCACCGGTCGGCGCCCCAGTCCGGTCCCTCCAGCACGATCCGCTTGCTCGCCGCGACGCCGAGCGGGCCGTTGCCGGTGATCCGGGCGGCCAGCGCCAGTGCGGCGTCCAGCGCGCCGCCGTCGTCGACGACCTGGTTGACCAGCCCGGCGGCCTCGGCCCGGGCGGCGTCGATCGGGTCGCCGGTGAGCAGCATCTCCAGGGCGAGCGCGCGCGGCACCCGGTTCGCCAGCTCGAGCGCGCCGCCGGCCGCCGCGAACAGCGAACGCTTCACCTCCGGCACCCCGAACCGGGCGCCCCGGGCGGCGACCACCAGGTCGCAGGCCAGCATCAGCTCGAAGCCGCCGGCCAGCGCCCAGCCCTCGACCGCGGCGATCATCGGCTTGCGCGGCGGGGTCTGGGTGATGCCGCAGAGCCCGCGCCCGGGCAGCCCCGGCCGCTCGCCCCGCAGGAACGCCTTGAGGTCCATCCCGGCCGAGAAGGCCCCGCCCGCGCCGGTGAGGACGCCGGCCCGCAGGTCGTCGTCGGCGTCCAGCTCGTCTGCGGCGGCCGCGATCGCGTGCGCGACGTTCTCGTTGAGCGCGTTCCGCGCGGCCGGCCGGTTGATCGTGATCACCTGGACGCCGTCGCGGCGCTCGACGAGCACCTCGTCGGCGGAAACGGTCAGCTCTGACTGTTCGGTCATGGCGCCACAGTAGCCGCCGGATCCGGCCGTGCCGAGCGCAGCGCCGGATGGAGGACGGCGAGCAGCACGCCGAGCAGGCAGGCGACGGCCGCGACGAACGCGGGCACCCCGGTCCCCAGCGTGTACAGGGCGGTCCCGGCCAGCGGGCCGATCACGAACGTCGATCCGTTGGTCGCGTTCACCAGCCCGGCAACCCCGCCCTGCCCCTCCGGCCCGGCCTGCAGGGTCGCCGCGGTGGTGTAGCCGGGCATCGCCAGCCCGAGACCGGCCGCGAGCAGCGTCATCGCCAGCCCGATGGTGAGCACCCCGGGTGCGACGGCGAGCAGCAGCAGCCCGGCGGTGGCGATCGGGAGGCCGACCCGCAGCAACCGGACCGGCGGCCAGCCCAGCCGGGGCACCGCGACGCCCTGCATCAGCACCAGCGCGACCCCGGACAGGAACGACATCGCGCCGGACACCCGGACGGTGCCCGCCGCGTCCAGCCCGAGCCGGTCCTGGACCAGGAAGCCGAGCACGATCAGCACCAGCCCGAGCGACAGCATGACCAGGAATCCGGTCAGCAGGACCGGCCACATCCCGGCGTCCCACGGACGGACCGGGCGGGGCGGCGGGGCGGCGGGCCCGGGCGCCGGGGGCGCCGCGGGGGCCGGCCGGACGCCGACCGCCACCACCGCGATCGACACCAGCACCGCGACCGGCGCCAGCCAGACCGGCCCGAGCAGGCCGGCGAACGCGAGCAGGGCGCCCAGCGCGGGCCCCAGCGCGACCGCGACGCCCTGCACCGCACCGAGCCTGCCGATGCCGGCGGTGCGCTCCGGGCCGGGCGCGGTCCGGGCGGCGATCAGCGCCATCGCCGCCGTCGGGACCGCGCCGAGACCGATGCCGAACACCACGCTGCGGGTCGCGATCATCCCGGCGAGGGTGGCCCCCGGCGACAGCGTACCGGCCAGCGCGGCCTGCGAGACGAGCGCGAACCCGGTCAGCCCCAGCCCGGCCGTGGTCAGCCCGGCCAGCAGCACCCGGCGGTGCCCCCACCGGTCGACCACCCGCCCCCAGAACAGACTGGTGACGGCGAACAGCCCGGCGGCGACCGTCATCACCAGCCCGAGCTCGACCGGGGTCAGCCCGACCTCGCGGGACAGCGGGGCCAGCACCGGCACCAGGACCTGCTGCGAGACGATCGCGGCCAGCACCGCGAGCAACAGGATCCCCTGTGCGCGCCCCGCCGACCGCCCGGACTCCCCCATCACGCCTCCCCGGCGCGGCCCGCACGGACCCACGCCGGGTGAGGTTAACCTAACCCACCGCCTCCGGAGCGGTCACCGGCACCGAGTACTCCCAGTCGGCCAGCAGCGTCCGCAGCGCGCTGAGCAGGGCCAGCGGCTGGTCGATCATCACGTGGTGCCCGGCGCCCGGGATCTCGATCACCGGGGCGGCGCGGCCCATCCGGTCCACCACCATCTCGCCCATGTCGGCCGGGACCAGCCCGTGCTCGGCCCGGAACAGCGCGATCCGGCAGCCGGGCCGGCCCAGGTCGGCCGGGGTGAGCCCGATGCCGGCGAAGATCCTCGGGTCGAACTTCCAGCGCCAGCCGCCGTCGACGGCGGTGATGCTGTGCTCGGCGATGTGCCGGTGCACCCAGGGCAGGTCGCCGTCCTGCACCGGGACGGTGCGGAACCGGGCGATCAGCGCGTCCCGGTCCGGATGCACCCGGGCCGGGCCGAACGCCCGCTTCTCCCGGGCCGCGTCCTCCTCCGGGGACCGGTCGCGCACCGGCGAGTCGACCGCGACCGCCCCGGCCAGCTCCTCGCCGTAGCGCAGCGCCCCGGTGAGCGTGACGAAGCCGCCCATCGAGTGCCCGATCAGGGTGGGCCG
Organism: Pseudonocardia kongjuensis; assembly: GCF_039526905.1. Taxonomy (NCBI): domain Bacteria; kingdom Bacillati; phylum Actinomycetota; class Actinomycetes; order Pseudonocardiales; family Pseudonocardiaceae; genus Pseudonocardia; species Pseudonocardia kongjuensis. The sequence continues at coordinate 51,258 of NZ_BAAAJK010000004.1, read as the reverse complement.
CTCGCCGAGCCGGGCGTCGTCGATCACCGCCCGTACCTCGGCGGCCCAGCGGTCCAGGTCGTAGGACGGCGCCCGGCCGGAGTCGCCGTGCCCGGACAGGTCCACCGCGACGACCCGGCGCGAGCCCTTCACCAGCAGCGGCGCGATGTGGTCCCACCAGTGCGAGTGGGCGGCACCGCCGTGCACCAGGACGACGCCCGGCCCGCCCGGCTCGCCCCACGTCCGGTAGGCGATCGGCACCCCGTCGACCTCGACGCTGCCGGAACCGGACGGCGTGTCGACGGCCGAGGTGAACCAGGCGGGCGGGACGTCGGGCACGTGGGCCTCCGGCGGTGGTGTCGGGAACGGGATCGGGACGGCTCGAACGTACCTTCTCGCCAGTTCTGACTACGCGCGGTAACGAACGGTGGCAACCGGGCGACGCACCCGACAACGTCGGTACGGCCGAGGGGGGCACATGAACGGATCGACGGGCGGGACGGTGATCCGGGCGGTGCCGCGCGACCGGATCGGCTGGGCGGCGGCCGACCGGATGCTGTGCGCGGCGCTGGTCACGCTGTCCCGGGACGACGCACCGCCGGACGCGACGGCCGCCGCGGTGCGGTCCTGGTGCCGGCTCTCCGGGGCGCTGCGCGCCGCGCAGGCGCGACCGGGCTATCCGCCGGGACCGTGCCCGGACCTCTGCCTGGTCGCGGTCCATCCCGCCGACATCGAGCCGATCGGGCGGCTGGCCCGCGAGCTGGGACGATGTCTGCTCCCCGGTGCCCGCCCGACGACCGCGCGGGCGCTGCTGCGGGCCGCGAGCGCCGCCGCCACCGGGCCGTGCGGGCTGGTCGTCGAGCTGGCCCGGATGCACGGCGTGCTCGATCTCGACCACGGCCAGGACGCGGAGCTGCTCTACGCGCTCGCCGGCGTCCGGACCACCGGCGCGACCATCCTCGCGGCGCACGACCGGGTGGCCGGACGGGTGGCGGCGATGTGGGCGGCGGGCGAGCCGGATCCCGGCCCGGTACCGGCCGACGGCCTGCCCGGGAGCGGGTACGGGCGGCACACCGGCCCGCGGTGACGCTGCGCGATCACCCGGGATACCGACCGTTCCCGTCTCGACTCTTGTTGACGGGTTTTCTATGATGACGTTGTGTCTCACAGTGATGTGGTGGAACGCACGACCGTCGTCACGACGCCGGACGGCCTGGGCCTCGCGGTCGAGGAGCGGGGCGACCGCACCGCGCCGACCGTCGTCGCCGTGCACGGGTACCCGGACGACCGGCACGTCTGGGACGGTGTGGCCCGCCTGCTCGCCGCCGACCACCACGTCGTCACCTACGACGTCCGGGGGCACGGCGACTCGGACGCCCCGGCCGGACGTGCGGGCTACGATCTCGAGCTGCTCGCCGCCGACCTGCGCGCGGTCTGCGACGCGGTCTCCCCGGACGCACCGGTGCACCTGCTCGCCCACGACTGGGGCGGCATCCAGACCTGGCACGCGGTCACCGGCGACGCGCTGAGCGGCCGGGTCGCCTCCTACACCTCGATCTCGGGGCCGTGCCTCGACCACGTCGGGCTGTTCCTGCGCCGGCGCTCCCCGCGGGACCTGCGCGCGGTCGTCCGGCAGGCGCTGCACTCCTGGTACACGCTGGCGTTCCGGCTGCCGGTGCTGCCCGAGCTGGTCTGCCGCAGCGGGCTGCTCGGCGGGCTGATCGAGCGGACCGAGCGGATCCCCCGCCCGTCGGTGCGCGACGCGGTGAACGGGCTGGAGCTCTACCGGCGGAACCTGCCCCGCCGGCTCGGCCGCCCGGAGCAGCGCCGCACCGACGTGCCGGTCCAGATCCTGGCGCCGCGCGGCGACGCCTACGTGACGCCCGCACTCGCCACCAGCGCCGCGCAGTTCGCCCCCGACCTGCGGGTCCGCTACCTGCCGGGCGGGCACTGGATGGTCCGGCACCGGCCCGAGGTGATCGCCCGGTGCACCGCCGAGATGGTCGCCGGGACCGCCGAGCAGGCCGCCGCCGAGCAGGCCGCCGGGCCGACCGTGCAGCCGACCGCGCAGCCGGCCGCCGAACCGACCGTGCAGCCGACCACCGGGCCGACCGTGCAGCCGACCACCGGGCCGCCGGCCCTCGCCCGGGCCGCGGCCCGTGGCCGCGCGCTGGTCGCCTCCGGCGGCCGGTCCGGGCGGGCGGTCCGCTGGGCGGGCGGTCTCGCCGTGGTCACCGGCGCCGGGAGCGGGATCGGGCGGGCCACCGCACTGGCGCTCGCCGACCGGGGCTGCCGGGTGGTGGTCGCCGACCTGTCCGCCGACGGTGCCGCCGGGACCGCCGGGATCGTCGAACGCAGGTACGGCAGCGGCCGGGCGTTCGCGGAGACCGTCGACGTCGCCGACGACGACGTCGTCGCCGCGCTGGCCGCCCGGGTGGCGGCGACGCACGGGGTCCCCGATCTGGTCGTCAACAACGCCGGGATCGCCGTCGCCGGGCCGTTCGCGGACACCACCGCCGAGGAGTGGCGGCGGATCGTCGACGTCAACCTGTGGGGCGTGGTGCACGGCTGCCGGCACTTCGGGGCGCTGCTGCGCGAGCACGGCGAGGGCGGGCACCTGGTGAACGTCGCGTCCGCGGCGGCCTACCTGCCGTCCCGCGCGCTGCCCGCCTACGCGACGACGAAGGCCGCGGTGCTGATGCTGTCCGAGTGCCTGCGCGCCGAGCTGGCCGAGGACGGCATCGGTGTCACGGCGCTGTGCCCGGGGTTCGTGGACACCCCGATCACCGCGCACACCCGGTTCGCCGGCACCGACGAGGCCACCCAGGAGGCCCGCAGGCGGGCGTCCGCGGCGGCGTACGCGCGGCGCGGCTACACCCCGGAGCGGGTCGCGTCGCGGCTGGTCCGTGCGGTGGAGCGGAACGTCGCGCTGGCACCGGTCACCGCGGAGGCGCACGCCGGGCTGCTGGCGTCCCGGCTGTCCCCCGGCCTGCTCCGTGCCGTCGCCCGGATCGACGGCGGAACCCGCTGACGCACGCGTCCCACCACGCCCGGAGAGAGGAGCACGTCGATGAGCACGCTCGGCAAGCACGGCACCCGGATCACCCGTGACCGGACCGCCGACGACCGCACGCCCCATGACCGGACAGCCGATGACCGGATGGCCCATGACCGGATAGCACTGCACGCCCGGGACGTCCGGTTCGACTTCTCGGCGCTGCGCACCGACTGGATCCCCGGCGAACCGTTCGCGTCGCACCTGATCGACGTGCTGCACCTGCTGCTGCCGGAGGGTGAGCGCTGGTTCGTCGAGGTGTTCTCGCAGGCGTTGCCGATGGTGCGCGACGACGCGCTGGCCGAGGACGTCCGCGGGTTCATCGGGCAGGAGGCGATGCACGCGTCGTCGCACCAGGGCGCGCTGGACCACCTGGGCGAGGCCGGGATCGACGTGTCCCGGTACGTCGAGCAGGTGGAGTGGATCTTCGGTGAGCTGCTCGGCGAGCGCGGGCTGTCCGGGGACGCGGCGCGGGAGTGGCTGGTCGAGCGGGTCGGGCTGGTCGCCGCGATCGAGCACCTGACGGCGGTGCTGGGCGAGTGGATCCTGCACTCCCCCGAGCTCGACGCGGCCGGCGCCGACCCGCAGATGCTGGACATGCTGCGCTGGCACGGCGCGGAGGAGGTCGAGCACCGGTCGGTGGCACACGATCTGTACGTGCATCTGGACGGGCGTTACCTGCGCCGGATCCGGGCGATGCTGGTGACCGCACCGGCCCTGATCCGGTTGTGGGCGTCCGGCACGGCGCAGCTGTGCGCCCGGGATCCGGAGCTGCGCGGGACACCGGCGCGGCGGGCCCGGATCCGGGACTACCTGCGGGCGTCGCGGCGGGGTCTGGTGCCGGGTCCGATGCTGTTCGCCAGGGCGATGCTCACCTATCTGAACCCGCGGTTCCATCCGGCGAACCACGGCGACACCGACGCGGCGGTCGCCTACCTGGCGGTCTCCCCCGCGGCCCGCGCAGCCGACGGCGGGCCGGCGGACGGCACCCCGGCCGAGCCGCACGGCGGAGCGGCATGAGCGCGGCATGAGCGGCATCGCCCCGCCCCCGCATCCCAACCGCAGCGCACGGGCACTGGCGACGGTCACCGCCGTCGCCCAGAAGGTGTCGGTCCGCAGCGGCCGCCGCCGTCGCCCGGCCGCCCCGGTCGACCGGGAGCTGCCGGTCACGGTCCGGTCGGTGACCCACCCCTGCCCGGACGTCGCCGAGGTGGAGCTCGTCGGGTCCGGGCCGCTGCCCGGCTGGCGGCCGGGCGCACACCTGGACGTCGTGCTGCCGTCCGGCCTGCTCCGCCAGTACTCGCTGTGCGGCGATCCGGCGGACCGGTCGGTGTACCGGATCGCGGTGCGCGCGGTCCCGGACGGTTCGGGATCGGCGCAGGTGCACCGGCTCACCCCGGGCACCCGGCTGACGCTGCGCGGCCCGCGGAACGCGTTCCCGCTGGCGGCGGCCCCGTCGTACCTGTTCCTGGCGGGCGGCATCGGGATCACCCCGATCGCGCCGATGGTGCGGTCGGTGCACGCCGCCGGGCTGCCGTGGCAGCTGGTGCACACCGGGCGCGACCTGGCGTCGATGCCGCTGTCCGGCGGTCTCGCCGAGCTCGCACCGGGGCGGGTCCGGCGCAGGCCGGACGACGACGGCGGGATCCCGGCGGCGGCCGAGCTGCTGGCCGGGACGGACCCGTCGGCGGCGGTGTACTGCTGCGGCCCACCGGCCATGATCGACGCGGTGCGCCGGGCGCTGCCGGCGCACCGGCGCTTCCACTCGGAGCGGTTCTCGCCGCCGCCGATCCGGGACGGCCGCCCGTTCACGGTGGCGCTCGCCGGCGGACCGGAGCTGCCGGTGCCGGCGGACCGGACGGCGCTCGACGTGATCCGCGAGGTCCGGCCGGATGTCCCCTACTCCTGCCGGCAGGGGTTCTGCGGGACCTGCCACGTGCGGCTGGTCGAGGGGTCGACGGTGGGCGATCCGGCGGGCCCGGGCCTGACCGCGCTGTGCGTCGGGCGGGCGGAGGGTGCGCGTGTCGTCGTCGATCTCGGTCGCTAGGCGTGGCGGTTCCGTACCCTTTCCGGTGATGACCTCCTCACCCGCCCGTTCACCGCGTCGGATGACGCCCGAGGCCCGGCGCGCACAGCTCGTGTCGGCCGCCCTCGACCTCTACGGCAGCCGCTCCCCGGACGAGGTGGCCGTCGAGGACGTGACCCGGGTCGCGGACGTGTCGCGGGCGCTGTTCTACCGCTACTTCTCCGGCGTCGAGGAGCTGCACGTGGCGGCGCTGGGCAGCGTCGCGGACGAGCTGATCGCCCGGGTCGCGCTGGCCGGTGAGGGGCCGCTGGAGGAGCAGCTGGCGGCGGCGCTGGACGTGTTCCTGGACGTGGTGCAGCGGCACGCCCGCGCCTACGTCGCGCTGCTGCGCAGCGGATCGGTGGTGTCCACCGGCGAGACGGACGCGCTGGTCGACGGGGTCCGCGACCACATCGTGGACCTGCTGTGCGTGCGCGGCGGGGTGCCGGAACCCGAGCCGCTGCAGCTGATGACGCTGCGCGGCTGGGTCGCGCTCGTCGAGGGCTCGGTGCTGGCCTGGCTGGAGGCCGGGCGGGTCCCGGACCGCGCCGGGCTGCGGGACTGGCTGGTGGAGCAGCTGTTCGCGATGCTCGAGGTGACCGCCCGGCGGTCCTGACCGGTCCGGGTCAGGGTGCGACGATCCCGAACGCGTTCGGGACGGCACGGTGCGCGTCCTCGGACGGCGCGTTCACCACCCGGCCGCGGAACACCATCGTCGACGATCCGCCGCCGTCGAGGTTGACGCCGTGCACCGCGCCGGCCCGGCGCAGCTGTTCGGCGGTCTCGGCGAGCGTGATGCCGACGCTGGTGGAGTCGCGGCCGTCCGCGGTCAGCAGGACCAGCCGTCCGTCGTCGGTGATCCCGGCCGCGCTGCGCGGCTCGCGGACGGCGTCGTCGAGGCCGGCGACGGGTGCGCCGTCGCGCAGCACCGGGCTCCCGCCGACCGCGGTCCGCGGCGGCACGCCGGACGCGGCGGCCAGCCGGTGCTCGACGACGACCCGGTCGCCGGGCGCCAGGCCGCGCAGCGCCGCGGCGCCCCCGTCCCGCCCGACCAGGACCTGCTCGCCGTCCGGGACCGGCCCGGTGCCGGGCGGTCGGACCTCGGCGACGGCGCCGTCGCGGACCGCGACCTCGATCCGGTCCGGCGCGCAGGGTGCGTCCCGGTCGGTGTCGCTGCCGCAGAGCGTGGCGTTGCGGTCGCCGTCCCAGTCGGGGGTGAGCAGGCCGATCCCGTCGACCGGGACGGCATAGGCGTTGAGGGTGCGGATCGGCAGCGTCGTGCCGTCGGCGGTGCCGACCGAGGCGTCCAGGGTGAGCCGGTCGAGGCGGGGACCGCCGGCCGCGTCGACGGCGAGCACGTCGCCGGGGTCGCTGCCCGGGACGGCCGGTGCGAGCCGGCGCCCGGGCGGGACCGGCGAGGTGAGCGCACGGCCGTCGCGCACCGACGGCCCGGCGGGCGCGTTGCTGCGGGCGAAGTCGAAGAAGTCACCGTTGACGGCCGCGGCGACGCCGGCCCGCCCGGCGTGCACCGGGACGGTCGCGCGCTCGCCGACGGTCGCGCCGGTGAGCAGCTCGGCCCGGACGCCGTCCCGGCGGAGGTCCGCGACGACGACGTCGGTGCTCACCGGGCCGCCCGGGGTGTCGATCCGCTCCTCCCGGTGGGTGATCGCGGGGGCCGGCGCGACGGTGTGCACCGCGACGATCGGTGCGGGCGCGGTCGCGGGTGCGGGCGCGGTGACCGGGCCCGCCGGCAGCAGCACGGCGAGCACCGCGGTGACGGCAGGCGTCACCACCCGGTCGCGCACCCGCCTCGTCATCGCACTCCCCCGGTCGCCGGTCGGCCGGGGGAGAGACGATCACAACGGGCCGGGCCGGGGCGCGCCGGTGCGGCACACCCCGGCCGTAACCACCCGGTCGTGGGACATCCGGCCGGGCCGGGGGGCGATCGGGATCACCGGAACGGGGTCCGGCGTCCGGGTGCCCGGCGGACCGCCGGGGATCAGCGCTCCCGCACCCGGGTGTACAGCTCGGCCCAGTGCTCCGGCCCGAGGTCCCGGGGCAGCGTGCGCGCGTCCAGCCCGGCCCCGGCGGCCCAGCCGCGGGCGGTGGTGCGGCCGTACCGGCGCGCGACGACGTCGACCACGCCCCGCCCGCGGCCGGTGAACACCTGGTCGACCATCCGCTGGTAGGGCCCGGCCGGGCCGTCGACCAGCGGCCGGGCCCGGCGGGTGATCTCCAGGATGCCGCCGTCCACCGAGGGGACCGGCCGGAACGCGCCGGCCGGGACGCGCCCGACGAGGCGGAAGCCGAACCAGGGCCACCAGCGGGCGGTCAGCGCCGTCGTCGGGCCGACGGCGGCCCGCTTGCGCGCCACCTCCCACTGCAGCAGGAGCAGCGCGTGCGCCCAGCGCGGGGCGGGCAGCAGCCGGCGCAGCAGCGGGGTGGTCAGTGCGTACGGGACGTTGGAGACGACGTCGACCGGCCGGTCGAGCCGTTCGCGCAGGAGATCGCCGTGCCGGACGGTGACCCGGGCGCCGAACCGGCGGCGCAGCCGGTCGACCCGGTGCGGGTCGATCTCGACGGCGGTGACCGGCCGGTCGAGCCGCAGCAGCGCGGCGGTGAGCGCGCCGTCGCCCGCGCCGAGCTCGAGGACCGGCCACGCCGGGTAGCCGCCGACGACCGCGGCCAGCGCGGCCGGGACGGCGGGATCGACGAGGAAGTTCTGGCCGTGCTCGTGACGGCCGAGTGGGCGTGCCAAGGGACGCTCCCGGGGAGGGGAGCCGGACGCGCACGGGGGCGCCGCCCGGCAGTGGTCGGGGACCGGCTGCGGGGACGGCGGTGCCGCGGGAGAGGGCGCCGCCGTCAGGCGACGCGCAGGCGTATGGAGGCTGCCACGGGACGGACGGTAGGCGCCCGGTGCGGGCGGCGCACCCGGTTTCCGCGCCCCGGCGGGGCCGCGGTGTCAGTCCGCGGGAACGCAGCGCCGGGTCGACACCCTCACGCCGCCGTCGAGCCGGCCACCGGCGATCCGGGCGGCCCGGATGCAGGCGTGCGTCCACATGTTGAGCTGCACCTCCTTCGCCACCCGCAGCCGGTCGTACATCAGGTGCGAGAGCCGGTCCCCCGGCCGCGCCCAGGACTCGATCGTGAACAGCAGGCGATCCCGGTCGCCGGGATCACGGCCGGCCCGGAACGCGATCCGGCCGGCCTCCAGGTGCCCGCGCAGGGTGACGAAGGAGAACCCCTCCGGATCGGCCGCGCAGACCCGCACCGGGCCGTCCCACGGGCCGGGCATCCGGATCAGGAACTCGTCGCCGACCGCCATCGCGCCCGGGGTGCCGCGGGTCCGGCGGAACACCGCGAACTCCGGCGACCAGCGGTCCGGGTCGGCGGTGAGGCGGCCCATCAGCTCCCGCGGGCTCAGGCCGGAGCCGGCGATCCGGACCTGGTAGACGCGGTGCAGCAGGGTGCCGTACCCGTCGGCCGGGTGCTGGACGCCGTCCTCGTCGGTCCCGGCCGGGTCCGGCGGCGGCAGGTCGGACCGGTCGCCGGCGACGTCGCTGCGGTGGATCGGGGTGGTCCGCCAGAAGTACCGCCAGGACACCAGCGCGCAGCCGACCGGCCAGCGCAGGGCGGCCGCGACCCGCCGGGATCGGCGGTCACCGGTGGCCGGGGCGCTGCGTGCATGCATTCCGGCATCGCAGCACGGGTGTAGGCGGCGCGCGAGCGGGGAACCGTCCGGCATGACGGTCGGACGGGTCCTGCTCCGCACTGGTCTGCGCGGCGCGCAGCTCCAGTGGCTCTCGCTCGGGTCGGTGGGCCTGTCGATCGGGTTGTGGTTGCGCGCCAAGACGGTCGACCAGGACGAGCGCGGCAACGCCGAGCGCCGGGCCGTGTTCGTCGGGCTGTGGCCGTCGATGCTCTGGATGATCGGCGAGTCGATGCGCCGCGAGGAGAAGGGGGGCCGGTCCTGATCAGCACCCGCCTCGGCCGCCCGTCCGCCGCCCGCCGGGCCGCGGACCTGGACGCGCTCGCCGGTCTCGCCGTGAACGTCGATCCGGCGGACGAGCCGCGGGCCGCCGACGACCCGGCCTGGCACGTCGACCACGGCCGCGCCCTGGTCGGCACCGAACCGCCCGGCGATCCGGTGCCCGGCGGCGACTGGGAGCGCGCCTGCACGGTGGTGCGCGGCTACCAGTTCACCGACCCGCACCGGCTGCGCGGCATCTTCCGGCCGGACGATCCGCTGCTCGGCCGGGACATGCTGCTGGAGGGCCGGTTCGGGCCGCTGCGCTTCCACCTGGGGGTGCGGGTCACCGGCATCGTCGACGAGGTGCGCGACGGGACCCGCGTCTGGGGCTGGAGCTACGACACGCTGCACGGCCACCTGGAGCAGGGCCGGCTCACCTACGAGGTCGTCAAGGACCTGGCGACGGGCGAGGTCGAGTTCGTGATCCGGGCCTTCTCCCGGCGCGCGCCCATCCCCGATCCGGTCCTCGCCACCGGGTTCGCCCTGTTCGGGCGGGCGGTGCAGCTGGAGTTCTACCACCGCGCCGGGCAGCGGGTCCGGGACCTGGTCGGCGCGGCGCGGGCCGGGCGGCCGCTGCCCCGGCCGGTCCCCGACCCGGACGGCATCGCCGTCGCACCGGAGGGCAGCAGGCACCTGCGGGGCGACTCGCTCGCCCTGCTCGTCCGCCGCCCGGGGCCGTCGGCGCCCCCCGCAGCACGCCGGGTTAGGGTCACCTGACTTGGAGGACGTCATGCAACGCCCGAACCCCTTCCGCTGGCTCGCCTACGCCTTCGGTGCCCGGCTGCCCGAGCGGCACCGGCGCTGGGTGCTGCACGACGTCACGTGCCGCACCTGGTGGCTGCGTCATCTCGCGCGCACCGCCGTCCAGCTGACCCCGCTGCTGGCGCTGCTCTACCTGGTCGTGCCCGGGCCGCCGTGGGTGCGGCTCGGCGCGATCATGTCGGGCGCGTTCATCGGGTTCTTCTACTCGCTGGTCTACATGGTCGAGGCCGCGGAGACGCGGGTGATGAAGGCCGGGTACCCGGTGGGTGCGGCGGCCTCCACCCGCGAGGCCCGCCGGTCCGAGCAGCACGTCGAGGCCCGCCGCCGGTACGACGAGATCTACCGCGACGAGCGCGGCCGGGGCGACCGCCCTGGCTGAGCGTCAGCCCGTTCCGTAGTGCGCGATCTTCTCGTCCAGCACGGCGAGCGCCGCGTCCAGCCGGGACCGGCGTTCCAGCAGCTCCGCCCGGTGCGCGGTCAGGAAGGCCACCAGGTCCGCGGCGCCCGCCCGGTCGTCGAGCCGGGCCCGGAACTCGCGCAGATCGGCGATGCCCAGACCGGCGCGGCGAAGGCAGCCGACCATACCGATCCAGGCCAGGTCGTCGTCGGTGTAGATCCGGCGCCCGGCCCGGTCCCGGGCCGGCGCCGGGACCAGCCCGACCCGCTCGTAGTAGCGCAGTGTGTCGATCGAGAGCCCGGTCCGCCGGGCGGCCTCGCCCGTCGCGCACGGTCCGGCGCCGAGCAGCGTCATGCGGCGGTGTCCAGCCGCTCGCGGGCGGCCGCGCCGAGCACGAGATCGCGGGCGTCGAGCGCCTCGTCGAGCTGCCCGATCGTGCTGACCCCGACCAGCGGCCACGCCGGTGGGACGGCGAGATCTCCGGCCCGCCCGCCGCGTCCGCCGCCCCCGGCGAGCAGCCAGGCCAGCACGACCTGGTTGCGGGTGGCCCCCAGCTCCGCGGCGACCGCGTCCAGCGCGGCGACGCGGGCGGTCGTGCCGGGGTGGTCGTAGGCGTCGGGAAGCGCGCGGTCGGTGCGGGTGAGGGCGCCGTTCACCAGCGGAGTGTAGGCCCAGAGATCGAGCCCCTCGGCGGTCGCGAGATCGGCGCCGTCGGCGGTGAGCAGCATGTGCCCGACGTCGGGCAGCGCGGCGCCGGGCCGCGGCAGCAGGTAGGAGTGCCGCCACTGGACGGCGTCGACGCCCGGGAGTCCCCGCTCCCCGGCCAGGCCGCGCAACCGCTGCACCCGCCACGAGGTGTGGTTGGACGCCCCGATCCGGCCGGCCACACCGCTGGTGACCAGCCCGCCGAACGTCTCCGCCGTCGCGGCCGGATCGGCGTCGCGGTCGTCGGTGTGCGCCCAGTAGAGGTCGACGTGTCCGGTGCCGAGCCGCCGCAGGCTGCCGGCCGCGGCCTCGGTCACCGCGGCCGGGCCGAGCCCGCCGCGCACCCCGGTCTTGGTGGAGATGCGCACCTGCTCGCGCACGCCGGGGCGCGCCGCGAGCCAGGAGCCGATCACCCGTTCGCTCTGGCCGCCGGCACCGGACGGGTCGTTCCAGAACGCGTAGACGTCGGCGGTGTCGATCCACTCGCCGCCGCGCTCGACGAACCGGTCGAGCAGGGCGAACGCCGTGCCGGTGTCGACGCGGGTACCGAAGTTCATCGCGCCGAGGACGATCTGCGGGGTGCTCATGCGACGAGCATCCGGCCTGGAGCGCGCTCCAGGTCAAGCCGCTGTGCCACGATGGCCGCATGGGGCCCGACCTCGACGGCGTGTTCGCCGCACACGGTGTCGCGGTCGCCTACCTGTTCGGGTCACGGGCCGAGGGCACCGCGACCCCGGCGAGCGATCACGACGTCGCCGTCCTGTTCACCGCCGGACGGCCGGCGCTGGACGCCACCCAGCGGCTCGCCGCGGATCTCGCGCCGGTGCTCGGGACCCGGGTCGACGTCGTCGACCTGGCGGGCGCCGGTCTGGAGCTGCGCGGGAAGGTCGCCGAGTCCGGGCGGCTGCTGTTCAGCGCGGACGAGCCGGCCCGGGTGCGGTTCGAGGTGGACGCCCGGATCCGGTGGATCGAGTTCCGCCCGGTGCTGGAGGAGACCACCCGGTCGTTCCTCGCACGGGTCGCACGGGAGGGCCTGCGCTAGATGGTGGACACCGACCGGGTACGACGCCTCCTGGTGATGCTGGAGCGCTACCGCGACCTGCTCGCCGAGGGCGGCCCCGATCCCTACCGGCGCAGACATCTGGTCCAGACCGCGGCCCAGATCTGCATCGACCTCGCGAACCACGTCATCGCGGCCGACGGGCACCGCACACCACGCGACTACGGGGACGCCTTCCGCGTGCTCGCCGAGGTGGGGGTGCTCGACGACGGGCTCGCCGCACGGATGGTCTCGCTCGCCGGCGCCCGGAACGTGATCGTGCACCTCTACGCCGAGGTCGACGACGAGCTGCTCGCCCGCAGTATCGCCGACGGCGGGCTGGACGATCTCGGTGCGTTCGCGTCCCGGATCGCCGCGCTCGCCGGCTGACCGCACACACACCGGTGGGCCCGGACCGTGCAGGTCCGGGCCCACTCCGGTGGTGCCCGTGATCAGGGGATGACGACCGGGCCGGTCGTCGGGGCCGGGTCGTCGGCCCAGCGGTGGCCGCTCTCCCGCGGCGTGACGCCCTCCTCGGCCCACGCGGCCAGCAGGGTGGCGACCTTGGCGTGCATCACGGTGCGGAGCCGGTCGAACGAGTTCTGCGGGTCGTCGTCGACCTCCCCGAGCAGCAGCCACCAGGCCCAGGCGACCGCGCCGGCGTTCGCGACGAAGTCCGGCAGCACCGGGACGCCGCGGGCGGCCAGCATGGCCTCGGCCTCCGGGGTGGTCGCGGCGTTCGCGGCCTCCACGACGACCCGCGCCCGGACGTCGAACGAGTTGTCCGGGGTGATCGCGTAGGAGATGGCCGCCGGGACCAGGATGTCCGCCTCGGCGGAGAGGATCGCGTTGCGCGGCAGCTCCTCGACGCCCGCCGGCAGCCGGCTGCGGTCGATCTCGCCGTAGCCGTCGCGCAGCTCCAGCAGGGCCGGGACGTCGAGCCCGTCGGCGCAGTGCAGGGTGCCTGCGGCGTCGGCCACGGTGGTGACCTTCATCCCGGCCTCGTGCAGGTAGTAGGCGGCGGCGCCGCCCATGGTGCCGACGCCCTGGATCGCGACCGTCGTCTCGGCCGGGACCTGGCCCCAGGAGACCGCGGCGGCCAGGCAGGCGTGCGCGACGCCGTAGCCGCCGATCACGTCACCGAGCTCGAAGCCGCCCTCGACCTCGGCCGTGAGGCCCTTGCGGACCCGCTCCAGGGTGGCTGCCGGGTCGTCGGCGCGGCTGATCGCGGCGTGGTAGCTCTGGCCGAGGCCGAGCCGGGCGAAGACGTCGTCGATCAGGTGCTGCGGGACACCGAGGTCCTCCGCGGTGACCCAGTGCCGGTCGATCCACGGGCGCATGGCCTCGCAGAACCGCTCCAGCACCTCGACGGCGCGCGGGTCCTTCGGGTCGAAGTCGATGCCGCCCTTCGCCCCGCCGATGGGCAGATCGAAGGTGGCGGTCTTGTTGGCCATCCCGCGGGCCAGGTCCTCGACCTCGCTGAGCGTGCAGCCCGCCCGCATCCGGGTGCCGCCGGTGGCGAGGCCGCCGCGCAGGGTGTGCACCACGAGGTAGCCGACGGCGCCGGTCACCGAGTCGTTCCACTGCAGGCGCATGTACGGCTCGGAACGGCGGACCGCCGGTGCGACGGGCGCGGCGCCGATGCCCGGGACGGCCGGGGCGGCCTGAACCGCTGTCTGCGGGGTGCTCCCGGCGGGGTTCTGCATCGTGGTCATGGCGACCCACCTCCTCGTCGTGCTCGTGCCGGTCGCCTGGCCTGGGGCCACGCCGGTCGCGTCATCGCCTGTGCGGACCTCGTCGTCCCCCCGGCCCTTCGCTCGCCGACCGGTGACCCCAGCCTGCGGGCGCAGCGGCGGCCCCGTCCATTTACGGATCATTCACGGCGGTGTTCAGCGTTCCTGCACAACGCCTAGGCTCCGGTCCATGGACCTGTCGCTGCCCCGGCTGCGGATGCTGCGTGAGCTGCACCGGCGCGGGACGATCACCGCGGCCGCGACGGCACTGCACTACACCGCGTCCGCGGTGTCCCAGCAGCTGGCGCAGCTGGAACGCGACGTCGGCACCCGGCTGTTCGAACGGCGCGGCCGCCGGGTGCAGCTGACCGATCTCGGCGTGCTGCTGGCCGAGCACGCCGAGGAGATCCTGGCCGCCGTGGAACGCGCGACCCAGGCCATCGAGGAGGCCGGCGAGTCGGTCGCGGCGAAGGTCACAGCCGGGGTGTGGGCGTCGGTGGCGTCCGGGCTGCTGCCGGACGCGCTGACCGCACTGGCCCGCACCCATCCGGGCGTCGTGGTGCGCAGCCGGGAGCTCGCCCCGGAGGAGACCGCGGCCGCCGTCCGCGACGGCGAGCTCGACCTGTCCTTCGTGATCGACTACTCCAACTACCCGATGACCTGGGACCGCAGCCTGGAACGCTCGGTGATCGCGGTGGAGCGGCTCTACGCCGCCGTCCCGGCCGGCGCGGTGCCCGCGGCGAGCGTCACGATGGCCGAGCTCGCCGAGCACCCGTGGATCATGTCCCCGGCCCGGTCGCACTTCGGGCACGCCGCCCGGCTCGCCTGCCAGGCCGCCGGGTACGTCCCGCGGATCGAGCACGAGGTGGAGGAGCAGGCCACCGCGATGGCGATGGTGTCGGCCGGGCTGGGCGTGACGCTGGTGTCCGACCTGGGGCTGGCGCTGCGGCCACCCGGGGTGGACGTCGTCGCACTCGGCGACGCACTCACCCGCACCGTGTCGCTGGCCTACCGGACGAACTCCGGACGGCGGGCCGCGCTGCTGCTGGTCATCGACGCGATCCGGACGGCCGCGGCACAGATGGGACTGGGCGCCGACACCGCGCTGCCCGCCCCGGCGCCCGCCGCCGCTCCCCCGGCTGCGCCGCCGGCCCCGCTCACCGGGTGAGCATTTCGGGGGCGAACAGGAAATCCTCCGAACCGTGCGGCCCCGCATTCTCGAAGAACAGGCGTGAGCAGCGACGAGCGGGCACCGGGAAACGCGAGCACCGTTCTGTCACGGCGGGTCGCGATCGGCGTGGAACTGCTCGCCGTCGGCGCCGCGGTGGCGTCCGGGCATCTCGTCGCCGGGCTGCTCGCGCCGGCGTCGTCGCCGTTCGTCGCTGTCGGTGACGCCGTCGTGCGGCTGTCCCCGCAGCCGGTGGTCGAGTTCGCCAAATCGGCGTTCGGCACCGCCGACAAGCCGGTGCTGCTCGCCGGGACGGCCGTGCTGCTGGTGCTGGCCGGGGCGCTGGCCGGGCTCGCCGCCCGGCGCCGTCCGCTGCCCGGGACCGTCGCGGTCGCGGTGCTCGGCGCCGTCTCGGCGGCCGCGGTGCTCACCGCGCCCGCGCTGCAGCCACCGGACGTGGTCGCGCCGCTCGTCGCGCTGGTGATCGGGCTGCTCACCCAGCTGGGCCTGCACCGCGCGGCCCGATCCGCGGCAGCCGCACCCGCCGCGGCCGATCCGGCAGGCGCGGCAGCGCCGGACGCGCCGATGCCCGGCGGCGGACCGGTCGCGACCCCGGTCCGCCGCCGCTCGGTCCTCGCCGGCGCCTCCGCAGCGGTGGCGCTGGGTTCGCTGGTCGCGGGCGGATCGGGCGTCGCGCTGGCGGCCTCCGGTCGCGGGATCGCCGAGTCCCGGTCGGCGCTGACCCGGCGGCTGGCCGCGGCCCGGCTCACCGAGCGGGCACCCGCGGTGCCGGAGTCGGCGGGCTTCGCCCGGTTCGGCACGGTCCCCTTCGTCACGTCGAACGCCGACTTCTACCGGATCGACGTCGCGCTGCGGATCCCCGCCGTGCGCGCCGAGGACTGGAGCCTGCGCATCCACGGCCGGGTCGATCGCGAGCTCACCCTCGGTGTCGACGACCTGCTGGCCCGTCCCCTCGTCGAGCGGACGATCACGATGACCTGCGTCTCCAACACCGTCGGCGGCAACCTGGTGTCGACCGCGAACTTCGTCGGTGTCGACCTGGCCCCCCTGCTGCTGGAGGCCGGTGTCGATCCGGGCGCCGACCAGATCGTCTCGACCAGCCGGGACGGCTGGACGGCCGGCACCCCGACCGCGACCGTCCTGGAACCGGGCCGCGGCGCGATGCTCGCGATCGGCATGAACGGCGAGGCACTGCCGGTCGAGCACGGCTTCCCGGTGCGGATGGTGGTGCCCGGCCTGTACGGCTACGTCTCGGCCACCAAGTGGCTGACCGAGATCGAGCTGACCACCTTCGCCGACCGGACCGTCTACTGGCGCGACCGCGGCTGGGCGGAGCGGGCGCCGATCAAGACCCAGTGCCGGATCGACTCCCCCACCGGGTTCTCCCAGCAGGCGGCGGGGGCGGTCCGGGTGGCCGGTGTCGCGTGGGCGCAGCCGGTGGGCGTCGCGCAGGTCGAGGTACGGGCCGACGACGGGCCGTGGGTGCGGGCCGAACTGGGCACCGAGGTCAATCCGAACACCTGGCGGATGTGGACGGCCGAGCTCGATCTCGGACCCGGCAACCACATCCTCACCGCGCGGGCCACCGACCGGCGCGGGCTCACCCAGACCGAGGAGCGGGTCGATCCGATACCGGACGGCGCCACCGGCTGGCCGTCGGTGATCGTCACCGTCGCCTGACACCGCCCGAACGCGGTTCCGGGGCACCCCCATGCCATTTCCGGAAATCGTCGGGCCGACTCCTCAGAATATTTCCGGGATTGCCGAACCAATCGCCTCCCCGGATCGAACAACTCCACGACGGTCACGATTGATGAATGTATGGAACCGGACCGGAAAATCCACGGAAGGAACATCGCGATGCGCGCATCCCGCACCATGGCCACCGTCGGCCTGCTGGCCGCACTCTCCCTCGGCCTGACCGCCTGTGGCGGCGGCATGGGCGGCGAGGAGGAGCCGGCCGCCTCCGCCCCGCCCGCGATGTCGTCGGCCCCGGCGGAGCCGGCCGCCGCCGACGGCGTCACCACCAACGACGACGTGTTCGGCCCGGCCTGCGGCCAGCTCCCGCAGGGCGACGAGCCCGGCTCGCTGAACGCGATGGGGCCGCAGCCGGTGGCGACCGCCGCGGGCAGCAACCCGCTGCTCAGCACGCTGGTCACCGCCGTCGGTGAGGTCCCCGGCCTGGCCGACACGCTCAACCAGCAGGAGGCCATCACGGTGTTCGCGCCGGCGAACCCGGCGTTCGAGGCGGTCCAGGAGCAGCTGGGCGAGGAGCAGTTCAACGCGCTGCTCGCCGACACCGAGCAGCTCCAGGGCCTGCTGTCCTACCACGTGACCCCGGAGCGCCTGGACGCCGCCGGGATCGTCGAGAAGGGCACGCTGACCGAGCTGGCCGGCGGCGACCTCACCATCGGCGGCACCGCGGACGCCCCGACCGTCACCGACGGCCAGGGCAACACCGCCAACGTGCTCTGCGGCAACATCCCGACCGCGAACGCCACCGTGTTCGTGATCGACAAGGTGCTCATGCCGCAGGCCTGACCTGCGACATCCGCCGACGGGCCCGGGGAGACCCCCGGGCCCGTCGGCGTGCCCGGCCGGTCGGGGTCCCCGTCCGGTCGGAGGGCCCGACCGCGCGGACCCGACTGATAGACAGGTTGCGATGCCCGCGTGCTTGCGGCGGCCGGTTCCACCACACCGTGTTCACCGAGCTGGGCGTCCCGCACGACGGCGTCAAGAAGGCGCACTACGGCAGCGGCATCTCGTTCCGCGATCCGGACAACATCGCGCTGGAGTTCTTCACCGGTCCGGACACCTGACCGATGCCGGTGGACACGGGACACCGTTCGTGCGGTCGGCGGTACCGATCGGAGAATCCGCCGGCCCCCGACTTGCGCGCGGTGGGCCTGCACGGTCGAATCATGCTGTGATGCGCACCCGGCTCGAGCCGTTCTGGCCCAGCCGTCGCATCGTGCAGTTCGACGAGTTCTGTCGGTGGGCCGCGTAGCGACCCGTCGCACCGTGCGACCGGTGGGTCGCCGCGTGGCCGCCCCGTGCCCTTCTGCGCGGGCACGACGCCCGCGATCCCCCCACGCTCCAGGAGAGCCCGTGTCCGTCACCGACGAACTTCTCGAGAACAACGCCCGCTACGCCGAGTCCTTCTCCGGCCCGCTGCCGCTGCCGCCGGCCCGCAAGCTCGCCGTGGTCGCCTGCATGGACGCCCGGATCGACGTCTACCGCGTCCTCGGCCTGAACGAGGGCGAGTCGCACGTCATCCGCAACGCCGGCGGCGTCGTCACCGACGACGAGATCCGCTCGCTGGCGATCAGCCAGCGGCTGCTCGGCACCGAGGAGATCATCCTCATCCACCACACCGACTGCGGGATGCTGACCTTCACCGACGACGCCTTCAAGAAGTCGATCCAGGACGAGACCGGCATCAAGCCGGAGTGGGCCGCCGAGTCGTTCACCGACCTGGACACCGACGTCCGCCAGTCGATCGCCCGGATCAAGGCGAACCCGTTCGTGCCGAAGAAGGACTCGATCCGCGGGTTCGTGTTCGACGTCGCGACCGGCAAGCTCAACGAGGTGGTCTGACCGCACCGCCGTCGCGGGCCCGGCCGGGGATCCGGCCGGGCCCGCGATGTCGGTCAGGCCGACCGCGGGACGCGCCGCAGCGCGTTGCGGGCCACCGCCAGCTGCTGCGCCACCTCGGCGGTGATCAGCTCGGCGTGCAGCGTGCCCGCGGTGTCGCGGGCCAGCGCCCGGTGCCGCCGGACGAGGGCCTCGAGCCCGTCGAGCAGCTGGGCGCCGGGGTCCACGGCGCCGGATCGGCTGGTGCGGTCGGTCGGAAGGGTACGGACGGGAGTGCTCACGGCGGCCTCCTGGGCTCTGCGGTCTGGTCGGGTCGAGGTGGACCGGCCGGACGACAGAGCGTGGTGTGGGTGAGCCCGAAGTCGACGATCCGCCGCCGCGACGTCACGGTGCGGCTCACCGGGCGGATCACCTGGCGGTTCACGGGGCGACCTCGGCGCGGCGGCCGGCGATCGCGGCCAGCAGCTCCCGGGTGTAGTCGTCGCGCGGGTCGTCGAACAGCTCCGCGGTGGGCCGCAGCTCGCGCAGCGCCCCGTCCCGCATCACCCCGGTGCGGTGCGCGACCCGGCGCACGACGGCCAGGTCGTGCGAGATGAACAGGTAGGCCAGCCCGTCGCGCTCCTGCAGCTCGGCGAGCAGCTCCAGCACCTGCGCCTGCACCGACACGTCCAGCGCGGACACCGGCTCGTCGCAGACCACCAGGTCCGGCGACAGCGCGAGCGCCCGGGCGATCGCGACCCGCTGGCGCTGCCCGCCGGACAGCTCCGCGGGCCGGCGCTCCAGCAGCTCGGCGGACAGCGCGACCCGGTCGATCAGCTCGGCCGCCCGCTCGGCCTGCTCGGCCGCGGTGCCCACGGAGAACGCCCGCAGCGGCTCGGTGACGATCTCGCGCACCCGGAACCGCGGGTCCAGCGAGGCGTACGGGTTCTGGTAGACGAGCTGGGCCCGGCGCCGCAGCCGTCGCCACGCCTCGCCCCGGACCCGGGTGACGTCCGCGCCGTCGATCAGGATCTCGCCGGACGTC
The DNA here is from genome assembly GCF_039526905.1 of Pseudonocardia kongjuensis. Taxonomy (NCBI): domain Bacteria; kingdom Bacillati; phylum Actinomycetota; class Actinomycetes; order Pseudonocardiales; family Pseudonocardiaceae; genus Pseudonocardia; species Pseudonocardia kongjuensis. Next base: position 31,686 of record NZ_BAAAJK010000004.1, on the reverse strand, counting down.
GGGTCCTCCAGCCGCAGCAGCAGCCGCGCCGTGGTCGACTTGCCCGAGCCGGACTCGCCGACCAGGGCCAGGGTCTCGCCGCGGGCGATGCTGAACGACACCCCGTCCACCGCGCGGTGCGTGGGGCGCCGCCACTGCCCGCGCACCCGCGGCAGCGGGAAGTCCTTCACCAGGTCCCGGACCTCGGCGATCGGGACGCCGGTGGGATCGACCGCGGGCCGCGGCGGCGGTGCGGTCACCGCCAGTCCCGGCGCCGCGGCGAGCAGCTCGCGGGTGTACGGGTCGGTCGCGCCGGCCAGCAGCTGCGCCGCGGGCCCCTGCTCGACGATCCGGCCGTGCCGCATGACGACGATCCGGTCCGCCCGGTCGGCGGCCACCGCCAGGTCGTGGGTGATCAGCAGCAGCGCGGTGCCGGAGCCGCGGCGCAGCGTGTCCAGATGGTCCAGGATCCGGCGGGCGACGGTCGCGTCCAGCGCGCTGGTCGGCTCGTCGGCGACGACCAGCGACGGATCGGCGGCGATCGCGATCGCGATCAGCACCCGCTGCCGCATCCCGCCGGACAGCTCGTGCGGGTACTGCCCGGCCCGGGTCGCCGGGTCGGTGAGCCCGGCCCGCTCCAGCAGCTCGACGGCCCGGCCGGCCGCCGAGCGCCGGTCGGCCAGGCCGTGCGTGCGCAGCACCTCGGCGACCTGCTCGCCGACCCGCTGCACCGGGTTGAGCCCGACCCCCGGATCCTGCGGGACGAGCCCGATCCGGGCGCCGCGCACGGCGCGGTACGCCTTCTCGGACAGACCGGTCAGCTCACCGGCGCCGGCCAGCGAGATCGACCCGCCGGTGACCGAGCCGTTCTCCGGGAGCAGCCCGAGCACCGCCTGGGCCAGCGTCGACTTGCCAGATCCGGACTCCCCGACGATCGCGACGACCTCGCCGGGCGCCACGTCCAGGTCGATCCCGCGCACGGCGTGCACCGGTCCCGCGGAACCGCGGTAGGTGATCTCCAGGTCGCGGACCGACAGCAGCTCCCCGGTCATGCCGAACGCCTCCACTCGCCGTCCAGGGCCCGGGAGATCCGGTTCACCGACAGCACGGTCGCCGCGATCACCAGGCCGGGCATCGCGCACATCCACCAGGCGACGGCCAGGTAGTTGCGGCCGTCGGCGACCAGCGACCCCCACTCCGACGCCGGCGGCGGCGCACCGTAGCCGAGGAACGACAGCGCCGAGATCGCCAGGATGGCCAGCCCGAACTCCAGCACGGCGAGCACCGCGACCGGCCCGGCGGCGTTCGGCAGGACGTGCCGCAGCAGCGTCACGTGCCTGCGGGTGCCGACCGCGCGGGCGGCCTCCACGTAGAGCGAACGGCGCACCCGCAGCGTCTCGGCGCGCATCACCCGGGCGAAGCTCGCGACGCTGGCGATGCCGACCGCGATCGCCACCTTCACCGTGCCGAAGCCCAGTGCGGTGATCAGGGCCAGCGACAGCAGGATCGCCGGGATCGCCAGCAGCACGTCGACGATGCGCATCAGGACCTCGTCCACCCAGCCGCCGGCGAAGCCGGCGACCAGGCCGATCAGGCCACCGGCGATCAGCGCGACGGACACCGCGATCACCGTGGCCTGCAACGACAGCGACGCCCCGTGCACGACCCGGGTCCACACGTCCCGGCCCAGGTGGTCGGTGCCGAAGAGGTGCCCGGGGCCGGGCGGGAGCATCCGGTCCGCGGTGTCGCCGATCGCCGGGTCGCCGGGGGCGAGCAGCCCCGGGACGAAGGCGGCCGTCAGCACCAGCAGCACGACCGCGACCGCGACCACCAGCCCCGGCCGGGCCCGCAGGAACCGGCCGAGCCGGGCGGGTCCACCACCCGGCCGTCCGGCCCGGCCGGTTCCGCCGCGGCCGCCGGAGCCGGGGCGGGCCGCGGGATCGGGTGCGCCGCGTGCGGCGCGGTCCAGCAGCTCGGTCATGACGCACCTCCGGGCGGGGGCAGCAGGGTCACCGCGTTCACCGGACGGCTCCGGTGACGGCGACCCGCGGGTCGAGCAGCGGGTAGGCGAGATCGACGAGCAGGTTGACCACGACGAACGCCAGCGCCGCGAACAGCACGACGCCCTGCACGACCGGGATGTCCTGCACCCCGACCGAGGCGACGGTGAGCCGGCCCAGCCCGGGCCGGGTGAACACCGTCTCGACGACGACCGACCCGGCGAGCACGTTGCCCACGACGTAGCCGAGCACCGTCAGCGCGGGGATGACGGCGTTGCCGAGCGCGTGCCGCAGGTGCACCGCCGCCGGGCCGACGCCCTTGGCCCGGGCGGTCGTGACGAACGGCGCCTCCAGGGTCTGGCTGAGGCTCTTCGCCAGCACCTGGGCGATCAGCGCACCGGTCGGCAGGCCGAGCGTGATCGCCGGGAGCACCAGCGCGGCGAACCCGCGGTCGCCGACCGACGGGAGCCAGCCGAGCCGGAACGAGAACAGCTGGACCAGCATCAGCCCGACCCAGAACACCGGCAGCGACACGGCCAGCGAGGGCAGCCCGGCCAGCACCTGGCGCAGCCACGGGCGGCGGGTCCAGGTCGCGGCGACGGCGAGGGCGGTGCCGCCGACGATCGCGACCAGCAGACCCGCCCCCGCCATCTGCAGGGTCGGGGGCAGTGCCTCGGCGATCGCCGACCGGACGCCCTGCCCGGTGGCGAACGAGGTGCCGAGGTCGCCCTGCACCGCAGCCAGCAGCTTCGTCACGTACTGGACGATCAGCGGCTGGTCGAGCCCGTACCGGGCGCGCAGCTCGTCCAGCTCGGCCGGGCTGAGCTGCTCGCCGTCCCCGCCCCCGGCGGCCATGGTGGCCACCGGGTCGCCGGGGAGCAGGTAGAGCACGACGAACGACACCGTCCACGCCGCCCACAGGACGACGACGGCCAGGCCGAGCCGGCGCAGCAGGTAAGCGGTGTTCATGCCGCCTCCGCGGGAAAGAGCACGTCGGCGGTGTTCATGCCGCCTCCGCGGGAAAGAGCACGTCGGCGGTGTTCATGCCGCCTCCGCGGGAAAGAGCACGTCGGCGGTGTTCATGCCGCCTCCGCGGGAAAGAGCACGTCGGCGGGCGTCATCCGGACTTCCACGTGTCGTGCAGCTGGATCCGCGACGACGCGTCGAACGCCACGTCGTGCGCGGTCGGTCCGACCCCGAGGACGGTGGTCAGCTCGACCACCGGCACGTTGTGGTTGCCCTCGGCGAGCAGCCGCTGCGCGGTCCCGGCCAGCTCGGCCCGCTGCGCCTCGTCGGTGGCGGCGGCCTGGCCGGCCAGCGCGTCGTCGAGCGGGCTCGGCGGGAACCGGTAGTAGTTGTTGCCGCCGGTCCAGAACTGCGACCGGAGGATGTCCGGGTCGGCCCGGGTCAGGTTGCCCCACAGGGCGACGAAGTCACCGTCCTGCTGGACGACCGGGGTCTCGGAGATCTGCACCTCGCGCAGCTGCAGGTCGATCCCGATCCGGCGCAGCTGCTGCTGGATCAGCTCCAGCGACGGCTTGGCGGTCGCGATGTTCTGCGCGAAGGTCAGCGGCAGCGTGAGCGGCCGGCCGTCCTTGGCCCGGATGCCGTCCGGCCCGGGCACCCAGCCCGCGGCGTCCAGCGCGGCGGTGGCCGCCGCCGGGTCGTAGTCGACCAGTGCGGACTGGTCGGCGTAGCCCGGTGTGGTCGAGGACAGCGAGCTGGTCGCCTTCACCGTCTGCGTCGGGTAGACGGCCGTGACGAGCTCGTCCCGGTCGATGCCCCGGGACACGGCCTCGCGGACCGCGGGATCGGCGCCCAGCGGGGTCTCGTGGTTGAAGGTGATCCCGAACGGGATGCCCGGGTTCGGCCGGGCCTGCAGCTCGACACCGGCGGCGGTGAGCGGTGCCTCGTCCTGCTGGCCGACGCTGGCGATCGCGTCGATCTCGCCGGACTGCAGGCTGCCCGAGCGCACGCCGGACTCCGGGACGACCCGGAACTCGGCGCGATCGAGGTAGGCCTCGCCGGGGTGGGTGAACAGCGACGAGCCCCAGTCGTAGCCGGTCCGCTTGGCCAGCACGGTGATGTCGTCCTTGACGTAGGACTCGAGGGTGAACGGCCCGGAGCCGATCACGCCGGCGCAGCGCTCCTCGTCGGTCCCGGCCGCGCTGGCCGGGGAGAGCAGGCCGAGGCTGTGCGTCGAGGTGCCCTGCAGGAACTGCACGTTCGGCTGCTCGAAGCGCACGGTGAACTCGGTCGGGCTGGTCACGTCGGTGCCCGCGTACCCGGCGAGGTAGCCCTTCGGGAGGGTGCCGCGGGCGCCGATGTCCGGGACCCGGTCGAAGTTGGCCTTCACGGCCGCGGCGTCGACCGGGGTGCCGTCGGAGAAGGTGGCGCCCTCGCGCAGGGTGAACGTCCAGGCGGTCGCGTCGTCGTTGGACGACCACTCGGTGGCCAGCCACGGGACGATCTCGCCGGTCTCCGGGTCCTGGTCGGTGAGTGAGTCGACGACCTGGCGCAGCGAGTAGATCGAGTCGTTCGAGCCGACCTGCTGCGGATCGGCGCAGCCCTGGTCCGACGACACCGCGAACACCAGGGTGCCGCCGGGCTGCGGTTCCCCGGCGGCGCCGGCCGCCTCGGGCCCGGAGCCGCAGGCGGTCAGGGTCAGCGCGGTCGCCGCGAGCAGCACGGCGCTGCGCCCGGCCGGGAGCCGGCGCAGCGGCCCCGCACCGCCGGGGACCAGCCGCCGCAACCGGGACGACCGCCGGCCGGACCGGCCGTTGACCGGGCGGGCGGGCCTCACGACGCCACCGCCGCGCGCTCGCCGAACCGGGCCGGCGGGGCCAGACCGAGGTTGTCGCGCAGCGTGCCGCCGTCGTACCCGGTCCGGAACGCCCCGCGCTCGGCCAGGATCGGCACCACCCGGTCGACGATCTCGTCCAGACCCGACGGGCTGACGTGCGAGCCGAGGATGAACCCGTCACTGGCGTCGGACTGCACGTAGCGGTCGATCTCGTCGGCGACGTGCTCCGGGGTGCCGACGAACACGGCCCGGTCGAAGACGTGCTTCACGGTGTCCCGCAGGCTGTACCCGTTGGCCTCGGCGATCTCCCGCCAGGCGGCGGCGGTGGCGTGCGGGTCCTGGGTCAGCGGGGCCCGGCCCTCGATCCAGCGCGGCGCCTCCGGGGTCGGGTCGACGTCGGGCAGCGGGCCGTCCGGGTCGTAGGACGACAGGTCGCGGTTCCAGACCATCTCGGCGAGCACGATCGCGGTCCACGGGTCGACCTGCTGGTCGTGGATGTGCTCGTGCCGCTCCCGGGCCTCGGCGTCGGTGTCCCCCAGCACGACACCGGCGCTCGGCAGGATGCGGACCTCGTGCGGGTCCCGGCCGGCCTTGCGGACCCGGGCCTTGACGTCGTCGTAGAAGGCGCGGGCCTCGTCGAACTTCTGGTAGCGGGAGAAGATCGCGTCCGCGTTCGCCGCGGCGAAGTCCCGCCCGGCCGGCGACTCGCCCGCCTGCAGGATCACCGGATGGCCCTGCGGGCTGCGCGGGGTGGTGAACCGGCCGGCGATGTCGAACTGGTTGCCCGACACCGCGAAGTCGCCCACCTGCGGATCGGACAGGAACCGGCCGGACTCCTGGTCGGCGACGACCGCATCGGACCCCCAGGAGTCCCACAGCGCGCGGACCGCGGCCAGCGTCTCACCGGCCCGCTCGTAGCGCTGGTGGTGCCCGAGGAACGCGCCGCGCCGGAAGTTCTCCCCGGTCGGGGCGTCCGAGCTGGTCACCACGTTCCAGGCGGCCCGCCCGCCGGACAGGATGTCCAGGGTGGCGAACTTGCGGGCCAGCTCGTAGGGCTCGTTGTAGGTGGAGTTGATCGTCCCGGCGAGTCCGATGTGCTCGGTCACCGCGGCCAGCGCGGCGAGCACGGTGAAGGTGTCCGGGCGGCCGACGACGTCCTGGTCGAAGATCTCGCCGCCGCGGGTCCGCAGCCGCAGGCCCTCGGCGAGGAACAGCAGGTCGAGCCCGCCACGCTCGGCGGTGCGCGCCCAGTGCTCGAACGACTCCCAGGCGATGTGGCTGCCGGACGCCGGATCGCTCCACACCGTGTCGTGGTTGACGCCCGGGAAGTAGGCGCCCAGGACGATCTGCTTGCGGGTCATGCGGGACTCCCGGTGGTGGTCGGGACGAGTCCGGGGACGAGCGCCGGGTCCGCGTCCGGTGCGTAGCGGCTGGTGGGGCGGGGCAGGCCGAACCGCTCGCGCAGGCCGGCCTCGGCGTAGCCGGTGCGGAACGCGCCGCGCCGCGCCAGCTCGGGGACCAGGCCGTCGACGATCGCGTCGAGATCGGTGGGGAGCACGGCCGGGCGGAGCCGGTAGCCGTCCAGCCCGGCGGCCTGCCAGTCGAGCAGCGTGTCGGCGAGGCCGGCCGGGGTGGTGGCGAGCACCAGCGCGTCGCTGGAGAGCGGATCGCGGGCGTCCAGCCGGGCCAGCCGGTCCCGGGCGGCCGCCTCGGTGTCGGCGAGCACGACGACGAGATCGGCGAGGATCTTCAGCGGCGGCGCGGTGCGCCCGGCGGCCCGCTCGGCGGTGCGGACCTGGTCGACGGTCCGGACGGCGTCGTCGGCGTCGTGCGGGGTGGTGAACACGACGTCGCCGACCTTCGCGGCGAGCAGCGACGGCTCGTAGCCGTGCGACAGCGACACCACCAGCGGCTGGCCCTGCGGCGGCCGCGGCACGATCGACGGGCCGCGCACCGAGAACTGCGACGCCTCGACGTCGACCGTGTGCAGCCGGTCCCGGTCGACGAACCGGCCGGTGATCGCGTCCCGGATCTCGGCGCCGTCCTCCCAGGAGTCCCACAGCCGGCGCACCGTGTCGACCACCTCGGCGGCCTCGCCGAACAGCTCGGCGACCAGCGCGCGGCCCTGCGGGGTGTCCAGGTCGGCGCGGCCGACCGCCGGGACCTGCCTGCGTCCGAAGTGGGCGGCCTCGTCGGGGCGCACCGAGGTCTGCACCCGCCAGCCGGCCCGGCCGTGCGAGTCGTGGTCGAGCGTGGCCAGCGCGGAGGCGACGTGGAACGGCTCGGTGTGCGTGGTGGTGACGGTCGGGACCAGCCCGATCCGCGACGTCAGCGGCGCCAGGAAGGCGGCCACCAGCGAGGCGTCGAGCCTGCCCTGGACCCGGTCGGTCCGCCGCTGCGGCTCGGACAGGTGGTCGCCGGACTGCAGGCCGAGGCCGTCCTCGATGGTGATCAGGTCGAGCAGCCCGCGCTCGGCGGTGCGGGCCAGCTCCACCCAGTACCGGGCGGTGAACAGCTCGCCGGGGCGGGTTCCCGGCTCGCGCCAGGCGGCGGGGTGCCAGCCGGCGCCGTCGAGCGCGACCGCCAGGTGCAGTGGCCGCGCCGGACGGACAGGGGTGTCCGATGAGGACATCAGGGCATCGCTTCCTCGCCGCGCGGCGGCGCGCGGCGGAACGTGGGGGCGGGAGTCGGGGACGCGTCAGCCGCGACAGGCCGCGCTGGTGACCCGCAGCAGATCGACGTGCCTGCGGTACCGCGGGTGGTGCGCGCCGCGCACCCGATCCGCCACCGACCGCATGATCCCCTCCATCGTGCCCGGCAGGAGCACCCGCACCCGCGTGCTGCGGGGGGTTGCTGCGGCGTCGTCGAGCCGGGTCTCTCGGCCGCTCCGGATGGTGTCCGACCACGACTCTAAGGAGTGTCGCCACGGATGTGTCAACCCGCGCGAACCGGGAGTGACCTGCGACGCGTCCGGAATATTCCGGTCGTCCCGGGCTACGGACGGATGATCGCCGATTCCGGCCGATGTTGTCCGGACAGGATGTCCCGTTTCCTGGCGGGTGGACCGAGGGTTGTCCGGAGAGGTGACCGCACCGCACGCTGTCCGGGTGACGACGTGCCAGGGACGGCCATCGCGTCCCGGTCCGCGTCTCCGGGGCGCGCTCGAGGCTCCGGACACCACGACGCGGGGTGACCGGCCCGCCGCCGTGCGGTTCCGCACGCGGCGCTGCACGGTCCCCGTCCGCCCGACCGGCCTCGAGCCGTTCTGGCCCAGCCGGCGCGCCCCGGCCTTCAGCGAGCACTGTCGCTGAACCTCCACCCGGGGGACGCCCTCCCCCGGCCGCCGGCCCGGCCGGCTCCCCGGCGTGCCGTGTCCCCGGCGCGCCCCGACCCCCGGCGACCGCACCGGGCGTCCCCGCCCCGCGCCCACCCTCCGGCGCGGGCCCCACCACGGAAGGACCACGTCCCGATGCCCCCGCACGTCCTGCGCCCCGGTTCCCGGAGGCGCACCGCCGCCGTCCTCGTCGCACTGCTCGCCACGGTCGGCGTGCTGGCCGGCTGCTCCCGCGCCGACGAGGGAGGCGGCGCGGCCGCCTCGGGCGAGACCTCCCCCGCCGCCGAGGTCCGCCTCGGCTACTTCCCGAACATCACCCACGCGCCCGCCCTGATCTCGGTGCAGAACGGCCTGTTCGCCGAGGAGCTCGGCGACACCGCGCTCACCCCGCAGACCTTCAACGCGGGCCCGGACCAGGTCGCGGCGCTGCTCGGCGGCTCGATCGACGTCGCGTTCATCGGCTCCGGCCCGGCGATCAACGCCTTCTCCCGCTCGAACGGCGAGGCCGTCCGGCTGGTCGCCGGCTCCACCTCGGCCGGCGCGCAGCTGGTGACCTCCCCGGACATCACCACCCCCGACCAGCTCCGCGGCAAGACGATCGCGACGCCGCAGCTCGGCAACACCCAGGACGTCGCGCTGAAGACCTGGCTGAAGGAGAACGACCTCCCGATCGGCGACGGGCCGGACGCCGTGACCGTGCAGAACATCGAGAACCCGCGCACCCTCGACCTGTTCCGGACCGGCGAGGTCGCCGGCGGCTGGCTGCCCGAGCCGTGGAGCTCCCGGCTGGTCGACGCCGGCGCGTCGGTCTTCCTCGACGAGCGCACCCTCTGGCCGGACGGCGAGTTCCCGACCACGGTGATCATCGTCCGCACCGAGTTCCTGCAGCAGCACCCGGAGACCGTCGAGGCGATCCTGCGCGCCGAGCAGCGGGCGATCGAGTTCATCCGCGAGCAGCCCGAGCAGGCCCGCACGATCTCCAACCAGGCGATCCAGGAGATCACCGGCAACGCCCTGACCGAGCCGGTGCTGGAGCGGGCCTTCAGCGAGCTGACCTTCGACACCGACCCGCTGGCCGCGACCTGGCCGCAGCTCGCCGAGGACGCCGTCACCGCCGAGATCGCGGACACCCCCGCCGATCTCACCGGCTTCCTCGACCCGACCGCGATCGACACCGTCCGTGAGGCCGCAGGCGAGCCCGCCATCGACCCGGCCGGGCTCGACGCGAGCTGACGACCGCCACCACGACGAGGGGGACCCCCGCGATGCCCGCAGACCTCACCGACCGCACCGACCGCACGAGCCGCACCGACGGCACCGACCGGGCCGGCGCCCGCTCCGCCACCGCCGCCGTGGAGCTGCGCGGCGTCGGCAAGACCTTCGGCCACGGCCCGGCGGCGGTGACCGCGCTGAAGGGGATCGACCTGCAGGTCGCCGACGGCGAGTTCGTCTGCCTGCTCGGCGCCTCCGGCTGCGGCAAGTCGACGCTGCTCAACCTGCTCGCCGGGCTGGACGACGCCACCGCCGGCTCCGTCTCGGTCGGCGCGGCCCGGCCGTCGTTCATGTTCCAGGAGGCCGCGCTGATGCCGTGGCTGACCGCCCGGCGCAACGTCGAGCTGCCGCTGCGGCTCGCCGGGCACGGCCGGGCGGCGCGCACCCGGCGGGCCGAGGAGCTGCTGTCGCTGGTCCGGCTGGAGGGCGTGGGCGACAAGCGCCCGCACGAGCTCTCCGGCGGCATGCGGCAGCGCGTCTCACTGGCCCGCGCGCTCGCCGCGGCCACCGGGCTGGGTGCCGAGGACCCCGGCTCCGACGCGACCGGCCTGCTGCTGATGGACGAGCCGTTCGCCGCGCTCGACGCGATCACCCGGGACGTCCTGCAGGGCGAGCTGCTGCGGGTGTGGCGGGCCACCGGCACGACCATCGTGTTCGTCACGCACGACGTCCGCGAGGCCGTCCGGCTGGCCGAGCGGGTCGTGCTGCTGTCGTCGCGGCCCGGCACCGTCGTCCGCGAGTGGGAGGTCCCCACCCACGGACACGGCGCCGAGCAGCAGGCGCAGCTGCACGACGACATCACCGGACGGCTGCGGCAGGTGATCACCAGCCATGCCGCGTGAGGACGGACGCCGCCCGGTCGGCGTGACCGGCGGCACCACACTGGACGACCGCACCGCCCCGGACAACGACACCGCCGACGCGATCGCCGGCCTGGACGCGCTGGACACCCCGGTCGTCCGGCGGACGCCGTGGTGGCAGATGCTGCTGCGCACCTGGCTGCCGCCGCTGGTCGCGCTCGCCGCGATCATCGGGATCTGGCAGGCGGTGTGGGCCTCGGCGGTGCTGCCGGAGTTCCGGCTGCCCTCGCCGTCGGCGGTCGGCGAGGAGTTCGCCGCGATCGTGATCGACGGCTCGATCTGGTCGATCCTGTGGACCTCGGTCAGCCGGGCCGCGATCGGGTTCCTGTTCGCGCTCGCCATCGCCACCCCGCTCGGCCTGCTGGTGGCGAAGGTCCCGCTGGTCCGCGCCGCGATCGGCCCGCTGCTGACCGGGCTGCAGTCGCTGCCGTCGGTCGCCTGGGTGCCCGCGGCCGTGCTGTGGTTCGGCCTGACCGACGCCACGATCTTCTACGTGGTGCTGCTCGGCTCGGTGCCCTCGATCGCGAACGGGCTGGTCGCCGGGATCGACCAGGTGCCGCCGATCCTGCCCCGCGCCGGACGGGTGCTCGGGGCGACCGGCTTCGCGATGGCCCGGTTCGTGCTGCTGCCCGCGGCGCTGCCGGGCTACCTGGCCGGCTGCAAGCAGGGCTGGGCGTTCGCCTGGCGGTCGCTGATGGCCGCCGAGATCATCGCGATGGGGCCCGCCCTCGGGCTGGGGCTGGGCGCCTACCTCAAGAACGGCGCCGACGTCAGCAACATCTCCCAGGTGTTCGCCGGCATCCTGCTGATCCTGATCGTCGGGATCGGGATCGAGCTGCTGGTGTTCCGGCCGCTGGAGCGCCGGGTGCTGCGCGCCCGGGGGCTGGCCCTGACGGTCTGAGCCCGCCCCACCGTCACGAGCGGGCCTGTCGTGGGACGGTCGGTCCCACGGACGGCCCGCTCGTGGCGTGTGACCGGAGCGGGCAACGTGTCCGGACGGGTGCACCGCGTCCCACCAGCCGAAACGCAGTGAGGTCAATCCCAACCTGCGGGGTTGGGTTTCGGGCCGCGCCGGGTTACCGTCCTCCCATGACCGGATCGGTGCTGCTGACGACGCGAGGTCACATCGACCTGCTGCGCGTCGCGTCGGCGCTCTGTCGACCCTGACGGCACCCCCGGCTCCGGTTCGCGCGGCTCCGGTCCGCACGGTCCCGGTCCGCACGGTCCCGGTCCGCACGGTCCCGGCCCGCACGGTCCCGGCCCGCACAGTCCCGGCCGGCTCCCGGACCGCGCGGCCCGCACCACGGCGCGACCGGCCGCGCCGCACCCAACCCACACACCCGCAGGCACCCGATCCGCCCGCCGCCCGTTCCGGGCCGGGCGGTGCACCGGTGTGCCCGCACCCGCCCCGAATCCCGCTGGGAGCAGCCATGACCACGACCTCCGAACGGGCGCGCGCCCAGGCGCCGCCCGACGTGGAGACCCTCCGGACCCGGCACGAACGCGGTGCCGGCCGGGTCCCGCGCTGGGTGGTGAAGACCGCATCGCCGGTGGCGCTCGTCGCGCTGTGGCAGCTGCTGTCCAGCACCGGCGTGCTCCCCCGCGACGTGCTCGCCGCCCCGCTCACCGTCGCCGTCACCGCCGCCGACATGTGGGCCGACGGTGCGATCCAGAGCGCGGTGCTCGCCTCCACCGGCCGGGTCGTCGCCGGGATCGCGATCGGCCTGGTCACCGCGGTCGTGCTCGCCACCCTGTCCGGGCTGTTCCGGCTCGGCGAGGACGTGATCGACGCCCCGGTGCAGATGCTGCGCACGGTCCCGGTGATCGGCCTGATCCCGCTGCTGATCATCTGGTTCGGCATCGGCGAGGAGCCGAAGATCGCGCTGATCGCGCTGGCCGTCACCTTCCCGCTCTACATGAACCTCTTCGGCGGCATCCGCAACGTCGACGCCACCCTGGTCGAGGCCGCCCGCACCCTCGGACTGGGCTGGTTCGGCCAGGTCCGGCACGTGATCCTGCCGTCGGCGATGCCGCAGTTCCTGGTCGGCCTGCGGTTCTCGCTGGGCACCGCCTGGCTGGCGCTGGTGTTCGGCGAGACGATCAACGCCACCTCCGGCATCGGGTACGAGATGAACACCGCCCGCGAGTTCTTCCAGACCGACGTGATCGTCGTCTGCCTGGCGCTCTACGCGCTGCTCGGGCTGCTCGGCGACTTCGTCGTGCGGATGCTGGAGAGGGGGTTCCTGTCGTGGCGACCGGCGTTCAGCGGGAAGTGACCCGCCCCGTCTCGGTGCGCGGGCTGACCCGCCGCTTCGGCGACCGCACCGTGCTGGAGGACCTCGATCTCGACATCGAGCCCGGCCAGTTCGTGGCGCTGCTCGGCGCGTCCGGCTGCGGCAAGTCCACGCTGCTGCGGATCCTGGCCGATCTCGACCACGACGTCACCGGCGACGTGACGGTCGCCCGGCGGCGCGCCGTCGGGTTCCAGGCGCCCCGGCTGCTGCCGTGGAAGAAGGTGTGGCGCAACGTCGTCATGGGCCTCCCGGGGCGACCGGACCGGGCCCGCGCGGAGGCCGCGCTGGCCGAGGTCGGCCTGTCGCACCGCACCGACGTGTGGCCGAAGGTGCTCTCCGGCGGCGAGGCGCAGCGCGCCGCGCTGGCCCGCGCGCTCGTCCGCGATCCGGACCTGCTGCTGCTCGACGAGCCGTTCTCCGCACTCGACGCGCTCACCCGGATCACCGCCCGCGGCCTGGTCGACGAGCTGTGGCAGCGGCACCGGTGCGCGGTGCTGCTGGTGACCCACGACGTCGAGGAGGCGCTGGTGCTCGCCGACCGGGTGCTCGTGATGGAGGGCGGCCGGATCTCCTACGACGCGCCGGTCCCGATCGACCGGCCGCGTGACGTCACCGATCCCGACTTCCAGCGCCTGCGCGCCGAGCTGCTCGGCCGCCTCGGCGTCCACTGACCGGAGGCACTCCATGTCCGTCGAGTTCATCGGCATGATCGGGACCCAGGAGGTCTCCGAGATCCGGCCCGCGACCGGCCCGGTGATCGACCGCGCCACCGTCCGCGGCTTCGTCGCGGCGCACGAGGAGGCCGGCTTCGACAAGGTGCTGGTCGGCCACTCGTCGTCCACCCCGGACGGGTTGCAGGTCGCCGCCTACGCCGCCGCGCACTCCGAGCGGCTCGGGTTCCTGGTCGCGCACCGGCCCGGGTTCACCGCGCCGACGCTGGCCGCCCGCCAGTTCGCGACGCTGGACCACTTCACCGGCGGCGGCCGGGTCGCGATGCACGTCATCTCCGGCGGCAGCGACGTCGACCAGCGGCGCGACGGCGACTGGCTGGACAAGGACGAGCGCTACGCCCGCACCGACGAGTACCTGTCGGTCGTCCGCCGCGCGTGGACCGAGCCGGACGCGTTCGACCACCACGGCGAGCACTACCGGGTGGCCGGCGTCCGGCAGGAGATCCGTCCGCTGTCGCCGATCCCGGTGTACTTCGGCGGCTCGTCCGAGGCCGCCTACCGGGTCGGCGGCCGGCACGCCGACGTGTTCGCGCTGTGGGGCGAGCCGCTGGCCGGGACGGCCGAGCAGATCGCCCGTGTCCGGGACGCGGCGCACGCGGCCGGGCGCGCCGAGGCACCGCGGATCAGCGTGTCGTTCCGGCCGATCCTCGGCGACACCGAGGAGCAGGCGTGGGCCAGGGCCCGCGAGGTGCACGCCCGGATCGTCGCGGCGAACGGCGGCCACGGATCCTTCACCGGGACCCGGATGCGCGAGCCCGGCGCCCCGGCCAACGTCGGCTCGCAGCGGCTGCTGGCCGCGGCCGCCGCCGGTGAGGTGCACGACCGCTGCCTGTGGACGGCGACCGCGGCGGCGTCCGGCGCGGCCGGGAACTCCACCGCGCTGGTCGGCACCCCGGACACGGTGGCCGCCGCGCTGGCCGACTACGTCGACATCGGGGTGGGCACGCTGCTGATCCGCGGCTACGACCCGATCGCCGACGCCCGCCGCTACGGCAGCGAGCTGCTGCCCGCGGTGCGCGCCGAGCTGGCCCGCCGGGGCGCCGCGGTGGGGGTCCCGGCATGAGCGCACCCGCCACCGCGTCGGTCCGCTGGACACCGGAGAGCGCGTCCCGGGGCACCGTCGTCGTGCTCCCCGGCCGCGGCGAGCACCCGGGCCTCTACTCCCGGCTCGGGCGCCGGCTGGCCTTCGACGGCTGGACGGTCGTCGCCGCGGAGCCCATGGACGACTCGGACGGCACCGGCAGCACCAGCAGCAGCACCAGCACCGACAGCAGCGGCACCGGCAGTACCAGCACCGGCAGAACCGGCGCAGGCGGCATCGGCATCGACCCCGGCGCCGATCCCGGCCCCGGCGCCGCGACCGCGGCGGTCGCGGCGGCACTGGACGGCGCGACCGGCGCCCGGGTGCTGCTCGGCTCGGACACGGGCGCGCTGCGCGCCTGGGAGATCGCCGCCGCGGGCACCGTCGCGCTGGACGCGCTGGTGCTGGCCGGGCTGCCCGCCGCGCCGCCGGACGGCGGGCCGCCGCGCGACCGGGCCGGCGAGCTGGACGCGCGCACCGCCTGCCCGGTGCACCGCGGCGTGCTGGAGGCCGATCCCGGGTTCCGCTGGGGCGAGATCGCCGAGCCGGCCGGGGCGGTGCCGTCCGGCGCGCTGCCCGGGGTGCCGGTGCTGTGGCTGCACGGCGCCGCCGACGCCGTCGCCCCGGTCGCCGCGGTGCGGCCGCTGGTGCGGGCCGCCGACGA
Organism: Pseudonocardia kongjuensis; assembly: GCF_039526905.1. Classification (NCBI taxonomy): domain Bacteria; kingdom Bacillati; phylum Actinomycetota; class Actinomycetes; order Pseudonocardiales; family Pseudonocardiaceae; genus Pseudonocardia; species Pseudonocardia kongjuensis. The sequence continues at coordinate 16,668 of NZ_BAAAJK010000004.1, read as the reverse complement.
GCTCGCCGTCGTCGCCGACGGGGTGCACGACGTGCTGAACGACCAGTTCCACCGGATCGTCGCCGCCCGCCTGGTGCTGTTCCTGGAGAAGGCCGCGAAGGGGGCGGCCTTCCTCGCCCCGGCCGCGGCGGAACCCGCGGCGCGCGCCCGGCGGGCCGCACCGCTGAACGTGTCCGCCCGGCTCGACCACGCGCTGCGGGCACTGGCCGAGCTCGCGGCCGCTGCCGGGGACGGCGGCGCGGCAGGGGACGGCGGCGCGGCAGGGGACGGCGGCGCTGCCGGGGACGGAACGGTCACCTGCGACGCCATCGCCCGGTCCCGCGGCATCCCGCTGAACTCGCTGGTCAACATCATGCTGCAGCTGCGCCGGGCCGGGCTGGTCACCAGCAGGCGCGGCTGCGAGGGCGGCTACCGGCTCGCCCGGCCGGCCGGCGCGATCACCGTCGCCGACGTCGTCCGCGCGACCGAGGGCGCGCTCGCGACGGTCCGTGGCACCGGACCGGCCGCCGTCCTGTGGGCGGACCTCGAACGCACCGTGGCCGACTTCCTGACCGGCCACACCCTGACCGCACTCACCCCGGAGCGTGACCCCCGATGAGCAGTACCGACGCCTTCCATCCCGATCTCCCGGCGACCCCCGGCGACCCGCCGGCGCACGCGCGGGTGCACCTGATCCGCGGTGCCGATCTGTCCGCGGACACCGCGCAGACCAGCGGCATGTCCCGGCGCGAGGCGGTCAGCGGCCGGACCGTCGGCTCGCGGAAGCTGTGGACCGGCGAGACGCACGTCGCGCCGGACACCAACTCCGGCGACCACCACCACGGCGAGGCCGAGACCTCGATCTACGTGGTCAGCGGGCGGCCCCGGTTCGTCTTCCACGACGGCACCGGCGAGGTCGTGCTGCAGACCGAGCCCGGCGACTACGTGTTCGTCCCGCCCTACGTCCCGCACCGCGAGGAGAACCCCGACCCGGACAACCCGGCCGTCGTGGTGATCTCGCGCAGCACCCAGGAGGGGATCGTCGTGAACCTCCCCTCGCTCACCCCGCTCACCGATCCGGAGCCCGCCCCGTGAACCGCCTGCTCGCGCTCCCCGCACTGCTCGCCGCACTCGCCGTCGCCCTCACCGGCTGCGCCGGCGGCACCCCCGCCGACGACGACGCCCCGGTCGACCTGTCCCAGGTGACGCTGCGGGTCGGCGACCAGGCCGGCATCCAGTCCGCGCTGGTCGAGGCCTCCGGCGCGCTCGACGGCGCCCCGTACACCGTCGAGTGGGCCCAGTTCCCGGCAGCGGCGCCGCTGCTGGAGGCGCTGCGCAGCGAGGCGATCGACATCGGCATCGCCGGTGACGCGCCGACCCTGACCGCGCTGTCCTCCACCGACAGCATCAAGATCGTGAAGGCCACCCGGTCCCCGGCGAAGGGCGGCCTCGCGCTGCTCGTGCCCGGCGACTCCCCGGTGCAGTCGGTCGCCGACCTGCGCGGGAAGACCGTCTCCCCCACCACCCAGGGCAGCATCGGGCACTACCTGCTGCTGCGGGCGCTGGAGGAGGCCGGGGTGCCCGCCGAGGAGGTCGAGATCTCGTTCCTGCAGCCGGTCGACGCGGCCGCCGCGCTGAACTCGGGTGCGATCGACGCGTGGTCGACCTGGGACCCGTACACCGCGGTCGCCCAGCAGGAGTCCGGCGCCCGGATCCTGCGCGACGCCGAGGGCCTCGGCACCGGCCTGACCTTCCTGGACGCCAACACCGCGGCCCTGGAGGACCCGGGCACCCGGGCGGCGATGGCCGACTTCACCGAGCGCTACGCCACTGCCCTGCAGTGGGCCCGGGAGAACCCGGCCGAGAACGCGGCGATCTACTCGGAGCTGACCGGCCGCCCGGCCGAGGTCGCCGAGCTGATGGCCGACCGGGCACAGCGCGAGTCCGAGGCGCTGGACGACGACCTGGTCGCCGAGCTGCAGGGCGTCGCCGACCGCTACGCCGACTACGGCGTGCTGCGCAGCCCGGTCGACGTCGGGTCGGCGGTGGAGGACCTGGCCGCACCGGCCGGTTCCTGACCCTCGGTCCGTCCGGCGGCGGGCCCGCGATCCGGGCTGGACAGTCGTCCAGTAAAATCCTGACACCTGTCCAGATCGTCCGGGCCGGGCCCGGATCCGGATCCGCGGCCCGCCCGGGGCGGTGGGGGCCGCCCGTGGGCTCCCGACCGGCGGCCCGCGTGTTCCGGGGGGATACGCGGGCCGCCGGCGTGCCCGCCGGCTACGACAGGTGGTGCCGCTCCTGCAGCCCGTACACCGGCGTCGGGATGCCCTCCTGCCGGGCCTTGAGCTGCAGCGCCAGGTACAGCGAGTAGAACCGGCTCTGGTGCAGGTTCCCGCCGTGGAACCACAGGTTGGGCTGCTGGGTGGGCTTCCACATGTTGCGCTGCTCGCCCTCCCACGGACCGGGGTCCTTGGTGGTGTCCGACCCGAGGCCCCAGACCTTGCCGACCGCGTCCGCGACCTCCTGGCCCACGATGTCCGCGGCGAGCCCGTTCATCGAGCCGTAGCCGGTCGCGAAGACGACCAGGTCGGCGTCGAGCTCGGTGCCGTCGGACAGCCGGACGCCCTTCTCGGTGAACTCGGTGACCTGCCCCTTGGCGAGCTTCACCCGGCCGTCGGCGACCAGCTCGGCGGCGCCGACGTCGATGTAGTAGCCGGAGCCGCGGCGCAGGTACTTCATGAACAGCCCGGAGTCGTCGTCGCCGAAATCGAGATCGAACCCGGCCTCGGTCAGCCGCCGGTAGAAGTCGGCGTCGACCTCGCGGGCCTTGTCGTAGGTCGGCTTCTGGAAGGTGTGCATGATCCGGTACGGCAGCGACGCGAAGATCATGTCGGCGGTGTGCGTGTCGATCCCGTTCGCGACCGCCCGCTCCGAGTAGAGGTCGCCCAGACCGAGCTCCATCAGGGTGTCGGACTTGATGATGTGGGTGGAGGACCGCTGCACCATGGTGACGTCGGCGCCCACCTCCCACAGCGCGCCGCAGATGTCGAACGCCGAGTTGTTCGACCCGATGACGACGACCTTCCGGCCCCGGTAGGCGTCCGGGCCGGGATGCTGCGACGAGTGCTGCACGTCTCCGGAGAACCGCTCCCGCCCCGGGACGTCCGGGATGTTCGGCTTCCCGGACACCCCGAGCGCGAACACCAGCTGCCGCGGCCGCAGCGTGATCTCCTCGCCCGCCCGGTCGACGACCACCGCCCACCGGCCGCTCGCCTCGTCGAAGGTGGCCGAGCGCGCCGTCGTCGAGCCCCAGTAGGTGAGCTCCATGATCCGGGTGTAGAACTCCAGCCAGTCGCCGATCTTGTCCTTCGGCGCGAACACCGGCCAGTTGTCCGGGAACTTCAGGTAGGGCAGGTGGTCGTACCAGACCGGGTCGTGCAGGGCGAGGCTCTTGTAGCGCTTGCGCCAGGAGTCGCCGGGCCGCTCGTTGCGCTCGACGATGATCGTGTCGACGCCGAGCTGCCGCAGCCGCGCGCCCAGCGCGATCCCGCCCTGCCCGCCGCCGACGATCACGACCTCCGGGTCGCGGGTGCGGCCGAGCTCGGCGAGCTCCTGCTCGCGCTGTTCCTTCCAGGTGACCCGATTCGGGTTGGCGCCGTGCTCGGTGCCGAACGGCCGGTTGTCGCCGCGCGGCTCCTCGTGGCCCTTCAGCTCGTCGAGCGTGGTGAGGAAGGTCCAGGCCCGCGGCGCGCCGTCCTCGGACACCAGCCGGGCGTGCCCGGAGCCGCGGCCGACCGCCGTCTCGAAGGAGAACCAGACGTCGGTGACGCCGCCGGCCTCGGTGGGCTCGGCGGTGATCGTCCAGTTCGACGGGTCGGTGCTCTCCAGGGTGCTGGTCAGCAGGTCCCGGACGCCGTCGTGGTGCTCGACGGTCCTCAGGTTCCAGGTGAAGGCGACCAGGTCCCGCCAGTAGCTCTCGGCGGCGAACAGGCCGACGGCCCGGTCGACGTCGCGGGCGGCCAGCGCGTCGCCGAACGCGGTCAACCAGGTCTGCGCCGTGTCGCGCGCCGCGGACTTCTCGAGTGTCTCGGTCACGTCGGGGCCTCCTGCGAGCGGGTTCGCCACGACCGCGGCGGTGCTCGCCGTCCGTGCCACGGTCGTCGGGGCAACGCCTGCAGTGAACACCACCCGGCGTGTCCGGCGACACGGTTGCGGTGAGGTTGCAATGACTGTGCCGCACCGGTGCCGTGCGGCATGCTCGCAAACGTGCGGGTGCTCGTGATCGAGGACGACGAGGGGGTCGCCGGAGCGGTGGTCGACGCCCTGCGGACCCGGGGCCACGGCGTGCTGCACGCGCCGACCGCGGGTACCGCGTCGGCGCTGCTGGGCGAGGCCGATCTGGTGCTGCTCGATCTCGGCCTGCCCGACGGCGACGGGCTGACCCTGCTGCGCAGGCTGCGCCGCGACTCGCCCGTGCCGGTGATCGTGCTGACCGCGCGGTCCAGCGAGCGCGACGTCATCCGCGGGCTGCACCTGGGCGCCGACGACTACCTGGTCAAGCCGGTCCGGCTGCGGGAGCTGCTGGCCCGGGTCGACGCCGTCGCCCGCCGGGCGCCCGCGGCCACGGCCGCGCCCGGTGTGGTCGACGCCGAGGACGTCCGGATCGACCTGGACGCGCGCCGGGTCACCGTGGCCGGCACCGAGCTGGCGCTGACCGCCACCGAGTACGCGGTGGTCGCGGTGCTGGCCCGGCGGGCCGGGGTCGCGGTCAGCCGCCAGCAGGTGCTCGACGAGGTGTGGGGCGACGCCACGGTCGCCGGCTCGAAGGCGCTCGACGTGCACGTCGCCGCGCTGCGCGCGAAGCTCGACCGGCCCGGTCTGGTCGCGACCGTGCGCGGGTTCGGCTACCGGCTGGGGCGGTGACGCCGTGCGCCGGCGGCTGCTGGTCGTGCTCTCGCTGTTCTCGCTGCTCACGATGACCGCGTTCGTCGTGCCGCTGCTCGACGAGCGGGCGACCGCACGGGCCCAGGTGCTCACGATGAGCCGGGCGCACGACCTGGACCGGTTCGTCGCGCTGGCCGCGCTGAACGCCGAGCGCGACGAGCTGTGCGCGGAGCTGGAACGCAGCGTGCGCCGGCACGCCGAGCTGTACGGCGAGGGCGTGCTCGTCGTCGACGCCCTGCGCAGGCCGGTGGTGTGGTCCGGACTGTCCCCGGACGCGCCCGGCGTGGACGCCGCGCTGAACGCCGCGCTGCGCAACGAGCCGTCCGCGGTGCCCGCCCGGGTCACCCCGTTCGACGACGAGCCGGTGCTGATGTGGCAGCCGGTCGGCACCGGCAGCCGGGCCGACGGCGCCGTCCTGCTGCAGGTCGACCCGTCCCGGGCGGCCGCCGACGTCACCGTCGCCTGGTCGCTGGTGCTGCTCGGCGCGCTCGCGGCGGCGCTGGCCTTCGCGGCGCTGGCGCTGGCCGTGGCGCGCTGGGTGCTGCGCCCGGTGGACGCGCTCGCGGAGGGGGTCGGTGCCCTCGCGGCGGGCCGGGCCGGAGAGCAGATCGCCGTCTCCGAGGGCCCCGCCGAGCTGCGCGAGCTGTCCGAGTCGTTCAACCGGATGTCGGCCTCGGTGCGGGCCGGCGCCGAGGAGCAGCAGCGCCTGGTCGCCGACGCCTCGCACCAGATCCGCAATCCGCTCGCCGCGCTGCGGCTGCGGGTGGACGGGCTGGAGACGCACGTCGACGGCGACGGCCGGTCCGCCTACGACTCCACGCTCAACGAGGTGGACCGGCTGGAGCGGCTGCTGGACGGGATGCTCGGGCTGGCCTCGGCGGAGGCCACGGCGTCGGCGGTCGCGGCCGGATCGGACGGCGGATCGCGGTGCGACGTCGGGGAGGTCGCGGCCGGCCGGGTGGACGCCTGGCGGCCGGCCGCCGACGCCGCGGAGGTCGCACTGCTCGGCGACGGGGAGGACGCCCTGGTCACCGGCTGGCCGGCCGGCGACCTGGAGCAGGTGCTGGACGTCCTGCTCGACAACGCCATCCGGCACACCGGCCCCGGCACCACCGTGCGGGTCCGCTGGACCGGTACCGGCTCGACGATCGCGGTCTCGGTCGCCGACGACGGCCCCGGTCTCTCCGAGGGCGATCTCGCCAGCGCCCGGCAGCGCTTCTGGCAGGGCAGGTCCTCCGGTGGCTCCGGGCTCGGGCTGGCGATCGCCGACCGGCTCGTCCGGGCCCGGGACGGCGAGCTGACCCTGGGCCCGGCCCCGCGCGGCGGGCTGCTCGCCACGGTGACCCTGGGGCGGCGGTGACCGCGCTCGGCAGGCGGGTGTTCCTGGCCGGGCTGCTCGCGCTGCCGCTCGCCGGCTGCGCCCGCGCCCGGGCGGGCGGCCTGCCGTTCGCCGCGGGCGAGGCCGGCGGGTTCTACGCCGAGTTCGGCACCCTGCTCGGCGCGGTCTCGCGCGAGGCCGGGCACCCGCTGGACCCGGTCACGACCGGCGGATCGCGCGCCAACCTGGAGCTCGTCGCGAGCGGCGAGGCCGCCGTCGGGCTGGCGATGACCGACGTCGTGCGCGACGCCCGGGCCGGCGTGCCCCCGTTCGACCGGCCGGTCGAGTACCTGGCGATCGGCCGCGTCTACGAGAACTACCTGCAGCTCGCCGTCCGGGCGGACTCCCCGTTCACCGGGCTGCCCGATCTCGCGGGCAGGCCGGTGTCGCTCGGCTCCACCGGCTCGGGCTCGGCGCTCGCCGGGGCCCGGCTGGTCGCGCTGTCCGGGGTCGCGGTGCAGAGCCTGGAGCTCCCGCTGACCGAGGCCACCGCGGCGCTGGCCGAGGGCCGGATCGACGCCCTGCTGTGGTCCGGCGGGCTGCCCACCCCGGCCGCCGACGCGCTGGCCGCCCGGCTGGCGATCCGGCTGCTGCCGCTGGCCGGGTACGCCGGCGGGCTGCGCGATGTCGTCGGCCCGGGGCTGTACACGGCGACCGTCGTCCCGCCCGGGGTGTACGGCGCGGCCGAGCCGGTGCTGACCATCGGCGTGCCCAACCTGCTCGTCGCCACCTCCGCGCTCGCCGACGACGACGCGGGCGCGATCGCGCGGATGCTCGTCGAGCACGCGCCCCGGCTCATGCCGGGCTCGGCGCTGGGCACCCGCTATCTCGACCAGCCCTCGCTGGTCGACACCGGCGACGTCCCGCTGCACCCGGGTGCCGCGGCCGCCTACCGCGACCTGCACGGCTGATCCGCCTTAAGCCCCGGTAAAGACCGCCGGGCAGGACCGCCGGCGGCGTCTAGCGTCCCCGCGTCCGAGCATTGGCGCGCCCGAGGAGCCCCCACCCCATGAGCAATGACGCCCTGCAGAAGTTCCCCGCGGAACCGATGCTCCCGCCGACCGGGAAGGACCGGTTCCGCAGCCTCGGACCGGGCCTGCTGGCCGCGGCCACCGGAGTCGGGGCCGGTGACCTGGTCGCGACGATGATCGCCGGCGCGCAGTACGGCACCGCGCTGCTGTGGGCTGCCGTGCTCGGCACCGTCCTGAAGCTCGCGCTCGGTGAGGGGGTCGGGCGCTGGCACCTCGCCTCCGGATCCACGCTGCTCGACGGCTGGCGGCGGCTCGGGCGCTGGGCGACCACCTTCTTCGCCGCCTACATCGTGATCTGGGGCTTCGTCTACGGGGCGACCGCGATGTCCGCCGTCGGGCTCCCGCTGAACGCGCTGTTCGGCGGCCTGACCGTGCGCTACTGGGCGATGATCGCCGGGGTGGTCGGCCTGGCGCTGGTCTGGGCGCAGCGCTACCACGTGTTCGAGAAGTTCATGACCGTGCTGGTCCTGATCAAGTTCGTGTCCGTGGTGTCGGTGGCCGTGCTGGTCACCCCCGATCTCGGCGACCTGGCGAACGGGCTGGTGCCGCGGCTGCCCGAGGGCTCGGTCGTCTACGTGCTCGGCCTGATCGGCGGCGTCGGCGGGACGATCACCATGGCCGCCTACGGCTACTGGATGTTCGCGAAGGGCTGGAAGGGCACCGGCTGGCTGTCGATGATGCGGCTGGACAACGCCGTCGGCTACGTGATGACCGGCATCTTCGTGGTCGCGATGCTGGTGGTCGGCTCGACCATGCTGCTCGGCCAGGACCTCACCGAGAACGACCGCGGCCTGCTCACCCTGGGCGAGGCGCTCGGCGAGAGCTACGGCGAGTGGGCCCGGCTGCTGTTCCTGTTCGGGTTCCTCGCGGTGACCTCCAGCTCGCTGCTCGGCGTCTGGAACGGGGTCAGCCTGCTGTTCGCCGACATGGTCCGCACGCTGCGGCTGCCGCACGGCAGGGCCGCCGAGACGGTCGGCAACGACGCCGCCGTCGGCGCCACGGCGAACACCGCTGCGGCCGGCGCCGCGGCCGCCCCGGACACCGCCGAGGAGCGCTCCGGCGCGTTCGTCGCCACCGAGATCGAGCGCTCGCTGCCGTTCCGCGGCTACCTGCTGTGGCTGACGATCCCGCCGATGGGGCTGCTGTTCATCGACCGCCCGTTCGGGCTCACCCTGGTGTACGGCGTGCTCGGCTCGGTGTTCATGCCGTTCCTCGCGATCACCCTGATGCTGCTGCTCAACTCGAAGCGGATCCCGGCGCAGGGGCGCTCGCGGTGGCTGTCGAACACGCTGCTCGGCGCGTCCTCCGCGCTGTTCCTGACGCTCCTGGTGACCGACCTGTACCAGCGTTTCCTCGGCTGACGCCGGGAACGCTCCCCGGCGCCCGGCCCGCCCCCCTTCCGGGCCGGGCGCCTCCCTCTCTCAGACCAGGTCCGGGCGCGGCGGCGTCCGCTCGCCCGCCTCGACGGCGACGTCGAGCGCGTTGCCCGCGGGCGGCAGCGGGCAGGTCGCGTACGCGGTGAAGGCGCACGGCAGGTTCACCGTGCGGTTCAGATCGACCTGCACGGTGCCGTCGGCGTCCGGATCGGCGGTCTTCAGGATGCGGCCGCCGCCGTAGGTCTCCCGGCCCGAGGTCGCGTCCCGGAAGTGCAGCGACAGCCCGCCGTCCTTCCCGGCCAGCGCGACCAGCCGCCGGGTGCCGCCACGAAGCTCGAACTCGACCTCGCCGACCGCGGTCGGGAAGTGCTGCAGCCCCTCGACGACCGCGTCCACGGTGATCCGGCGCGGCTCGTCGTAGGCGGTGAACCGGCCGGTCAGGACGGCACCCGGGTCGAAGTCCCAGGTGGGGACGCCGTCGAACGCGGTCCGGGTGACCGCCTGCGGGTCACGCACCCGCAACGCGTAGCCGTCGGTGCGGCGGGCGATCTCGACGATCCGCTCCCCCACCGTCACCATCGCGCCGGGCGCACCGTCGACCGGGCGGACCTGCGCGCTGCCGTCCAGCGGCCCGGCGGTGCCCGGCAGCACGACCCCGTCGGCCGCCGCCGCGGTGATCTCGACGGTGTCGGCGTCGGCGACCCGCCAGGTGCCCGGGAGCGACCCGATGTCGCCGGGGCCGTCGTCGAGCCAGTGCAGGGCGGTCAGGGACAGCCAGCCGTGCGGTGCGCGGAGCTGCTCCTCCCGCTCGGCCCTCCACGCGGCGTGCTCGGTGCGGATGTCGGTCCCGGTCGTCGTCATGTCCGGGCAACGCCTGCGGCGCCGCCGGGCTTCCCGGGTCAGTGCACCCGCCTGCGCTGCGAGTCCGGATCGGGCCGGGTGAGCGCGACCACCCCGGCCAGCGCGACGACGACGCCCAGCAGCGCCGCGCCCTCCCAGCCCGGCCGGATCCGGTCGCCGAGCAGCGCGATGCCGACCACGCCGGGCACGACCACCTCGGTCACCGACAGCACCGCCGTCGCCGTGCCGACGGCGCCGTCCTGCAGCGCCTTCGCGAAGGCCAGCACGCCGAGCACCCCCATCACCACGACGCCGTAGACGAGCGGATCGAGCAGCAGCTCGCCGACCGTCTCCCAGCGGATCGGGCCGGGATGGATGGCGCGCACCGCGAGCGCCGTGCCGCCGAAGCCGAGCCCGGCCAGGAACGCGAGCAGCATCGGCCGTCCGGCCCGCCACACGAACGGCGCCGCGACCAGCAGCACCGCGAACGACACCAGCAGCACCGGCGTCGCGGCCGGGGGCAGCGCCTCCGGTCGTTCCGGCTCGGCGCTCGCCGCGACCAGCACCAGCCCGGCCAGCACCGCGACCACCGCCCAGCGGTCGCGCCAGATCAGGTTCCACGGGTTCCAGCCGTGGTCGGCCAGCGTGGTCAGCGCGATCGCCCCGGCCAGGATCGACTGCACCGCGAACACCGGCAGGTAGCGCAGCGCGACCACGGTCAGCACCCAGGCGACGACGTCGGCGAACAGCCCGGCCAGGAACCACGGCTGCAGCCACACCGGCCTGCCGTACTTCGCCAGCCGGCTGCCCTTGGCCTCCCAGAGCGCCGCGACGGTGTTGCCGATCATCGCGGCGACGGCGATGAGCAGCGCGAACAGGGTGGTCATGGCGCGGCCCATCCTGCCCGTTCCGGGCCGAACCGGCGTCGGACACGCCGGTCTGCCACTGTCGGACCGGCAGTGCACACTCGACGTCATGCGCATGCAGTTCGGTGTGGACGAGGGCGACGCGTTCCATGAGCGGCTGGCGGAGCTGAGCACCGGCTTCGCCGCGTGGCTCGACGAGCACGAGCTCGTCGGCGAACCGATGTCCGCCGAGCTGTTGATGCAGTACAAGTGGCTCGCCGCCGACGGCGACCTGGCGAGCTGGCCGCTCGAGCAGCTCACCGAGTTCCTGGACGACTGGTGCCCGCACGTGATGGCCGAGCACCGGCTGCCGCTGCGGCTGGTGCCGCTGACCGTCGTCGTGTTCGTGGAGTACCTCGACGAGCAGGGCCTGCTCGCGCAGGCGAGCCCGCGGCCGTCGGCGATCCGGCGGCTGTGCACCGGCTTCGCCGACACCTACGACGAGCTGGAGGCCGGCCCGGTCGAGCCGCTGCTCGCCGAGTTCGAGTCGCCGCCGGACCCGGTGCGGATCCCGTCGCCGGCCGACCGGGCGCGCAGCGCCGCGCAGGCCCCGATCCTGCGCGACGCCCGGCTGCTGGCGCAGTGGTGCGGCGAGGGCGGCCGGGCGCTGACGAAGACCGGCAACCTCCGGCTCGCCGACGCGCGGGAGCTGGTGGAGCTGCTCGGCACCGGGGACGACGTGGAGCGCCCGGGCGGGAGCCGGCTCGTCCGGGCCGGCCAGCTGCCGACGCTGACCTGGGTGCTGGGGGCGGCGGTGCGGGCCGGGGCGGTCCGCCGCGACGGCGGGCGGCTGGTCGCGGTGCCCCGCTTCGCCGCGCTCGACGACACCACGGCGCACGAGGACCTGGTGCTCGGCGCCCGCGACGAGGGCGTGCTCACCGTGCTCGGCGACCGCCGCGCCGACGACGACGAGTGGTCCGGGGACCTCATCGACGAGGGCCTCGACGGGCTGCTCGACGCCGCGGACGCGCCGGCCGACGAGATCGAGCGGCACGCCGTCGAGGTCCTGCAGGAGCACCTGGAGGCGGTCGCCGGCCGGCTCGCCGACTCCGAGGACGACGACGAGCCGTTGCCGCATCCCGCCGACGACGCGACGCCCGGCTTCCTGGCCCTGCTCCGCCATCCCGCCGACGGCCTGGAGTTCGACACCCTCGCCGAGCTGCTCGGCCTGGTCCTCGGCTGGTCGGAGTGGTACCGGCAGCTCGACGTCGTCCCCGCGACGACCGGCACCCTGGTCACCCGGCTCGAGCGGCTCGGGCTGGTCCGCTGGGACGGTGCCGAGCCGGTGCCCGACTCCGGTGCCCCCGGGGAGGTCCGGCGGGCCGGCGGGCGGGTCACGCTCACCCCCGGCGGGATCGCCTGCGCGCTGCTGGTGCTCTCCGCCGAGGGGCTGGACTTCCCGACCCGGCCCGATCCGGCCGTCGCGACCGCCGCCGACGTCGTCGGGCTGGCCGGCGAGGTGCCACCCGACCAGTGGCGCGACGACATCGACGTCTGGTACGCGGCGCAGCCCGATCCGGCGCAGGCCGTCTCGGCGTTCGTGACCGAGGCGCTCGCCCCGGGCCGGCCGCTGGTCGTCGTCCTGACCGCGACCAGCGTCGCCGCCGAGCGGTTCGGATCGATCGTCGACGACCTGCTGCACGAGCACCTCGACGGGCCGCACCGCGCGCAGGTCGCCCGCCGGCTGGTCGGCCGCGGGCTGCTCGACCCGGACGAGGTGGAGCCGGACCTGCTGCTGCACGCCTCGGTCGACGTGCTGGCCGTCACGATCGACACGATCGCCCCCGACCAGTGGCCGGAGCTGTTCGCCCGGGAGTTCCCGCCGGAGACCGTCCCGGTGTTCGAGGTGCTCTGGCGGCTCGACAACCCGCACCTGGGCGACGTGCTCGCCGAGCTCGGCGCGAACCATCCCGACCAGGTCGTCGCGAAGGCGGCGCGGCGGGCCCGGACGCGCTGGGAGAGCCGCACCGGCGGCGGGTGACGCGGGGCTGCCGGGTGTGCGAACATATGTTCGTGCGCGGCCTGGCCACGATCCTGCATGCCGACCTGGACTCGTTCTACGCCTCGGTCGAGCAGCGCGACGATCCGCGCCTGCGGGACCGGCCGGTGATCGTCGGCGGCGGGGTCGTGCTGGCGGCGAGCTACCAGGCGAAGGCGTACGGCGTCGCGACGGCGATGGGCGGCAGGCAGGCCAGGGCGCTCTGCCCGGCCGCGGTCGTCGTGCCGCCCCGGATGGCCGCGTACTCGGCGGCGAGCCGCGCCGTCTTCGCGATCTTCCGGGACGTCACGCCCGAGGTGGAGGGCCTGTCGATCGACGAGGCGTTCCTGGAGGTCGGCGGGCTCGCCCGGATCGCGGGGGCGCCGCGCGAGATCGCCGCCCGGCTGCGCGAACGGGTGCTGGCCGAGGCGGGCCTGCCGATCACCGTCGGCGTCGCACGCACCAAGTTCCTGGCGAAGGTCGCGAGCGGGGTGGCGAAACCCGACGGGCTGCTCGTCGTCGATCCGGAGCGGGAGCGCGAGTTCCTGCATCCGCTGCCGGTGGAACGGTTGTGGGGCGTCGGGTCGGTCACCGCAGGCCGGCTGCACGAGCTGGGCGTGCGCACCGTCTCCGACGTCGCGGGCCTCGGCGAGCCGGCCCTGGTGTCGCTGCTCGGCCCGGCCGCCGGGCGGCACCTGCACGCGCTGGCGCACCTGCGCGATCCGCGCCCGGTCGAGACCGGCCGGGCGCGGCGCTCGATCGGGTCGCAGCGGGCGCTCGGGCGCCGGCACCGTGATCCGGAGGAGCTGGACGCGATCCTGGCCGGCACCGTCGACCGGCTCGCCCGGCGGCTGCGCGCGCCGAAGGGGAGCGACCTCGACCCGGCGGGGCCGGGCGGCGGGCGCACCTGCCGGACGGTGGTGCTGCGGTTGCGTTTCGCCGACTACGCCCGGGTCACCCGCTCGCACACCCTGCCGGCGCCGACCGCCCACACCCCGACCATCCTCGGCGCGGCCCGGCGGTTGCTGGTCGCGGCGCTCCCGGAGATCCGCGAGCGCGGCATCACCCTGCTCGGGCTGTCGCTGACCAACCTCGACCGGGACGACGCGCCGCAGCTGGAGCTCCCGTTCGACGCGCGGTCCGGCCCGGCGCTGGACACCGCACTGGACGCGGTGCGCCGCCGGTTCGGCGCCGCGGCGGTGTCCCGGGCGACCGGGCTCGGGCGGGGCGACGACCTGGAGGTCCCGCTGCTGCCCGAGCACGAGTGACGGGCCACGCTCAGCAGGCGGGGGCGCTGCCGAAGTCCCGGGTGGTGCGGATGTAGTAGTTGGTCACCCAGCCCTGTTCCGGGGAACCGATCCGGTACCAGACGTCGTCGCCGCGCACCGGCTCGCCGCGCTGCCAGCAGCTCACCCGGACCGGGGTGCCCGCCTCCGGGATCGTGGCGACGACGCCGTGCCCGGTGCCGGGGCCGGAGCGGACCTGCAGGCCCTCGATCGACGTGCGCGTGCACCCGGCCAGGACGAGCACGCCCAGCACGACGGCGGGAACGCGCAGCGACCGTACGGAACCCACTTCCCCCACCCCACTCGATCCTCACTCGTTCAGGTGACCCAGAGGGTTGCGGACCGTAGCGCGATCCGGGCGGTGCCACGCCGTGGGAACGGGACCCGGGTTCGAGGCTCCTGCTCGGCGATGCCGCCTCGGTCGATCGCACCGGTCGGCCGGGTGCCCTCGTCATGCGGGGCCACCGACCGGTTGATGATGCTGTGGCACAGTGTCTTTCCCGCTCATCGCCGGCACCGCCGGTCCCGCGCCTTCTCGTCCGCGCGCTGCCCGTGCGCCCCGGCGGGCCACGGGGCGGGGAGGCCGGCGGGATGCCGCCGGTCCCGGCGTGCAGCTCGCAGTGCCCGGCCCGGTGGCCCGGACGGAGCGCCTCGTCGCCGACGTCCGGGGTGCGCACCCACGCCGTCGCGTGTCCGCGTACGGGCCCTGCGCACGACAGACCTGTCGGCCGCCGATCCCCCGCCCGGTGCTCTGCGTGCATCCCGCCCGGCCTGCCGCGGGGTCGCATCGCGCTGCACCCGCCCCCCGGGTCGTACCGCAGTGGGGGTTCTCCCGCTGCGCCGAAGCCGCCGAAGACCCGCCCGTCACGGCGTGAGGTCAGCGATCCGGCCGGAGAGTCCGCCGCACGACCGCGGCAGCAGCCGTGCGGATCATCGAGATGCGGCCGGTCAGCGAGCCCGCCGCCGCGGCTCTCCCCCGGCGCCGGCCCGAACTGCGCCGCCACGGCGTGCACGTGCGCGTCGAGCGCGTCGAGCGCGTCGAGCGCGTCGAGCGCGTCGAGCGGGTCGAGCGGGTCGAGCGGGTCGAGCGGGTCGAGCGGGTCGAGCGGATCATGCGCGAGCACGGCCCGCAGGACGCACACCCTGCGCCCGCAACCGGCTCCGCCCGCGAGAGCCAGCACCGACCCGCGGACCTACGCAAGTGGGACTTCACCGCCTCCACCCCCGAACCGCGCCCAGGCGCGCGGGGAGCCGAGCTGACCCCGACCGGCACCAGCACCAGCACCGGCACCGGCACCGGCACCGGCACCGGCACCGGCACCGGCGAGAATGTCCGATGGCCCACCGCGATGCGGGACGCGTTCACCGACCGGGATCTCCAGCGCGACGACACCAGTGGCGCCCCGGTCCGCAGACCGCTCCTGCCGCGCGGCCGCCCGCGAGGACCGGCGGCCGCCCGGTCGTCGGCTGGGCCACCGACCCACACCACGACGGCCCTGACGCTCACCTTCCCCACGCTCCCGAACCCTGTGCTCCCGAACCCTGAGCCCTGGGCGGCTGATCCTGCACTGCGACAGGAACGCTCAGAACACGCGCTGCGGTTCGCCCGCACCTGGTCGACGCCGATGCCACCCGCGACGGGTCCACAGAAGACAGATGCGCCGACGCCCCGGCCGAGAGCCTGTGATTGAGGGCCTGTCCGACAACGCCAGTGACACCGTTGATCGGACGGGCCCGAAGGACCCGAGCGGGCCCGGAGGTTCCTCCCCTACCTCCGGGTCAGAACGGCGGGGCATCGTCATCGGCGTCGTCTCGGGCCGCGGCCGCCGTGGTTGCGGCTGCCGAGCCATCGGAGGGCGATGTCGTGTCCGAGCCGGTGAGGTGGGGTCGGTAGTCGTGTGGGTGGGTGGTCTCCCGGTGTCCGCATGGGCTGATCCAGGTCAGTGAGCCGTCGGTGGCGGCGAGGACCTGCCAGCCGGGTGCGTCTTTGAGTTTGTGGTGGTGCTGGCACAGGCCGTGCAGGTTCGTGGTGTCGGTGGTGCCGCCGTGGGCCCAGGGGATGAGGTGGTCGAGGTCGCGGATCGGTCGGCTGCACAGTGGTCCGCGGCAGAGGCCGTCGCGGGCTCGTATGAGGTCGGCCATGTCCTCGGGTGGGGTGTAGGTGGTGCGGCCGCGGTCGCGGACCGTTCCGGACAGCGGGTCGATCACCAGGCGGGTCCATGTGCCGCCGGCGGCCAGGGCGCGTGCGGTGGTGGCGGGGATCGGGCCGTGTCCGACCAGTTCGGCGGGGTGGTCGTCGCCGAGCAGTGTGTCGAGGGAGACGACGACCTGGATCAGTGGTTTGCGTCCGATCGCCGTGCCTGGATCGGGGCGTGCCGCCAGTACGGCGGCGACGATGTCTGTGAGTATCTCGGCCGGGGGGCTGACGTATCCGGCGGCGCGGGGGACCTGATCGATCTGTCCGATGCCCCCACCGGCTCCGGCCGCTCCGACTCCAGCCGCTCCGGCCCCGGCGGCTCGGGCCCCGGCGGCTCGGTCTCCGGCGTCCGGCTCGGCCGCTCCGGTTGCACCGGTCGTTTCGGTCGTTCCGGTCGTTCCGGTTGCACCGGTCGTCCGGGCAGCACCGGTGGTCCGGGCAGCACCGGTGGTCCGGGCAGCACCGGTGGTCCGGGCACCGGCGGTGGCGGCGGCACCTGCTGTGCCGTGCAGACCTGCCGTGCCGGTGGCACTAGCTGTGCTGGTGGTGTCGGGTGGGTGGGGTGCCAGGATCTGGGTGACGGCCTCCCGGATGGTCTCCACGTCGGTGACCGTCATCGTGCCCTGCAGCAGTTGATGCGCCAGATCGACGCGGCGCTGGTCCAGGGTGCGGGGGTCGTCGGTTCCCAGTGATCGGGCCAGTCGGTCCACCGACCGCCATGATGCCTCGGTCTGCTCGGCGGCTGCGGACAGCC